>NZ_QAOZ01000004.1:0-380922 GCF_003050885.1 Rhodococcus sp. OK611
TTGTGTCGCCGACTCCGAATGGTGGCACGGTGCAGTTCAAGGATGGTGCGACCCCGATCGGTGGTCCGGTGAATGTGGTCGACGGTAAGGCGAAGCTGTCGCACACCTTCGATTCGCCGGGTGCTCATTCGATCTCGGTGACGTACTCCGGGTTCGCAGGTTTCTCGGGTGCGGGTTCTCAGGCGAGCACGGTGACGGTGGCCGGTGCCGGTGGCGACGGGTCGTTCGGTTCCAGCCAGTTCGGTTCCTGAGTCTTCAGTTCTGTTTCGATCCAACAATGCTTTGTGCTGCAAATGGAGGAACTTTCATGTCTCAGACGGTGATGCGCCGCGCGGCGGCCGCGATCAGCGCGGCGGCCGTTGTCGCCCTCGGTCTCGGGGTCGGTGGTGGTGTCGCATCGGCGGCGCAGCAGTCGGCGACGGTGACGTCCACGAACATCGTGGCGACGAAGACGTTGCTCGGTGATGGTTCGGTTTTCCCGGGTGAGGTGGTGACGTATCGGACCGAGTTCTCGGTGAACAGCATCATCGACCGGTACCTGAACAAGATCACCGATGTGCATCCGGCCGGGTTCGAGTACGTGCCGGGCAGTGCGAAGGTGTCGGCGGCGTCGACGTCGGCGGTGACGCCGAGCGTGGATGTGGCGAACAACCGGGTGTCGGTGTCGAATTCGCTCAGTGCGTGGATGCTGTCGAAGAACGTCAACCGGACGGTGTCGTTGGAGCTGTCGTACAAGGTTCCGGACAACGCGCCCGCGGGCACGTTCGACAGCGGCCTGACGTTCGATGTGAACACCTTCGGTTCGACGCAGGTGTTCAACCCGATCGGCGTGACGATCGACGTGCAGGGCCCGGCCTCGACCACCACGCAGCTGACGGCTCCTGCGGCCGCGACCGTGGGTGTCGCGGTTGACCTGTCGGCCTCGGTGTCCCCGTCTGTCGCGGGCGGTACCGTGCAGTTCAAGGACGGCGACGTGAACATCGGTACGCCTGCCAATGTCGTGAACGGCACCGCGACGTTGTCGCATGCGTTCGCCACGGCGGGCCCGCGCAGCATCACCGCGGTCTACTCGGGCGTGCCGGGATTCGCGGGTTCGACCTCTGCGCCTTCGACGGTGGCGGTGTCGATGCCCGACGTCGCGACCTCGACGTTGCTCAGCCTCGCGAACGACGCGCAGACCGGCGTCCAGGTGAGCCTGGTCGCCGCAGTGACCCCCGCCCCGGCAGGCGGCACGGTGCAGTTCAAGGACGGCGACACCCCGATCGGCGGCCCGGTGGGCGTGGTGGACGGCAAGGCCACGCTGTGGTTCACGTTCAACACCGCGGGTGATCATCAGATCACCGGCGTGTACTCGGGTGCGCCCGGCTTCAAGGCGTCGACCTCCGCGGCCACCGCACTCAAGGTCACCGGGGCGAACACCGGCGGCACCGGGTCGCTCGGGTTCGGCTCCTGATCACCAGGGCCCGGTCGCATTCAGTTCCACACAAGCACCTTGGAGGAATTCTCATGTCTCAGACGGTGATGCGCCGCGCGGCGGCCGCGATCAGCGCGGCGGCCGTTGTCGCCCTCGGTCTCGGGGTCGGTGGTGGTGTCGCATCGGCGGCGCAGCAGTCGGCGACGGTGACGTCCACGAACATCGTGGCGACGAAGACGTTGCTCGGTGATGGTTCGGTTTTCCCGGGTGAGGTGGTGACGTATCGGACCGAGTTCTCGGTGAACAGCATCATCGACCGGTACCTGAACAAGATCACCGATGTGCATCCGGCCGGGTTCGAGTACGTGCCGGGCAGTGCGAAGGTGTCGGCGGCGTCGACGTCGGCGGTGACGCCGAGCGTGGATGTGGCGAACAACCGGGTGTCGGTGTCGAATTCGCTCAGTGCGTGGATGCTGTCGAAGAACGTCAACCGGACGGTGTCGTTGGAGCTGTCGTACAAGGTTCCGGACAACGCGCCCGCGGGCACGTTCGACAGCGGCCTGACGTTCGATGTGAACACCTTCGGTTCGACGCAGGTGTTCAACCCGATCGGCGTCTTCGCGACCGTCGAGACGCCGGACACCGCGACCACGACCGGGCTCACCGTGCCCGGTTCGGCGTCGGCGGGCACCGCCGTCGAGCTGTCGGCGACGGTGGCCCCGGTTCCCACCGGAGGCACCGTGCAGTTCAAGGACGGTGATGCCCCGATCGGTGCACCCGTCAACGTCGTGGACGGCAAGGCGACGCTCCCGCACACCTTCGACACGAACGGGAGTCACCCGATCACCGCGGTGTACTCGGGCGCGGGTCGATTCCTCGGGTCGGCCTCGCCGACATTGTCCGTGAACGTGTCGGGCGGTAGCGGCGGCGGAACCGGTTCGGCCGGGCTGCCTTTCGGCTCCTAGACGCGTAAGCGACAGGGCCCCGCCGAAGCTCGGCGGGGCCCTGTCGTGTTCGGGGGCGGAGCGGGATCTAGAGCGCGCGCCGGTAACTGTTGAACGCCGCGATCGACCAGGCGAACGCCGCGGTGGCCAATGCGGTCAGAAGGCTCAGCTGCCAGGCGATCTCGCCCCAGTTCGCGGTGCCGGCGAGGCCCGTCCTGGCGATCTCTACCGACCATGTCATCGGGTTGTACCGAGAGACGGCCTGCACCCACCCGGGCATGAGGTCCCGCGGCATCATCGCGGTGGACAGGAACGTCACCGGCATCACCACCATCTGGGCGATGCCGATCAGTGCGAGGTGACTCCTGGTCGTCAGCGCGACTGCGGTCGAGAGGGAGCAGAACGCGGCGGCCAGCAGGGTCGCCGCGACCAGTGCCAGCCCGACGCCCCCGACTCCGCCCGGATACCGGGCGCCGCCCGCGAAGCCGATCACCAGCACGATCGCGGACTGCAGCAGTCCCACCACCAGTTGCTGCGCGAGCTGGCCGGCCACCAGCGCGGATCGACGGACCGGGGCGGTGAGGAGCTGGTCCATCACGCCGTTGTCGATGTCCTCGATGTAGCCGGTGCCCGCCCAGGCGCCGGAGTACAGGACCGTCATCATCAGGATTCCCGGCACCAGGAAGGTGATGTAGCCGTCGGAGCCGAAGCCGGGGATGGTCCCGATCGAGGTGAAGACCTGACCGAACAACAGGATCCAGATCACCGGCTGCAACAGCGAGACCCCGACGCCCCAGGCCTCGCGCATGGTGTTGACGCTCCAGCGCCGGAATATCTGCCCCGCGGCGACCGACCAGCGGGCACGATGGTCGGTGCGGGCGGGGGAGTGGGTGAGCACCGCTGTGGTCATGACCGGGCTGCCTTTCCATTCTGGGTGTCGACCTCGAAGGCGTGGCCGACGTAGTGGAGATAGACGTCGTCGAGGGACGGCCGCGAGACCGAGACCGCCCCGAAGCCGATTCCGGCCGAATCGAAGGCCGAGATGACCGAGCCGATCACCGCGGGGGCGTCATCGGCCCTTGCGATGAGCCTGCCGCTGATGCCGCGCGCCTCGACCACCACGTCGCGCAGGGCGGCGATCGAGCCGGCCGCCGCGCGGACCGACGTGGGGTCCGGTTCGATCAGATCGACGGACAGGGTGTCGCCGTCGAGCGTGGCCTTGAGCTTCCCTGGCGTGCCCTCGACGACCGCACGGCCGTGATCGATGATGACCAGGCGGTCGGCGAGTTCGTCCGCCTCCTCGAGGTAGTGCGTGGTGAGCACGACGGTCAGCGAGGTCTCGGCCGAGAGCCTGCGGATCTCGGCCCACATCTCGGCCCGCGCCTCCGGGTCGAGCCCGGTGGTCGGCTCGTCGAGGAACAGCACCGCCGGCGCATGGATCAGTCCGATCGCGACGTCGAGCTTGCGTCGCATCCCGCCGGACAGCGTGCCGACCCGCCGGTCGGCGGCATCGGCGAGGTCGAACTGCGCGAGGAGTTCGGTCGCGCGGTCGCGCGCGGCTGCCCGGGGGACCCCGCGTAGCCGCGCGGCCATCATCAGCGACTCCAACGGGGTCTGCCGGGGATCGGCACCGGTGCCCTGCGAGACGTAACCGATCTGGCCGCGGACCGCGTCGGGGGCGGAGCCGACATCGAAGCCGGCGACCCGCACGGTGCCGGATGTCGCGGTCGACAGCGTGGCGGCGATCTTGGTCGTGGTGGACTTGCCGGCCCCGTTCGGGCCGAGCATCCCGTACACGGTGCCCGCCGGTATGGAGAAGGACAGGCCGTCAAGGGCTTTGACGTCCGGTTGTTTCCGGCCGCCCGGATAGGTCTTGACCAGGTCGGTCGCTTCGACGGCGACCGGGTTCACTGCGTGCATCTCTGGTTCCTCACTCATGAGTGGTGGGTGAACCGGCGAGCCTCGCGCGTCTATGCTGATCGGTGCAGACGAAACGCATCGATGCGCGAGTGTCGGTCGGTTCGGATCCGGTGACGGCTCGGGTGTTGGCGCACCCGGGCCGTTGCTGTTTCGTCGCTAGTGCTGTGGCGGCGGTACCCCCTCGGATCGGAAGATCGCATCGAGTTCGTCGGGGGGAATTGGGCCCTGGGCCAGCCGCTCGTGCAGCGACCGCCAGCCGCGTACGCCGCCGAGGCTGCCGTCCGCGATGCGCCCGGCCAGGCTCGCGACGTAGTCCCGCTCGGCCCGGAGCAGCGCGAGCTCGTATTGGTTCTCGACGACGAACAGTTCGGGCAGGAAGGACGCCGTCGCGGCGATCGTCGCGTCGAGCTGCCCGATCCGGTCGTCGAGCCGGGCCAGGCGCTGTCGCAGCAGCTGGACCGACACGTCCGGGCTCAGCAGCGGCATGAACGACAGCGCCGCGAGGAACTGGGTGTATTCCTTGGTCGGGCTCGAGAGGAGTTCACGCATCCACGCCTCGACCTCCGCGGCGCCGGAGTCGGTGATGCCGTAGACGGTCCGCGGTGGCCGGTTTCCGTCCCGCTCGGTGCCGACCGGTTCGATCATTCCCTGTTTGGCCAGCGACTCGACCACCGAATATAGCGATCCGTAGTTGAGCTTGACGGAGTCGTCCTTGCCGCGGTCCTTGAGGGTCTGGGACATCTGGTACGGGTGCATGGGCCGCTCGGAGACGAGCCCGAGGATCGCCAGCGCCAGCGGATTGCCTCGGGAGAACGCCCGTGTTCTGGCCATCGTCGCCCTCCCGTTGGATCCCGACTCAAATACTCGACTCAGAGTATACGGGCTCGGATATTGGGGCAAGGGGGTGCCGAGGACGTCCGCGGCACGTGGTTCGATGAGGCGTGGCAACGGAACCGATCCGGCTCGAGGTGATCATCGGCAGCGTCCGCGTCGGGAGGTTCGCACCCGTCGTCGCCGACTGGTTCGTGCGTCGGGCGCGCGCGCATCGGGCCTTCGACGTCGGTGTGCTCGACCTCGCCGACATCGCGCTGCCCGCCGATCTGTCCGACGGCCCCGAAGCGGCCGTCTTTCGCGAACGGGTCGACGCCGCAGCGGCGTTCGTGGTGGTGACCCCGGAGTACAACCACGGCTATCCGGGCGCACTGAAGAACGCGATCGACACCGCGAAGCAGCAGTGGCGGGCCAAGCCGGTCGGTTTCGTCTCCTACGGCGGGCTGTCGGGCGGACTGCGCGCCACCGAACAGTTACGTCAGGTGGTGGCCGAGGTGCACATGGTCTCGATCCGGCAGACCGTCAGTTTTCACCAGGCGCGCAAGCGATTCGGTCCGGACGGCGAGACCCAGGACGGAGCCGCGATCGACGGCTCCGTCCGTATGCTCGATCAGCTGGCGTGGTGGGCCGAGGCGCTCCGGACCGCGCGCGTCGCCGATCCGTATCCCGGCTGACCGCTGCTCACCGGGCCGGCTGAAGCGGGCGCGTGGCCCTCGGCCTGCCGATGAACGCGGTCTCCTGCGCGATGGTGACCAACACCAGGTCGACCTGATTGCCGTCGGCTCGGAGGGTGACACGGTCGCCGCCCGCGCCGGGCTGCACGATCGAGATCTGCGGATCGATCGCCGACGCGGGCTCGTGCACGTCGCGTATCCGGATGGTGGTGACCCCGGCGCGCGGCGGCACCGGCTCCACCCCGTCGAACAGAACCGCCGTGAAGGTCGGGTCGAGCCGGGTGGGGTCGTCGATCAGCCGCAACCGGTCGGGTGTGGCGATGGAGTCGATCAGCGAACCCCACACCTGGGGACGGTCCGAGTGGATCTGGATCCGGGCTCCCGTCGCGATGGCGCGGAAGACCAACTGCTGCGCGAGGTACAACTCGCCGAGCACGTCCACGTACTCGATCTCGGGCCCCACGATCCGGGCCGTCAGTCCGTGCCCGTAGTTGTCCGAGCCGATCAGCTGCCCGCACCCGGACAGCGGCAGGGCCAGAGCATCGAGCTGCGCTGCGGAGAAGTCCGTGAACGGAGTCAGCGAGTCGAGATCGGCCGAGGCAAACGGCAGGTTGGAGATCAGTCCGTCGGCCTGCCTGCCCTGCATCGAGATGAGTCCGGGGAGGTCGAGCCGCTCCGGCAGGGTGCGGGTGGTCATCCGGCAGGAGGCAGCGACCCGGACCTCGCCCGCGCGTGCGCCGGGGCGCAGCCGCACGGTCACCGTGGTACCGAGGCTCGACGGTACCCACAGCTTGGCCAGCAAGTCGTCGGACAGCACCCGCGGATCGATCGCATAGCCGGTGTTGCACACGCCAGGCAGCGGAGTGTGGGACCAGGAACGGGCGAACGAGTCGGGCCGGACGCCACGGGTGATCTGCGCTGCGGCGGAGGTGATCTCGCCCGCGGTGAGCAGCCGAGACGGGCAGCCCGCCTCGGACAGTGCGCGGACGATCCGCAGTGCCGCGACCGATGCGGCCCGCGCGGCACCGGTGGTGCCGCCGCCGCGCCGCGTGACGGCATCGGACTGGGCGGTCGCGTCGAATCGAACCGCGAGCCACACCGTCCGCTGGGCCATCGCGGGCAGCGGACCCACCAGCTGGTCGTACACCTCGGTGGCGGGGCTGCCCGCGCTCGCGCGATAGCCGTGACTGACGATGTCGATGCCACCGAGACTGATGTCGTGCTGTGTCATCGATTCGGCGAGCGCGAGCGCCGGCAGCCGGTGGACCGATTCGAATCCGTCGCGGGTGACCTGAGTCAGATTGCCGGGAATCGGCAGCACCTCGATGACCGCGACCACCGACCCGTCGTCCCAGTGCAGCCCGACCACGGGACCCGACGGGGCGCGGAAGTCGGATGTCTCCCCGAGGCGGCGTTCGCGCCGCAGCAGATACCGCCATCCGGTGGCCGCCCAGTCGAGTACGCAGCGTCCGCCGACCGGGATCAGGCCGAGCAGTGCGACGGCCGCTCCGACGGCCACGGCCGGCCACCAGGTCGCACCGAAGCCTGCCGCCGCTGCGCCCGCGCCTGCACCCAACAGCTGCGCGATGACCAGATTTCGGATCGACACCCTCGGCACCACACGCCGACGCCGCCCCCGCCGTCGAGACACAGTCTTCCCCCATCCCCCCTGATCCGTGCGGTCCCCGCCGCTCGGTTCTTCGACAGAACTGTACTGTGTCCCTCCGTAGTGCGCGCCAAACGGGGGAGGGATCATGGCAGCACAGCCGACCACGCGTTGGCAGGTCAACGGGTATCGCTTCTTGGTTCGTCGGATGGAACACGCCCTGGTTCGCCGGGATGTGCGGATGCTGCACGACCCGATGCGAACCCAGTCTCGGGCTCTGACCGTGGGGGCGGTCTTGGCCGTCATCGGGCTCGCCGGGTGCGGAGCGCTGGCGTTGATCCGGCCGCAGGACAAGATCGGTGACGCGCAGATCGTCGTCGGCAAGGATTCCGGGGCCATGTTCGTGATGGTGGAGGACACACTCCATCCGGTGCTGAACCTGGCGTCCGCCCGATTGATCGCGGGCGACGCTGCAACGCCGGTGATCGTCAAGGAGTCGGAGCTCGGCACTCGTCCGCGCGGCGCCCTGATGGGCATTCCTGGTGCGCCATCGGCACTTCCGCACGGTGAGCCGACCGCGTGGACGGTGTGCGATTCCATCGCCTCCGGTGGCACCAAGGCGATCAGGACCGCCGTCATCGCGGGAGATCCCGAGCTCGGTGAGAACGTCTCGACCCTGGCCGACGGCCAAGCGCTGCTGGTGACGGGGACGGACGGCACCTTTCTCGTCTACGACGGCAAGCGAGCCCGGATCGACCCGAACAATCGCGCGGTGTCCCTCGCCTTCGGATTGGACGGAGTCGAGCCGCGGCCGGTGAGCCCCGGCCTGCTCAATGCCATCCCGGAGGCGCAGGCGATCGCGCCGCCCGAGATCAGTGGGGCGGGCGAGCAGCCGGACTATCCGGTGCAGGGCAAGACGATCGGATCGGTGATCCGGGCCAAGGATGCCCAGGGGAGCAAGTCCTACGTGGTGCTGCGCGGTGGGTTGCAGCGGATCAGCCAAGCCACCAGTGACTTGATCCGGGCGTCCGACTCGCAGGGCAGCGCGGAGGCCGACGAGGTCAGTCTCGACGTCGTGTCGCGACCTCCACAGGTGAACGACCTTGCCGTGTCCACCTTCCCGGAGACGGCGCCGGAAATCGTCGACATCGACAGCAGTCCGGTGAGCTGCCTGTCCTGGCAGCCGATCGAGGGGGCCGACGAATCCGACGGGGGTCTCAACGCCACGGTCACGGTGATCACGGGGAACGCGCTCCCGCTCCCGCGCGACGCCGAGATGGTCTCGCTGGCGCAGGCGGACGGCACCGGCCCCATGGTCGACACCGCATACCTGAAACCGGGTAGCGGCGGGCTGGTTCAGGCCGCAGGTATGGACCCGTCCAGCGAACGCAAGGGTGCGCTGTTCTTCGTGGCGGACACGGGTGTCCGCTATGGCGTCGAGAACGTGGACGCCGCAAAGGTTCTCGGGTTCACCGACGGGAGCGTCGCAGCACCGTGGTCAATCGTCGGACTGCTCGCCCCGGGCCCGATGCTCGGCAGGGAAGCGGCCTTCCTGGCGCACGACGGGGTCGCCCCCGACGATCAGCCGGTCGACGTTTCGCCGCCGTCCCGGTGAAGCCTGCGGCGCAACGGGAACGAGGCCAGTAACCCGAGCCCGAGCAGCGCAACGACGCCGCCCGCTCCCGCCACGGCGACTTTTCGTGGACGGTCGTCGGGCGGCGCAGGCGCTTCGGGAATGGCGATCGCGGTGGACTGGGGTTCGTCCGCGGGTACGGAACCGGGAAGCTCCGCAGTCACGGCGGCCGCCGGGTCGATGACGCCGTGTCCGACGAACGGATCCCATCCGTCGGCCGGCGCGTGCGCCGTCTGTTCGATCCGGTCCATGACCTGCCGGGCGGTCAACCGCGGGAACCGAGCCCGGATCAGGGCAGCGGTGCCGGCCACGTAGGGGGCGGCGAAGCTGGTGCCCTGAACCGAGCCGCCGTTGACGGAATCAGTCAGCCCGGTCGGCTCCGGCCGGCGCGGGTCGAGCGAGGTGATCTCGGTGCCGGGCGCCGCGACGTCGACCCAGGGTCCGGGGACGGTGAAGGGGGACGGCGCGCCGTCCTGGTCGACCGAGCCCACGGCGAGCACCTGATCGTCGTACCAGGCCGGGGTCGCGATGGTGGTCACCGAATCCCATGGACTCGCATGGGGTGTGGCGGGGTCCGGTGGCGGGTTCGATGCCTTGCAGGCCTCGCTGTCGAGGTTGCCTGCCGCGGCGACCACGACGATGTCCTTGATGCGGGCGGCGTAGTCGACGGCGGCGCCGAGCGCCGCGCTGTCGCCCGCGCCTGCGGGGACGCACGCCACCTCGGAGATGTTGATGACCGTGACACCGGGGAAGTCCGCGGCGTGACGGATGGCCCGGGCGAGGGTGCTCACGTTCCCCACACCCTTCGCGTTCTGGCCCTCGGCGTCCTTGCGGCCGTCGGTTTCCCGATAGATGTTGCTCGACTGCCGGATGCTCAGGATCCGGGCATCGGGAGCGACGCCTGCGAATCCGGTCTGACCGTTGCGATTCGCGGCGATGATGCCCGCCACCAGGGTTCCGTGCGCGTCGCAGTCCTGGGTGCCGTCGCCTGTGGAGACGTAGTCCCCGCCGGGGATCAGTCCGGGCAGGCGGCTGTGCCGCTCGACCCCGGTGTCGATCACCGCCACCGTCTGACCTCGCCCGGTGCTGAGCGGCCACACCGACTCCAGGTCCAGTGCGCGCTGCGGCGGCGGGACCTGTGCCAGATCGGCGACCGGCTGCGTGGTCGAGCAGGGGTCCCTGAGCTCGGTCTTCGGTCCGGACGGCGCCGAGTTGGGCGGCACCCGGCCGGGGTCGATCGACGGCGGGGGGACCGCGATCGCGGTCGCCTGACCGAGTGACACCGCGAGGGCGACGCCGGCGAGCGCGATCGGGATCCGTCGTGCCTGGCCGCTCACAGGCCGCGCATCATGGTGAACAGCCCGGACACCCAGCAGACCAGCGGGACCACCGCGGCGATGGCCGCGTAGTCGAGCAGTTCGACGCAGCGACGCAGGACCGGCGAGAAGGTCTGGTTCGGCGCGATGACACCGAGCGTGAGCGCGAGACCCGCGACGACGATCGCGAGCGCGAAGACGCCGACGGACTGTCCGGGATTGGTGACGGCGGCGCCGACGAGGAGCATCAGCACGATGGCCGCACCGCCGCCGATGAGGGGTGCCGCCTGCTCGGCACTGGCGTAGGTGCGGCCGCGGAGCATCAGGACTCCCGCGCACACGGTCGCGAGAATTGTCCCGGGCCAGTAGATCCCGCCATCGGCGAAGACCCTGGCGGCGACCAGGGTGCCCACCGCGGTCAGTGCGGTCATCGCGCACACGAGGCCGGTGAGGTACTGCCGCGCACGGGCCGCTCGCAACGCGAGGGAGGCGAACGAGGGCAGCGCGGCGTCCGGCTCCAGTGCCTCCTCTTCGATATCGACCGCCGAGCCCGGTGCGGGCACCGGTGGCAGGGGGAGTTTGGCCAACAACATCGCGATGCGCGGGGCGGCAGCGAGCCCGACGAGGGCGACGGCCGCGAGCACCGCACCGATCGCGTAGGTGGGCTGTTCGGTCAGCGTGCCGACCGCGGCGGCGGCGGACACCGGCAGCGCGGCGGCCGCGATCCCGGTGAACAGGGAGAGACCGACGCCGCTGATCCGCAGCGCGAGTGCGGCGGCCGCACCGCAGGTCACAACCCCGAGTAGTAGGCCAGGCGCGCCGAGTCGGCCGGGCACCATCAGGGCGCCCGCGGTGAACGCGAGGGGCATCGCGCATGCGCACAGCACCGCGGCCGCGGCACGGTCGAGATAGATCCGGCTCACCACGGTGCCCGCCGTGATCAGCAGGGCGGCGACGAACAGGGCCGCGAACGCGCCGACGAGACTGTCCGATTCGGCGCGCGCCAGCAGCAGAGCCCCGGCGCCTGCCACCGTGGCGAGAACCGCGACGGCGCTGCCCATCACCCGTGCCGAGAGCGGGGTCCAGCGCCGGTACCGGTCGGCCTCCAGGGCAGCGACATTGTGCATGATGTCGTCGAACAGGGGTGCCGGGGCGCTCGTCGGCGCGGACTGCAGGACCAGCAGGTCGCCGTCGCGAACTCCGTGTTCACCGAGGCTGAGGGTGGCCGACAGCGGTGACTGCCCGATCCGTGCCAGCACCCACTCGGTGGGCTCGAACGGCTCGGCGGGTGTGGCGAAGTCGTTTGCGATGCTGTGGCTTTCGATCATGTCGACGATGCCGGGAATGATCAGAGCCAGCGGCACCCCGAACGGGACCGCGAGGTCCACCTGGGTGTGATCCGCC
This sequence comes from Rhodococcus sp. OK611, assembly GCF_003050885.1. NCBI lineage: Bacteria > Bacillati > Actinomycetota > Actinomycetes > Mycobacteriales > Nocardiaceae > Rhodococcus > Rhodococcus sp. OK611. The sequence goes on from NZ_QAOZ01000004.1 coordinate 11,743, forward strand.
AGGATCGTCAGGCGACACAGGTCGGTGCGGCCACCCCGATGTGCGTCGGCCGGCGACGCATCCACGCGCGCAGCGGTCATTGTTCGTTTCCCCCCAAGAAACTCGGTGTGCAGGGCCCCACCTGCACCGATCCTCGCCTAACGGGTGCACTCTACGACATCGGGCTCCTCGGCCCGGCGCCGTGGGGCGCCCGCGGGATGGGCTAACCTCTCATGGCTCGAGGTGTCGACCCAGGGGAGTGGGGTCCATTTCGGGATTGCCAAAGCGGAATCTGGGGGGTGAACGCGCGTGAGTACCGTGCGATTCGTACGTAGGGCGCGCCGAGAGGTGCCGCGCACGCCGGGAGGCGAGTTGAGCCTGCAGGCGCCGCCCGAGATCCCGAAGATCATTCCGGGCAACCTGCTCACCAAGCTGCTGCCGGTGGTGATGGTGGTGGCGATGCTCGGCATGGTCGCCCTGATGTTCACCTCCGGCATGGCAGCCAACCCGATGTCGCTGCTGTTCCCGGTGATGATGGTCGTCTCGATGCTGGGGATGCTCGCGGGCGGGGGCGGAAAGGGCGGGGGCGCCAGGTCGGCGGAGGCGAACGAGGACCGCAAGGACTATCTGCGCTACCTCGATCAGCTGCGACGGGACGTCTACGACACCGGCGACAAGCAGCGTGCGGCGCTCGAGTGGAGTCACCCGGATCCGAGGTTCCTGTGGACGCTCGCGGGGACCGCGCGTATGTGGGAGCGGCGGGTCGCCGATCCGGATTACTGCCACGTTCGGGTCGGCCGAGGCAGCCAACGGCTGGCGACCCGCCTGATCGCGCCGGAGACCGGCCCCGTGGAGGACCTCGAACCGGTCGCCGCGGTGTCGCTGCGACGATTCGTGCGCACCCATTCGGTGGTCCACGAGCTGCCGACCGCGGTATCGGTGCGCGGTTTCGCTGCCATCGGGGTCGACGGTGACCGTCAGGCGGCCAGGGCGATGGTGCGTTCGATGCTGGTGCAGCTGTGCACCTTCCACGGTCCCGATCAGCTGCAGGTCGCGGTCGTCTGCGGTCCCGACACCGCGCCCGAGTGGGAATGGGCAAAATGGCTGCCGCATTCGCAGCATCCGGAGGCGCAGGACGGGGCAGGCACCAGCAGGATGTTCTTCGGTTCGTTGATGGAGCTCGAGGCCTCGCTCGGGCCGCAGCTGGCCGTCCGCAATCGGTACTCGCGCAACGCCCCGGCCACTCCCGGGGTGGCGCAGATGATCGTGGTGATCGACGGCGGGATCCTGGACGGCGAGTCCATCATCGACGGCGGCCTCGATTCCGTGACGGTGCTCGACCTCAGCGGATACTGCCCCAAGCTGGCGGCGAGTCGTGGGATCCAGCTGGTGATGGATGGCGAATCCATCGGCGCACGAAGCGGTTCCGGGATCGAGATCTTCGCGGTGGCGGATCAGCTCAGTACCCATCAGGCGCAGACCGCAGCCAGGCGACTGGCCCCCTACCGAACGACGACCCAGCAGACGACCGATGCGGTCGAGGACGGTCAGCCGGTGGCGAGCTGGCATCACCTGCTCGGTATCCCGGATGTCGCCACCCTCGACCCGGGGGTGGCGTGGGCGCCGAGGACCGCGCGCGAGCGCCTGCGCGTACCGATCGGCGTCGGTATGGACGGCTCACCGGTCGAGATCGATCTCAAGGAAGCCGCCGAGAACGGCATGGGCCCCCACGGCCTGTGCATCGGCGCGACCGGATCGGGGAAGTCGGAGTTCCTCCGCACCCTGGTCCTCGGGCTGCTGGCGACCCACTCGCCGGAATCGTTGAACCTCGTGCTCGTCGACTTCAAGGGCGGCGCCACCTTCCTCGGACTCGAGGGGGCACCGCACGTCGCCGCGGTCATCACCAACCTCTCCGAGGAGTTGGCGATGGTCGACCGGATGAAGGACGCCCTCGCGGGAGAGATGAACCGCAGGCAGGAGTTGCTGCGTTCGGCGGGCAACTTCGCGAACGTCTCCGACTACGAGAAGGCGCGTGCCGCCGGAGCCGACCTCGCCCCGCTGCCCGCGCTGTTCATCGTGGTCGACGAGTTCTCCGAGCTGCTCAGTCAGCAGCCGGAGTTCGCGGACCTGTTCGTTGCGATCGGGCGGCTGGGCCGATCACTGCACATGCACCTGCTGCTGGCCAGCCAGCGGCTCGAGGAAGGCAAGCTTCGCGGGCTCGACAGTCACCTCTCCTACCGGATCGGCCTCAAGACGTTCTCTGCCAACGAGTCCCGCACCGTCCTCGGTGTGCCGGACGCGTACCACCTCCCGGGCACACCGGGCTCCGGCTACCTCAAGTGCGACTCCGCCGAGATCGTCAGGTTCGCGGCCGCCTATGTCTCCGGTCCCTACCTCGGTGGCCGATCGCGGGCCGCGATCGAGGCCGCCGCGTCCCCGATCGACCTGAGGCCGCGCCCGTTCACCGCCGCGCCGGTGTCCGACCTGATCGTCGATGTCCCGGCCGCGCTGCCGCCGAGTGCCGCGGACGTGGCGCCCGAACCGAGCGGGTTGACGGTCCTGGAGACGGTGGTGGACCGGATCCGGGGACGCGGTCCCGCCGCCCACAACGTGTGGCTGCCCCCGCTTGAGGACCCGCCGACCCTGAACTCGTTGTTGCCGAGATCCGTTCTGGTCGAGCCGGTCTCCGCGGTCAGCACGCTGCGGGCGCCGATCGGTATCGTGGACCGGCCCTACGACCAGCGGCGCGACGAGCTGGTGGTGGATCTCTCCGGCTCCCAGGGCAACATGGCGATCGTCGGCGGACCTCAGTCGGGCAAGTCGACCGTGCTGCGCACCGTGATCATGTCGATGGCCCTTGTCCATTCCCCCGAGCAGGTGCAGTTCTACTGCCTCGACTTCGGCGGCGGCACCCTGGCAGGCCTGGCCGGACTCCCGCATGTCGGATCGGTCGCGAACCGCCTCGACGTGGACCGGGTGCGGCGCACCGTCGCCGAGATGAACTCCATCGTGCGTCAGCGCGAACACCGCTTCCGGGAGCTGGGCATCGATTCGATGGCCGAGTTCCGGCGGCTTCGTTCGCTCGATCCGGCCACCGGCGGCCACGAGAGCGGAGCCCGCGGAGCGACCCGAGAGCCTGGAGCGCTCGGCGTGTCCGGGGACCCGTTCGGCGACGTGTTCCTGGTGATCGACGGCTGGCCCAGTATTCGGCAGGACTTCGAACCCCTCGAGGCGCAGATCGGTGCCCTGGCCGGTCAGGGCCTCTCGTTCGGCGTGCATGTGGTCCTCACGGCGTCCCGGTGGGGCGAGATCCGCCCGGCGCTCAAGGATCAGTTGGGCACCCGGATCGAGCTCCGGCTCGGCGACCCGTCGGATTCGGACGTGGGCAGGCCCAAGGCATCCCGCGTGCCGGAAGGGCGACCCGGCCGCGGCATGACGCGGGAGGGACTGCACCTGCTGACGGGGTTGCCGCGAGTGGACGGGAACCCGACCAGTGCCGACCTCACCGCGGGCGTCGCGGACGCCGTCGCGCGGATCTCGGCGGTCACCGTCGGGCGCGCCGCACCGCCGGTGCGGATGCTCCCCGAACGATTCCCACGCGCCGAACTGGTCGCGATGGCGGCGGCGGGCGGACCGCCCGCGGGCGATGGCGGGTGTCTCCGGATCCCGATCGGCATCGACGAGGCCGAATTGGCGCCGGCTTTCGTCGACTTCGCGGAACAGCCGCACATGCTCACGTTCGCCGACAGCGCGTCCGGTAAGACCACGCTGCTGCGCGGGATCTGCGCGGGCATCATGGAATCGAACACCCCATCGCAGGCCAAGATCATCCAGATCGACTACCGGCGGACCATGCTGGGGGTCGTCGAGGGCGATCATCTCGCCGGGTACGCGCCGAACTCGGTGACGGCGACCAAGTTCATGAACGAGCTCGCATCGATCATGGAGACCCGGATGCCCGCGCCCGACATCACCATCCAGGCGATGCGCGACCGGAACTGGTGGACCGGACCCGAGATCTACGTGGTGGTCGACGATTACGACCTCGTCGCCACCTCGAGCGGGAACCCGCTGACCCCGCTGCTCGAGTACCTGCCGCACGCCAACGACATCGGCCTGCACCTGGTCATCGCCCGCCGTTCCGGTGGCGCGGCCCGGGCGCTGTACGAGCCGATCATCGCGCGGTTGCGTGACCTCGTGCCGGCGGGTCTCGTGATGAGCGGAAGCCGCGACGAGGGCAACCTGATCGGCACCGTCCGCCCCAGTGAGATGCCGCCTGGCCGAGGCACTCTGGTCACCAGGGCGGGTGCCTCCCTGGTACAGGTGGCGTGGCTTCCGCCGCTGTGACCGCGGACGGGGTGCTGGCCATCCACCTCACCGAGTCGACGGTGTGGGGGTGCCACGCGGGCGTGCACTTCGATTGCCCGGCGGCGGTGTACGCAGACTCCTTCGGTTTGCGGTTCGGGGACCGGGCCTTCGCCGCGGGGATCGCCGATCCGGAGTCCTTCGAGCCGTACCCGATCCGGTATGTCGACGACGAGTACCTCTCGCTCGGCGATCGGGTGTTCCCGATGGACGAGGTGCTCGCAGGCGTGCTGGGGCACCTGGTGGCCGGACTCGGGGTGCGCACCGCGCCGGATCTGGTGGTGCTCACCCACCCGGCGCACTGGGGTCGCGGTCGTCGGCGGGCCCTGGTCAAGGCAGGCCGTGGGATAGGCAAGGGGGTGCTCCTGATCGGTGTCCCGGAGGCGCTGGCGCGGTGGTCGCCCGAGCCGATGCCGACCGGAAGCGCGGTGCTCGAGGTCGGGTTCCTCGAGACGACGGCCTCGGTGCCCGGTGCCGAGAGCGACGACTGCGTACACCGGGCGGAACTGGGCTCGTCGGATCTGCGTGACAACCCGGATGTGGCAGGCGAGTTCGCCGCGGCGATGCGTGAACTGTGCCCCGAACGACCGCCGAGAATCCTCGTCACCGGCGAACTGCCGGGAACGGCTGGACTCTCGATCGTCGATGCGATCGAGGCGGGGTGGGATCTGCCGGTGGTGGCGAGGGTGGTCTCTGGCTCCGCCGTCGCGGCGGGTGCGCTGGCCCGTGGGCTCGACATGGTGGCTCAGACGCCGGCCGCGCCCGAGACGATCGCGCCGGTGGTGCGCCGGTCGCGGTGGGCCACCGTCGGCCGGTGGGGCCCGCTTGTCGCGGCCGGTGTGCTCGTGGTCGCGGCGATCACCGCGGTTGTCGTCGTCGCGGGAGGCGGCGATCCTCGCGCATCGGCGGAGCCGGACACGGAGGTGCAGGCGCAGTCATCCGCACGCGCGGGCCGGGTGAGCGTGACCGTTCCCCTTGGGTGGCGCGAACGCGCCGACCGCGGCGACGCGGCCCGGGTGGAGCTGGTGCCGGAGAAGGGCGCAGCCGCACGAATCCTGGTCGTGGCGCAGGAACTGACGCCTGGGGCGGATCTCGAGGCGGTGGCGCACACCCTGAGTCGGCGCGCCGAGATGCGGCCGGAGACCTTCAGCGCGATCGAGCGCGGTGCCGTCGACGGGCGGCCGGGACTTCTGTACCGGGAGAGACCGGACCCCGATACCGAGGTCCGGTGGTCTGTCCTCGTCGAGGACGGGCTGCAGGTCAGTGTCGGCTGCCAGACCTCGCCGGATCGGTGGCGTGACCTCGCAGACCCGTGTGAGCAGGCAGTTCGCTCGACGGTGATCGCCGGCCGCTGAGCGCTTGCCTGCTCGCGGAAATTGGTTCGGATTCGATGGAACCGAACGGCTGGGCGCGCGCGTCCAACTATCTGTAGGCGCGGTCCGTCTCAGTCCAGAGGGGGCTGGAAATCCAGGACGCGGACGATTTCTAAGGAGCTGGTCATGAGCGGTCAGATGAGGACTACCACCGAAACCATGGAGACCGCGTCGCGGCACGTGGGCGATGTCAACGCGGACATCCAGGGGCAGCTGTCCTCGCTGCAGGGTCGGCTCGCCGCCGTCAACGGTGCCTGGGAAGGCGCAGCCAAGGTCGCGTTCGACAACCTGATGGTCCGCTGGGACTCCAGCGCCAAGCGCCTCAACGAGTCGCTGCTCGCGATCAGCGAGAACATCAAGGCCAATGGCGTCGCCTACGCCGCGGTGCAGGACGACCACTCGAGCGCCATCAACAACGCGGGCGGCGGCCTCAACATCTGAGTCCCGCGCGCTCGGGCCGGACCCGGGTGGGCGACACCCTTTTTCGAACCAGACTGCTTCGATCCACACAGTAGGAGGACCCATGAGCGGGACCATGCGTTACGACTTCGGCGCCATCGACGGCGCCAGGGCGGACATCGCCGCCACCAGCGGCAACATCAACGGCAAGCTGGGCGACCTGAAGAGCTACCTCGCGCCGCTCGTCGCCGAGTGGGAGGGCTCCGCGTCGGAGGCCTACCAGGCGCAGCAGGCCAAGTGGGATTCCGCGGCCAACGAGCTGAACCAGGTCCTCGAGGCCATCGGTCGGGCCGTCGGCGCCGGTAATGACGACATGAACGCGACGAACAACAGTGCGGCCGCCAGCTGGGCCTGAGATCGGCGCGCTGGTTGCGTTCATGCCATGAGAATTCCCCGGTGGAGGAGAGCCACCGGGGAATTCTCGTGTTCGGGGCCAGGTCATTGATTCGGTTTCGCCTGGCGCGGATACTCGTAGCACCTTCGCCGAAAGGGGCAGGGGATGACGCAGACCGCAGGGGCCGATCCCGGCCCGACGGACGCCCGCCGCGCGCGGCCGCGGAGCTACCTGATGTGCCCCCCGACCTTCTTCGACGTGGTCTACAGCATCAATGAGTGGATGCGACCCGAGGATCCCGTCGACACCGCGTTGGCGATGTCGCAGTGGGAGCACCTGGTCGAGACCTATCGGCGGCTCGGACACGAGGTCCTGACGATCGATCCCGTGCCGGGGCTCCCGGACATGGTCTTCGTGACCGACAGCGGCCTCGTCATCGACGGGGTCGCGCTCGGTGCCCGGTACCGAACCGAACAGCGGGCCGCGGAGGCCGACCACGTGCTGCGCTGGTTCCGCGCCAACGGACTGTTCCGGCCCACCCGTCCTCGGTACATCAACGAGGGTGAGGGCGACCTGCTGGTGGTCGGCGACATCGTCTGCGCGGGAACGGGGTTCCGCACCGACGAGCGCGCGCACGCCGAGGTGGCCCGGCACCTGGGCCGCCGGGTGGTCACCCTGCGGCTGATCGATCCCCGGTACTACCACCTCAACACGGCGCTCGGCGTCCTCGACGATCGCACCGTCGCCTACCTGCCGGGGGCATTCGCCCCCGAGAGCCTCGCGGTCCTTCGAGACCTGTTCCCCGACGCCGTCATCGCCGAGGAGGCCGACACCCGGTGGCTCGGCCTCAACCTGGTCAGCGACGGCCGCAACGTGGTGCTGCCCAGTCAGGCGCAGCGGCTGGCCGGCCTGCTCGCCGAGCGTGGGTACACCCCGGTCCCGGTGGACTTCTCGGAGTTCCTCAAGTCCGGCGGTGGGATCAAATGTTGCACCCTCGAACTCCGCGGCTATCGCGAGATACAGGCGGCCCGATGAACGCGCGGGTGCCGGTGACCGCGGGCACGCTCGCGGAACTCGCGCGGGCCCAGGCGCACAGCGCGCACAACTACGATCCGCTGCCGGTGGTCATCGACTCGGCGCGCGGTGCCTGGGCGCGCGGCATCGACGGCGTCGAGTACCTCGACATGCTGGCCGGGTACTCGGCGCTCAACTTCGGGCACGGGCACCCGCGACTGGTCGAGGTCGCCCGTGCGCAGCTCGGCACGCTCGCGCTCACCAGCCGCGCGTTCCAGCACGAGGCGTTCGCCGGGTTCTGCGAGGACGTGAGCCGGCTGTGCGGCAAGGAGGCGGTGCTCCCGATGAACACCGGGGCCGAGGCCGTCGAGACCGCGCTGAAACTGGCAAGGCGCTGGGGGTACGACGTCAAGGGTGTCGCCGCCGACCGCGCCGAGATCATCACCTTCGCCGGGAACTTCCACGGCCGGACCATCACCATCGTCGGGTTCTCCACCGACCCCGATGCGCACGACGGCTTCGGCCCGTACGCACCCGGTTTCCTCACCGTCGACTACGGCGACCTCGACGCGCTCGCGGCCGCGGTCACCCCGAACACCGTGGCCGTCCTGATCGAGCCGATCCAGGGCGAGGCAGGTGTGCTGGTCCCGCCCGACGGCTACCTCGCCGCGGTCCGGGCGCTGTGCGACGAGCACTCGATCCTCATGCTCGCGGATGAGATCCAGAGCGGTCTCGGCCGGACCGGCGACACCTTCGCCTGCGATCACGAGAACGTCGTCCCCGACGTCTACATCCTCGGGAAGGCGCTCGGTGGTGGGCTGATCCCGGTCTCCGCCGTGGTGGCGGACCGGTCGGTGATGGAGGTGATCCGCCCCGGTCAGCACGGCAGCACCTTCGGCGGGAACCCGCTCGCCTGCGCGGTCGGCAGCGAGGTGGTCCGGCTGCTGGAGACGGGGGAGTTCCAGCAGCGCAGCCGCGAACTGGGCGCCCATCTGCACGATCTGCTCGGGCAGCTGCCGCAGGAACAGGTCTCGGAGGTCCGCGGGCGCGGGTTGTGGGCAGGCGTGCAGCTGGCGGCCGGTCAGCCGGGCGCCCGGGTCGTCTGCGAGCGTTTGCTCGCCCGCCGGGTACTCGCGAAGGACGCGCACGAGGGGACCATCCGGATGGCGCCGCCGCTCGTCATCGAGCGCGACGAGATCACCTGGGCGGTCGAGCAGCTGGCGGACGCGCTCGGCCAGCGGTGAGCCACGGGATCGGTGAGCCACCGGGACCGACTTTGACCAGGCCCTGACCTGCGCGGTATGGTTCTACGTCGGCGTGCGGTACGGCGCGGCACTCACGTGCCCGTTGTAGTGCGGGTTCTCGGGTCTCCACTGGCCGCCGAGATCATCCGGACCACACGCTGTGGCCAGCAGCTACACGATATGACGAGGAAGTTCTGTGTCTACGTACACCCCGAAGGCCGGAGATGTGACCCGCACGTGGCACGTCATCGACGCCACTGACGTGGTGCTCGGCCGACTTGCCGTGCAGGCAGCGAACCTGCTCCGCGGCAAGCACAAGCCCACCTTTGCACCGCACGTTGACGGCGGCGACTTCGTCGTCATCATCAACGCCGACAAGGTCGCGATCAGCGGCAACAAGCGCGACGGCAAGCTCCTGTACAACCACTCCGGATACCCGGGTGGCCTGCGGTCCCGCACCGTCGGCGAGGTCCTCGAGCGGACCCCCGACCGCCTCGTGGAGAAGGCCGTCGTCGGCATGCTCCCGAAGAACAAGCTCGGCAGCGCCATCGCCGGCAAGCTGAAGGTCTACGCAGGCCCGAATCACCCCCACGCCGCGCAGCAGCCGGTTCCGTTCGAGATCAAGCAGGTGGCCCAGTGACCGAGCAGAACGAGACCGCTGAGGTCGTTGTCGAGGAGACCGTGGTGGAGGAGTTCGACTCCGCGGATCAGCCCGAGATCGTCGAGGAGTTCGAGGCCGAGGCGGCAGTCGCCCCCGCAGCCCCGATCTACATCGATCGTCCGATCCAGACCGTCGGCCGTCGTAAGGAGGCGGTCGTCCGCGTCCGCATGGTCCCCGGCACCGGCGAGTTCAAGCTCAACGGCCGCACCATGGAGGATTACTTCCCCAACAAGGTGCACCAGCAGCTCATCAAGGCCCCGCTCGTCACCGTGGAGCGCACCGAGTCCTTCGACATCGTTGCCCTCCTGCACGGCGGCGGACCGTCCGGACAGGCAGGCGCCCTGCGTCTGGCCATCGCCCGCGCCCTGATCGAGGTCACCCCCGAGGATCGCCCGGCCCTCAAGAGCGCCGGCTTCCTCACCCGTGACGCCCGCGCCGTCGAGCGCAAGAAGTACGGCCTGAAGAAGGCCCGTAAGGCATCTCAGTACTCCAAGCGCTGATGTGTCGCCGATGCCGGCCCCGAGGGTCGGCATCGGCACCTGTTCACCAACAAGAGCAGGCGTCCAGCAGTACCGGACGCCTGCTCTTGTCGTAGCAAAGACAGAGGGGTCTGTTTACATGGGTCGGATGTTCGGTACGGACGGCGTGCGCGGCTTGGCGAATGCGGAGCTAGACGCCGAGTTGGCGCTGCGGATCGCGGGGGCGGCAGCCTCTGTGCTGGCGCTCTCCGAGCGGGGCGCGCCCCGACCGATCGCCGTCCTCGGACGGGACCCCCGCGCGAGCGGTGAGATGCTCGAGGCGGCCGTCACCGCCGGGCTCACCGCGGCGGGCGTCGACGTCATCAACGTCGGCGTGCTGCCCACTCCTGCCGTCGCCTTCCTCACCGGCGCCTACGACGCCGCGCTCGGCGTGATGATCTCCGCCTCGCACAACCCCATGCCGGACAACGGCATCAAGATCTTCGCGGCGGGCGGTCACAAGCTCGACGACGAGTCGGAAGACCGCATCGAGGCCGCCATCGCCGACCGCGACCTGATCCCGCGGCCGACCGGCGCCGGCATCGGTCGCGTCCGCACCGCGACCGACGCGGCCGAGCGGTACCTCGAGAACCTCACTCGCGCCACCACCCACCGTGTCGACGGGCTGACCGTGGTGGTGGACTGCGCGAACGGCGCCGCCTCGACGGTGGGCCCGGAGGCCTACCGGGCGGCGGGCGCGCGGGTCATCGCCATCCACGCCGATCCCGACGGCCTCAACATCAACGACGGCTGCGGTTCCACCCACCTCGAAGAGCTGCAGGCCGCGGTGCTCGCACACGGCGCTGACCTGGGCATCGCGCACGACGGGGACGCGGACAGGTGCCTGGCCGTCGACGCCACCGGCTCCGTGGTCGACGGTGACGCGATCATGAGCGTGCTCGCCCTCGCGATGCGCGAGTCCGGCGAACTGGCCCAGAACACCCTGGTCGCGACGGTGATGAGCAACCTCGGCCTGCACATCGCGATGCGTGAGGCGGGTATCGAGGTCCGCACGACGGCGGTCGGCGACCGGTACGTCCTCGAGGAGCTGCGCAACGGTTCGTTCAGCCTCGGCGGCGAGCAGTCGGGACACGTGGTGCTGCCCGGCTTCGGGACCACCGGCGACGGCGTCCTCACCGGGCTCAGGCTGATGGGCCGGATGGCCCAGACCGGCAAGTCGCTGCGTGAGCTGGCCGCGGTGATGCGCACGCTGCCGCAGGTGCTCGTCAACGTCCAGGTCACCGACAAGGCCGCGGTCGCCTGCGCGCCCGCAGTGCTCGAGGCGGTTGCCGAGGCCGAGGCGATGCTCGGCGAGGCCGGCCGCGTGCTGCTCCGCCCGTCCGGCACCGAGCAGCTGGTGCGGGTGATGGTCGAGGCCACCGAGATCGAGATCGCGCAGAAGCTGGCCGATGGGCTCGCGGACCGTGTCGCCTCGGTCTAGGGCGCGGCGTCCGTGGTCGCGGACTAGGGGTGAACCCCGAACCGGCCAGGGGTTTCGACTCATCCTCCAAGGGGATACCCCGATGCCGAAATCAACCCTCAGCGCGATGCGGTGAGGACATCGACTCCCGAATAGTGGAGGACAACGCAGCGAGCCGCTGCACCGTCCGACGAAAGGGAGCACCATGACCACCCAGACCACCAGCCGTCGCCTGACTCGTGCCCGCACCGGGAACATCTTCGGCGGCGTCTGCGCCGGCCTCGCCCAGTACCTCGGCTGGAAGCCGTGGCTGGTGCGAGCGCTCTTCGTCGCCTCCTGTCTGCTGCCGGGCCCGCAGTTCCTCATCTACTTGGCGATGTGGATCTTCATCCCGAAGAGCGAGTTCTGAGCGGGCGTCCCGCTACCTACGGTTGCGTACTGAATCTCTTGTCGGGCAGGCTTCTTTGCGAATCGACGACTAGGGAGGGTTCGGCGAGATGGGTCACTACAAGAGCAACGTGCGCGATATTGAGTTCAACCTGTTCGAGGTGCTCGGGATCGGAAAGCTGCTCGACGGTGGTGCCTACGGCGACCTCGACGCCGACACCGTGCGCAACATCCTCGCGGAGGTCGCGAGGCTGGCAGAGGGGCCGGTCGCCGCGTCCTTCGTCGACGCGGATCGCCATCCCGTCGAGTTCGACGCCCAGAACCACGCGATCGTCGTCCCCGATTCACTGCGCAAGACCGTCGAGGCGGTGAACGAGGCCGGGTGGTCACGCCTCGGCCTGCCCGAGGGCATGGGCGGTGTGCCCGCTCCGGCCCCCCTGGTCTGGGCGATCGGCGAGATGCTGGTCGCCGCGAACGGGTCGGCGAGCTTCTTCAACATGGGGCCGTTGATGGCCAGCGTGCTCTACACCGTCGGGACCGAACAGCAGAAGCACTGGGCCAAGGCCGGATTCGAGCGTGGGTGGGCGGGCACCATGGTGCTGACCGAACCGGACGCCGGGTCTGACGTCGGTGCGGGCCGCACGAAGGCGATCCAGCAGACCGACGGCACCTGGCACATCGAGGGCGTCAAGCGGTTCATCTCGGGCGGCGACGTCGGGGACACCGCCGAGAACCTGTTCCACCTGGTGCTGGCCCGTCCCGAGGGTGCGGGCCCGGGGACGAAGGGCCTGAGCCTGTTCTACGTCCCGAAGGTCCATTTCGATCCGGACACCCTCGAACTCGGCGATCGCAACGGCGTGTACGTCACCGGTGTCGAGCACAAGATGGGCATCAAGTCCTCACCCACGTGCGAGCTGACCTTCGGAGCCACCGATGTACCGGCCGTCGGCTGGCTCGTCGGCGAGGTACACAATGGCATCGCCCAGATGTTCCAGGTGATCGAGAACGCTCGAATGATGGTGGGCACCAAGGCTGCCGGGACGCTGTCGACCGGATACCTGAACGCCTTGGCCTACGCCAGGGAGCGCGTGCAGGGCGCGGACCTCACCGAGATGACGGACAAGTCCGCGCCCCGGGTGACCATCACCCACCATCCCGACGTGCGCCGCAGCCTGGCGATGCAGAAGGCGTACGCGGAGGGCCTGCGCGCGGTGTATCTCTACACCGCGGCGCATCAGAACGCCGATGTCGCCGAGTTGGTGTCCGGTGCCGACGCCGAGCTCGCCGAGCGGGTGAACGATCTGCTGCTGCCGATCGTCAAAGGCGTCGGCTCCGAGCGGGCCTACGAGTTGCTCACCGAGAGCCTGCAGACCCTCGGTGGTTCCGGCTACCTGCAGGACTACCCGATCGAGCAGTACATCCGCGATGCCAAGATCGACACCCTCTACGAGGGCACCACGGCGATCCAGGCACAGGACTTCTTCTTCCGGAAGATTGCCCGCGACCGTGGGGTCGCGCTCGCCCACGTGGCGGGTCAGGTGCGCCAGTTCATCGACAGCGCCGCGGGCAACGGCCGCCTCAAGACCGAACGGGCGCTGCTCGAGACCGCACTGACCGACGTGCAGGAGATGGCGGGGATCCTGACCGGCTACCTGATGGCCTCTCAGCAGCAGCCGTCCGAGCTGTACAAGGTCGGACTCGGCTCGGTGCGCTTCCTGTACGCCGTGGGAGACCTGCTCATCGCGTGGCGTCTGCTGGCTCAGGCCGAGGTGGCGCTGACCGCCCTCGACGGTGGCGCACCGGCCAAGGATCGGTCGTTCTATCGCGGCAAGGTCGCGGTCGCGTCGTTCTTCGCCAAGAATGTCCTGCCGCACCTGGCCGCGACGAAGGTGATCCTCGAGTCGATCGACAACGAGATCATGGAGCTGGAGGAAGAGGCCTTCTAGGTCACCGGAGGGAACCGAACGGGCACCGGCTGCGTCTGTACTCCTGACAGGTGTATCCGGCGGGGGGAGTCGTGGTGGGGGAGCGTTTCGAACTGGACGTGGCGGCGCTGCGAACCGTCACGGCGGGGTTCGTCACCTCCGCGGCAGCGCTGGACGCGGCGGCGGCGGCGCTGCGGAGCCGTGACGAACGGCTCGCCGGTCCCGTGCTGGCCTGGGCGGAGGCGACGAGGTCGAACGCGCACCGGCTGGATGCGGCGATCGCCGCGTATGCGTGGCAGGAAAGGGAGAACGCCGGGACCGTCGGCGGGGCGGACCGGTGAATCCGGCCGCTTCGGACGAACTGGCGTACTTCGCCCGGTTCCTGCCGAGGCTGGGGTCCGTGACCGAGCCGACGATCGACTACGACCAGCTCAGCGAGCGGTATTTCGGACTCGCCGTGAGCGATCTCGCGGCGCTGCGCGCGGACGCGGACGTCGTCGGGGCCGCGGTCGACACGATGCGCGCGCAGTGCGACGCGCAGCAGCAGCTGATCCTCGGCCTCGCGGCCGGGTGGGAGGGCGTCGCGGCCGACTCGGCGCTGGCGGCGCTCGACGCCGACCTCGATCGCGCCCGCGCGAGCACCGAGGCCATGGCAGGCGTGCACGCTGCCCTGCTGGCGGCCGCCGATGTCATCGCGACGGTGGTCGCGGCGAACGCCACCGTGATGGACGAACTCGACGCGACGCAGATCGCGGGGCGCACCCCGGCGGAGATCGACCTGATGATCGCGGTCGTGCGGCTCGAGTCCGGCGACAACGCGTGGGGGCTGTTGCGGCAGGCGTCCGGTCTGTTCGCCGAGCTGACCCCGATGATCCCGTCCGTGGTGCGTTCCGGGGCGCTGGTCGGCGACCGGCTTCTCGACGTCGCCGTCGACCTCACCTCGACGTGGCTGAGTGAAGTGTTCGTGCCGCACGTGCAGGCGCAGCTCTCATGTGTCCTCGAGCTGTGCGACGCGACCGCGAGGGCGATCGACGGCGCGCACCGATTGGTCTCGGACGCAATGGAACTCGCCGGCTCCGATCCGGACGGATTCGGTGCGGTCGACCGGGTGGACGATCCCGTCGCCGGATTCACCCCGGCGGCTCCCGCGCAGTCGCCCGTCGCGCCGGTGGCGGCCGCCGAACCGACGGTGACGATGGTCGTCGTCGAGACCACCGAGGGCCAGACCCTGCAGCTGGTGCGGGAGGATGGCGAGCCGAGAACCTACCGTGTCGAGATCGGAGCGGACGGTGAACCGAATCTGTGCGAATGCGATTCGCGGGCAACCGAATCCGCGCCGATCACGAAACCGCCGGAACCGCCTGCGTCGCCCGATCCCGCCGCCGACCAGGGGGATCACCCGGTGCCCGAACCCCCGGTGTCGGATGCCCCGGCGCCCGAACCCATGCCGCCAGTACCGACCCCGCGGCAGGCCCGCGACGGCAGGTCCAAGGCCCCCGCGTCGACCGTCGACGAGCGCCCCGCCGACCCGGCGCCGGAATCGGGGGCCGAACTGGCCGAGGCCGGTCCGCTGTGAGGAACCGGCTCAGGGCGGAATCGGTGCTCGCCGAGCATTCCGCCGCGCTCGAGCGGATCCGGGTCGCCATCGCGGACGCGAACCTCGCCGCCGAGGC
Source organism: Rhodococcus sp. OK611 (assembly GCF_003050885.1). NCBI lineage: Bacteria > Bacillati > Actinomycetota > Actinomycetes > Mycobacteriales > Nocardiaceae > Rhodococcus > Rhodococcus sp. OK611. The sequence continues at coordinate 27,095 of NZ_QAOZ01000004.1, forward strand.
GCGTTCGCGTCAATTGTGTTCCGCGGCAGTGGACTCACCGGCCGCGGAGACGGAGCCGGCCGACGGCTACCCGGTGAGCTGGCTCGTCTGATCGGCGGCCAGCTCGACGGCCAGGGAGCCAGGGAGGTGGGCGCCTGGCAGCGCGAACTGCTCGTACCGGGTCTCGCCGAGCAGGTGATAGAGCAGGTATCCGGTCAGCAGCGCGCGCGTCGTCTTCTGCGTCCGGCGCTCGGAACCGCCGAGTCCGAGCGCGCCGAGCATCCTGCGGCCCTCGGGGAGTCCGCCGGCCGAGCCGCCGTCGACCGTCCGCAGGATCGCCTGTCCGCCCCAGGCCTCGGCGATCGAGCGGGCATTGCAGTTCAGCGAATCGATGTCCTCGTCGCCCGCGATGATCAGCCCGGGACCCGCGAGGGTGGCTGCGGCTTTCTCGGCCGACGGCGAGGTCGGTGCCGGGAACAGTGCGGCGACGGCCGCGGCCGGGCCGTGCTGGGCGGCCGCGATCACCGCAGCGCCCGCCCCCATGCCGTGGCCGGCGTAGGCCACCCGGGTCGCGTCGACGCTGATCTTCCCGGGGCCGAGGCGCACGCCCGCACAGATGTCGACCGCGGTCCGCAGATCCGCGGCGAGGCCCAGGTGCGAGGGGACCGGCGTGCGCTGGGTGGCGGGTGCGGCCACTACCAGGCCCCAGGACGCGAGGTGGGTGAGGGTCTGGGCGTACCGGTCGACGCCGGTCATCCAGCCGTGCGCGAACGCGACCGCGGGCAGCGAGAAGCCTTCCGCCGGTGTGTACACCACACCGGGCTGGCCCGCGAGGGAGAGGTCGCCGCGCAGCACCTTGTGCGGACCGCGCTTAGATAGCTGAGAGGCCAGGGTCTTAGGAGTCGGCGCCACGAGGATGACCGTATCCGATCGAGAACCACGAGGGAGAAGCGACAAGTGTTTGGCATTCCGGTACCGGTGCCCCGCGATCTGACCCGCGCGTTCGAGAACGTGTGCGCCCGACTCGGGTCGAACGGGCTGGCGGACCTGCGGCCGACGCCGTCGGAGGTCGTCGACTCGAACGCCGAGCGCACGATCCGCCGGTTCCGCTCCGCCGACCGTGCGGCGACGGGTGTGCCCCTGCTCTTGGTCACGCCGCTGGCGGCCACCTCTGTCGCCTTCGACCTGCGCCGTGGCTGCAGCGTCGTGGAATACCTGATGGAAACCGGTCGTGACGTGTATGTCGTGGACTACGGCCCGGTGAACTTCCAGGACCGGACCCGCGGCTTCGAGCACTGGGTGGACGACGTGATCCCCGATGCGGTGCAGGTGGTCAGTGACGACGCGGGCGGCGCGCTCGTGCACCTCGCGGGCTGGTCGCTGGGCGGGATCTTCGCCGTCTATGCGGCCGCGGCACATCCGGAGTTGCCGTTGGCCTCACTGACCCCGATCGCCAGCCCGTTCGACCTGCGGCAGGTTCCGCTGTTCGCGACCCTGCGTCCGCTCGACCGGCTGTTCGGTCCCTATACCGTTGCGCCCCTCTATCGGGCGCTCGGAAACATCCCGGCCCCGCTGACCAGCCTCGGCTTCAAGGCGGCGAGTGTCGACAAGTATCTGACCAGGCCGTTCACCGTTCTCGCGAACCTCGACGACAGGGACCACCTCGAGCAGCTCGAGGCGGTGGACCGCTTCATGAACAGCATGTATGCGTACCCGGGTCGCACCTTCGGCCAGCTCTATCACGTGGTGATGCGGTCGAACGAGTTCGCGACCGGCCACATGGAGATCGGGGGCAGGCGGGTCAGTCTGAGCGAGATCGACGTACCGACCATGGTCATCGCGGGCGCGGGCGACGGGCTCGCGCCCGTGAAGGCCGTCCATCACCTCACCGAACTGCTCACAGGGGCGCCATCGGTCCGCTTCGGTGCGTTCCCCGGCGGGCACCTCGGCGTGCTCACCGGTCGCGCGGCCCGCGAGACGATGTGGCCCGCACTGGCCGACTTCCTGACCAGGTCCGAGCCGGATATCACAGCACAATAACTGCCGGTTGCGCACCCGGAATCGGAATGTCGCGAAAGCATCACGATCGGGGGTTCCGGTCTGTTTGAATTCGCGGGACTTCCCGACTATCCGGACGGTGCACCTTGCGCAGAGCAGCATATTGTCTCGCACTCTCGTTCCTGTTTCTCCTGGTCGCCGGTCCCACCCCCGCCATAGCGCAACCGGGTCCCTCGGTGCTCGGGGTGGGGGAGTATCCGCGCCTGGTCCGGCTCAAGCAGTCGGGCACGATCCTGGCGTCGATGACCAGCCGCGATGCGCAGGGTTACTTCTCTCCGATCCTCGAGAGCACCGACGACGGCGCCAGCTTCCATCCGATCGGCGCGGTCCGTGACCCCGAGGCCAACTCGGGGCTGTGCTGCAGCACCCTCTTCGAGGTGCCGCAGCAGGCCGGCCTGCTGCCTCCGGGAACGCTGCTGTGGGCGGGCACGGTCGGGTACGAGGCGGGCCGTGACAGGCGGATCGCCATCAAGGTGTGGGCGAGCTTGAACGGCGGCCGGGACTGGGTGCCGCTGGGCGTCGCTGCCAGGTCCCCGAACCACGAGGGCGTCTGGGAGCCCGAGTTCGTCGTCGACGCGGCGGGCACCCTGTGGCTGTACTACGCCGACGAGACCGAGATGCCGCGGCACTCACAGGTGCTGAGCAGGGTGTCCTCCGTCAACGGCCTGGACTGGGTCGACAAGCAGGTGATCCTCGCGCGTGATCCGCAGCGCGTGCGTCCCGGCATGGCCGTGGTGACCCGGCTGGCGGACGGACGGTTCGCCTCGACCTACGAGATGTGCAACTTCGGCGCCGAGTACTGCAGCCCGTACGTCAAGGTCTCGCACGACGGCGTCAACTGGGGTGCGACGACCGACCCGGGGGTCAGGGTGACCACCGCCGACGGCAGTTACTTCCAGCACTCGCCGTACCTGCAGTCCGTGCCGGGCGGGCCGAACGGCACCCGACTGGTGCTCGGCGGCCAGACCTACGTCGGCAAGGACGGCAAGCCGTCGGCGAAGAACGGCAGGGTCCTGCTCGCCAACGACAACTTCGGGGCCGGCAACTGGTTCGAGATCCCGGCGCCGGTGGCGGCGCCGAGCGCTAAGAACAAGACCTGTGCGAATTACAGCTCTCCGCTGCTGCCGGTCGCGGGTGGGTCCAGGGTTCTGCAGGTCGCCGTCGAACTGCACAACGGGGTGTGCACGGCGTTGTTCGGCACCGGGCCGGTCGCACCGTGACCCAGGTCACCCGGCGCCCACGCCCTCCCGGTCGGCAGGGGTTCGGCAGCCCAGTACCCTGGTGACCCATGTGCGGAATCGTGGGATACGTCGGCCACCGCCAGGCGCTGGACGTCGTGGTGGAGGCGCTGCGCCGGATGGAGTATCGCGGCTACGACTCGGCCGGTATCGCGGTCCTCGACGGTGTGGGCGGCGTCGCGATCGAGCGTAAGGCGGGCCGGCTGGCCAACCTCGAGGCCGAGCTCGCGGAGACCGGCACCGAGCGCTTCGTCGGCACCACGGGCATGGGCCACACCCGCTGGGCGACGCACGGCAGGCCGACCGACCGCAACGCGCACCCGCACCGGGACGCCGAGGGCAAGGTCGCGGTCGTGCACAACGGCATCATCGAGAACTTCGCGCCGCTGCGCGCCGAGCTCGAGAACGACGGCGTCGAGTTCGCCTCCGACACCGACACCGAGGTGGCGGTGCACCTGGTCTCGCGGGCCTACGCCTCCGGTGACACCGCCGGAGACTTCGTCGAGAGCGCCAGGACGGTGATCCGCCGCCTGGAGGGCGCGTTCACCCTGGTGTTCACGCACGCCGACCACCCGGACACCATCGTCGCGGCCCGCCGGTCCACCCCGCTGGTGATCGGCGTCGGCGAGGGCGAGACCTTCCTCGGATCCGACGTCGCGGCCTTCATCGAGCACACCCGCGATGCGGTCGAGCTCGGCCAGGACCAGGTCGTCGTCATCACCGCCGACGGCTACACGGTCACCGACTTCGACGGGAACGAGGACGTCCCCACGCGTCCGTTCCGGATCGACTGGGACCTCGCCGCCGCCGAGAAGGGCGGCCACGACTACTTCATGCTCAAGGAGATCGAGGAGCAGCCGGCCGCGGTGGCCGACACCCTGCTCGGGCATTTCGATGCCGGTCGCATCGTTCTCGACGAGCAGCGGCTCTCCGATCAGGAGCTCCGCGATGTGGACAAGGTGTTCGTCGTGGCCTGCGGCAGCGCCTACCACTCCGGCCTGCTCGCCAAGTATGCGATCGAGCACTGGACCAGGCTGCCGGTCGAGGTGGAGCTGGCGAGCGAATTCCGTTACCGCGACCCGGTTCTCGACCGCTCGACGCTCGTCGTCGCGATCTCGCAGTCCGGTGAGACCGCAGACACCCTCGAGGCGGTGCGGCACGCGAAGGACCAGAAGGCGCGAGTGCTCGCGGTGTGCAACACCAACGGGTCCCAGATCCCGCGCGAGGCCGACGCCGTCCTCTACACCCGGGCCGGACCGGAGATCGGTGTCGCGTCCACCAAGGCGTTCCTGGCCCAGGTGACCGCGAACTATCTGGTGGGGCTGGCGCTGGCGCAGGCGCGCGGCACCAAGTACCCGGACGAGGTGGCCAGGGAGTACCGCGATCTCGAGGCCATGCCGGACCTGGTCGCGCGCGTGCTGCAGACGGTCGAACCGGTCAGGGCGCTGGCGCGGGAACTGGCGCACTCGCCGACCGTGCTGTTCCTCGGACGCCACGTCGGGTATCCGGTGGCACTCGAGGGTGCGCTCAAGCTCAAGGAACTCGCGTACATCCACGCCGAGGGATTCGCCGCGGGCGAGCTCAAGCACGGGCCGATCGCGCTGATCGAGGAGGGCCTTCCGGTCATCGTCGTGATGCCGTCGCCGAAGGGCCGCGCGGTCCTGCACTCGAAGCTGGTCTCCAACATCCAGGAGATCAAGGCGCGCGGCGCACGGACCATCGTGATCGCGGAGGAGGGCGACGAGGCGGTGCGCGCGCACGCCGATCACCTCATCGAGATCCCGGCGGCGCCGAGCCTGCTGCAGCCGCTGCTGTCCACGGTCCCGCTGCAGGTGTTCGCGGCCGAGGTCGCGCAGACCCGCGGCTACGACGTGGACAAGCCGCGCAACCTGGCGAAGTCGGTCACCGTCGAATAGATGCGCGTGGCGCCGTCATCGCACGATGACGGTGCCGCTCATCTGCGGGTGCAGGGTGCATTCGTACGGGTAGGTGCCATGCCTCATGAACGTGTGGCTGAACTCGCCCTCGGACATCGTCTCGCTGGCGAAGTCGCCCTCTGCGGTGCCCTTCCCGGTCGCGGTGACGTTGTGTTCGGTGCCCTCGTCGTTGAACTCCCAGGTGACGGTGTCGCCGATGAGGATTCGTGAGGTGGACGGCCAGAAGGCATTGTTGTTGATCTCGACGGTCTTGTCCCGCGCCTGCGCCGGACTGCCGCTACCCACGAGTACCGATGCGACGAGCAGTCCGGTTGCGATGGTGGCGCCGAGTGCGCGCATGGATAAAGGGTAGCCCCGAACGACGGCCGTGGCGAGATACGGTGATTCGATGCGCGACTACTTCACGGCCGACCAGGTGCGGGCCGCCGAGGCCCCGCTGCTCGCCGCGCTTCCCGACGGCGCCCTGATGCGCCGCGCCGCGTACGGGTTGACCGCCGTGGTGGCGTCCGAACTACGTTCTCGCACTGGAGGTGTGGCGGGCAGGCGGGTGACTCTGCTCGTCGGCTCCGGCGACAACGGCGGGGACGCGCTGTGGGCGGGAGCGATGCTGCGCAGGCGCGGGGTCGCGGTCCAGGCGATCCTGCTCGACCCGGTCAGGGCCCACGCAGCGGGGCTGGCGGCGTTGCGCGCCGTCGGCGGGCGGGTCGAGGTGGGCGCCGACGCCGATCTCGGCGACCCCGACCTGGTGGTCGACGGCATCGTAGGGATCTCGGGCCGGGGGCCGTTGCGGCCGCCCGCCGCCGCGCTGGTGGCCAGGGTCGGCGTGCCGATCGTCGCGGTGGACCTGCCGAGCGGGGTCGATCCCGACACCGGGGTCACGGCGGGGCCCGCCGTGACGGCCTCGGTCACGGTCGCGTTCGGGGCGCTCAAGCCGGTGCACGCCCTCGCGGCCGCGCACTGCGGCCGGGTGGAACTCGTCGACATCGGCCTCGACCTCCCGGACGCCTCGGTGCGAACACCGACCGCGGCCGAGGTCGGCGCCCGCTGGCCGATGCCTGGACCTGCGGACGACAAGTACAGCCAGGGCGTGGTCGGGGTGATCGCGGGCAGCGCGCGCTATCCCGGTGCGGGCGTGCTGTGTGCGGGAGCCGCGGTCACCGCCACGTCCGGCATGGTTCGGTACGCGGGAACCGCTGCACCGCAGGTTCTCTCGCGCTGGCCGGAGGTGGTCGCGGTGGACGGGTTCGACGCCGCAGGCCGGGTGCAGGCCTGGGTGGTCGGCCCGGGGATGGGGGTCGACGAGGAAGCGCTGACGGTGCTGCGCGCGGTCCTCGGTACCGACCTGCCGGTGTTGGTGGACGCCGACGCACTCACTCTGGTGGCCGCGGAGCCAGGGCTCGTCACGGACCGGTCGGCGCCGACGTTGCTGACCCCCCATGCCGGGGAGTTCGCCCGGCTCACCGGGCACGCCTCCGCTTCGCAGAGATTGGCGGCCGACCGGGTGGCGGCGACCCGCGGCCTGGCGGCCGAGTGGGGGATCAGCGTGCTGCTCAAGGGACGGTGCACGGTGGTCGCAGATCCGGACGGATCGGTCCTGCTCAACGAGGCCGGTGGCTCCGCACCTGCGACCGCCGGCGCCGGGGACGTGCTGTCCGGCGTCATCGGGGCCCTCATGTCGACCGGTCTTGCGCCGCTGACCGCCGCGGCGATGGGCGCCCGCGCACACTCGCTGGCCGCCAACCTGGCCGCGGGGCAGGGCTCGGGCACGGCCGCGCCCATCTCGGCCGATGCACTGTTGTGCCAGGTCAGGGCGGCGGTGAGGGTGCTTCGTGCCCAAGCGGTGCCCTAAATGTGACCTCGTTAGTGATGGAAATCATTTGGCCTTTCGGTGGTCAATGGCAGGATCGTGGATCGTGACCTCCGACTTGTCCGTATGGGACGATCTGCGCATGACTTCCGCGGTTGGCCCGTACGCGCCGCAGGCGGAAGCGCTGATCGATCTCGATGCGATCGCCCACAACGTCCGCCTGTTGTGTGAACACGCGGGCGACGCCGCGGTGATGGCCGTGGTCAAGGCCGACGCCTACAACCACGGGGCGGCAGCGGTGGCGCGCACGGCGCTCGCATCCGGGGCCGCCGAGCTGGGGGTCACCACGGTCGAGGAGGCCCTGGAATTGCGGGCCGCGGGCATCGACGCGCCGATCCTGTCCTGGCTGCACACTCCCGACACGGACTTCACCGCCGCGATCGCCGCAGGAATCGAACTGAGCGTGTCCTCGCCCCGGCACCTGGGATCGGTGGTCGCGGCGGCCCGTGCGCTCGGGTCCACGGCGACCGTCACCCTCAAGGTCGACACCGGACTGGGGCGCAACGGTGTCTCGCCGTTCGAACTCGAGGACACCCTTCGGGATCTGGCCAGGGCGGAGGCCGAGGGTGCGGTGCGGCTGCGCGGGATGTTCTCCCACCTGGCACACGCCGACGAGCCGCACCACCCGATGATCGACACCCAGGCCGCCCGCCTCGAGCACGCCGTGGCCGAGGCCAGGCGGGTGGGACTGCGTCCGGAGCTGGTGCACCTGGCGAACTCGGCCGCCGTGCTGACCCGGCCGGACCTGCGTTTCGACATGGTCCGTCCCGGCATCGCGATCTACGGGCTCTCTCCGGTGCCGGAACTCGGCGGATTCGGACTGCGGCCCGCCATGACACTGCGGGCGCGGGTGGCGCTGGTGAAGAAGATCGCCGCGGGCGAGGGCGTGTCGTACGGGCACACCTGGATCGCGCCCCGCGACACCACGGTCGCCCTGCTGCCGGTCGGCTACGCCGACGGCATCCCGCGCGCCCTCGGCGGCCGCTTCGAGGTGCAGATCGGTGGTCGGCGCCACCCACAGATCGGCCGGGTGTGCATGGATCAGGTGGTGGTGGACCTCGGACCGGATCCTGCGGGGATCGCGGAGGGCGACGTGGCGGTGCTGTTCGGCAGCGGCGACGACGGCGAACCGGTGGCCCAGGACTGGGCCGACGCACTCGACACCATCCACTACGAAGTGGTGACCGGGGTTCGGGGGCGAATCGTCCGGGGCTTCACCGGCAGGGAGGACCTGCGATGAATCCGTTCGGGAAGGCGGGCCTCGTCGGAGGTGCGGTCAGCGCCGCCGCGCTCGGCGCGCTCGCGGGGGTCACCGTCGGGCACCGTCCGGCCGCCCGCCGCGGTGGCAGGCGAGACCGGTACGCCAAGGAGGACTTCCGGTTGATGAGCGCCGACCGCGGCAGCATCGTCGCGGCCGAGGACGGCACGGCGCTCGCGGTCCGGGAGGTAGGTCCCGCGGACGCACCCCTCACGGTGGTCTTCGTGCACGGCTACTGCCTGCGCATGGAGTCCTGGCATTTTCAACGGCGCCAGCTCGAGAAGCGTTGGGGCAAGGCCGTTCGAATGGTCTTCTTCGATCAGCGTGGGCACGGCCGGTCCGCGGTCCCCGCATCCGCGAGCTGCACCATCGGTCAGCTGGGCCGGGATCTCGATGTGATCCTCCAGGCCGTCGCGCCCAGGGGCCCCGTGGTGCTCGTCGGACACTCGATGGGCGGTATGACGATACTGGCGCTGGCCAGGCAGGTGCCGGAGTTGTTCGGCACCAAGGTGATCGGGGTCGGGCTCATCTCCACCGCGGCCGAGGGCCTGAACAAGACCGGGCTGAGCAGGAACCTGCAGAACCCCGTGATCGACGCGTTCCGGCTCGCGGTCCGCACCTCGCCGGGTCTGGTCCAGTTCGGGCGCGGCGCCGCACGCATGCTGATCTCCCCGATCCTGCGCTCCGCCTCGTACGGCACCGATGTCAGTCCTTCGCTGATGCGGTTCTCCGAGTGGATGCTCAACCAGACGTCGGTGACCACGATCGTGAACTTCCTCAAATCACTTGAGCTGCACGATGAATCGGCGGCGCTTCCGGTCATCGCCGAGCTGCCCTCGCTGGTGCTCTGCGGGGACGCGGACATGATCCTGCCCTTCTCCCAGTCCGAGGCCATGGCGGCCGAGCTGCCGGAGTCCGAGCTGGTGCGCGTGGTCGGCGGCGGGCACCTGGTGCAGCTCGAGTTCCCGATCCGGGTGACGGACGCGATCGACCGACTCGTCGGCCGCTCCATCGCCGAGCAGGGCGATTCCGAACGGACGGTTGTCGGTGGCTGACCACGATCCGCGCACGATCCACCTGCCGACGACCGAGGACACCGAGGCGTTCGGCAGGCGCCTCGCCCTGGAGCTGAACGCGGGCGACCTGGTGGTGCTCGACGGCCCGCTCGGTGCTGGTAAGACTGCGCTCTCGCGGGGGATCGCGGCCGGGCTCGGCGTGCAGGGCCGGGTCAGCTCGCCGACGTTCATCATCGCCCGCGAGCATCGCGCGGGCGGCGAGCGGCCCGGTGGCGGTGAGCCGGTGGCGATGGTGCACGTCGACGCGTACCGGCTCGGCATCGGCGCCGATCCGGGACAGACCTTCGACGAACTGGACGCCCTGGACCTGGACACGGACCTCGCGGGTGCCGTCGTGGTGGTCGAGTGGGGCGAGGGCGTCGTCGAGCACCTGGCCGAGCGGCATCTGCTGGTGCGGTTGCGGCGCGAACCGGAGTCGGACGTGCGCACGGCGCAATGGGCCTGGGTCTCCTAGGTATCCTCGGTAACCGTGCTCGTACTCGCGGTCGATACCGCCACGCCTGCCGTAACAGCCGGGGTGGTGCGCCTTGAGGGCGACACCCCACGAACCCTGGCGACCCGGATCACGGTCAACGCGAGGGCCCACGCGGAGGTGCTGACCCCGCACATCCTCGAATGCCTCGCGGAGGCGGGCTTCGCCCCGTCGGACCTCGATGCCGTCGTGGTCGGTTGTGGCCCCGGCCCGTTCACCGGCCTGCGGGTCGGCATGGCCACGGCGGCCGCGTTCGGCGATGCCCTCGGGATTCCCGTGCACGGTGTCTGCAGCCTGGACGCGATCGCGATCGAGGCCGCGCTGGGACGGGATCTGCTGGTGGTCACCGATGCCCGTCGCCGCGAGGTGTACTGGGCGCGCTACAGCGGCGGTGCCCGCGTGCAGGGCCCGGAGGTGAACAAGCCCGCGGACCTCGAGCCGACTCCTTCCCAGGCGATCGCGGGATCGGCCGGTCACGTCGACCTGTTCGACCTGCCCGTGGAGCCGGTCGAGACGCCGTCGCCCTCGGGTCTGGTCGCGGTGGCCGTGGCAGCACTGCGTTCCGGTGCGGAGCCCGCGCCGTTGGTGCCGCTGTACCTGCGTCGCCCCGACGCGGTCGCCATCGCGGACCGGAAGAAATGACCGCGCGGATCGTCGGGATGACCGCGGCCGACGCAACCCGCTGCGAGGAGCTGGAGACGGTGCTGTTCCCCGGTGACAGCCCGTGGAGCGCGGAGGCGTTCCGGTCGGAGCTGACCGGGCAGCACAACCGCTACTTCGTCGCCCGCGCCGAGTCCGGCACCATGCTCGGCTACGCGGGGATCGCGTTGCTCGGGCGTGGGGCCGACGCCGAGTCCGAGGTGCACACCATCGGGGTCGATCCCGCCCACCAGCGACTGGGCCTCGGCGCGCAACTGCTCGACGCGCTGCTGCGGGAGGCCGATGAACACGGCGGTCCTGTGTTCCTCGAGGTCCGCACGGACAACGAGCCGGCCATCGCCCTGTACCGGGGAACGGGTTTCGAGATCGTCGGGACCCGAAGGAACTACTACCAGCCCAGCGGCGCCGACGCGTACACCATGCGCAGGCCCGCCGCCCGGGTCGAGGGGCAGCTGTCATGATCGTGATGGGGATCGAGAGCTCGTGCGACGAAACGGGCGTCGGCATCGTCCGGTGGCACGAGGACGGCACCTGTGAGCTCCTAGCCGACGAGGTGGCCTCGAGCGTCGATCAGCACGCCCGCTACGGAGGCGTGGTGCCGGAGGTGGCCTCGCGTGCCCATCTCGAGGCGATCGTCCCGACCATGCGGCGGGCCCTCGCACAGGCGGGGATCGCGAAGCCGGACGCGCTCGCGGTGACCATCGGACCGGGGCTTGCCGGGGCGCTGCTGGTCGGCGCGGCCGCCGCGAAGGCGTACGCCGCGGCCTGGGATGTGCCGTTCTATGCGCTGAACCACCTGGGCGGGCACGTCGCGGTGGACACCCTCGAGCACGGCCCGATGCCGCCGTGCGTTGCCCTCCTGGTCTCGGGCGGTCACACCCACCTGCTGCACGTCGAGGACCTGGCGCGGCCGATCGTCGAGCTCGGCACCACAGTGGACGACGCCGCGGGTGAGGCATTCGACAAGGTGGCCCGGCTGCTCGGACTCGGGTTCCCCGGCGGCCCGGCACTGGATGCGGCCGCGCAGGAAGGGGATCCGCGGGCTATCGCCTTTCCTCGCGGCATGACCGGACCGCGCGACGCCCGCTACGACTTCTCGTTCTCCGGGCTCAAGACGGCGGTCGCGCGCTTCGTGGAGTCGAAGGAGCGGGCGGGGGAGACGCTCCCGATCCCCGACATCGCGGCGTCCTTCCAGGAGGCGGTGGCCGATGTGCTCACCATGAAGGCGGTGCGAGCGGCGACCGACGTCGGCGTCGACACGCTGGTGCTCGGCGGCGGGGCAACCGCCAATTCACGTATCCGTTCGCTCGCCGAGGAGCGTTGCGCCGAGGCCGGTTTGACCCTTCGCATCCCCAAGCCGCGCTTGTGCACCGACAATGGGGTGATGATCGCCGCATTGGGAGCGCACGTCATCGCCGGGGGCGCCACGCCGTCTCCGTTGACGGTCGCCACGGATCCGGGCCTCTCGGTGACCGTCAGCCAGTCACGGACGGCGAGCGATGGTCGATGACCGGATCGAGAAGCTGCCGAAGGAGCAGCGGCGCAGGCTGATCCGGCGCGTCGCCATCCGCACGCTCCTGAGTGCGGCCGCGCTGGTGTTCGTGTACTTCGTCATCCCGATGCAGAACCTGGAATCCGCCTCCGCGATCGGCGGGCTGGTGCTGGGGCTGGTCTTCGTCGGCGCGCTCTTCGCCTGGCAGATCCGGAAGATCGTGCGCGCGGAGCATCCGGGGCTGCAGGCGATCGAGGGCCTCGGGCTGATGCTGCCGGGGTACCTGCTCGCGTTCGCGACGCTGTACCACCTGATGTCCCTGTCGGGGCCGGAGAACTTCAACGAGCCGCTGACGAAGATCGATTCGGTGTACTTCACGCTGGTGTGCTTCTCGACTGTCGGGTTCGGGGACATCACCGCGACCACCGAGGTCTCCAGGGCCGTCGTCTCGGCGCAGATCGTGGGGAACCTGTTCCTGCTCGCGGTCGGTGTCCGCATCATCACGGCCGCGGTGCGGCTGGGACAGCGACGCAAGGACGCCGCGACGTGAGCGCCGGCGTCAGGCCCTGACGGGGGCGGACAACTCCAGCAGGGTCAGCCCGGTCGGCGCCCGGAGCAGGTCGTCGATGGTGACCCCGTCGAGGGAGTCATAGAAGGCGATCTGGGCGCGGCGCAGTGCGCTGCGGAGACGGCAGCCGCTGCGCAGCGGGCACGGATGGTCGCCCTCGCAGTTCACGACCTCCTCGTCGCCCTCGAGGGCGCGGGCGAGCGTGCCCACCGAGGTGTGCCGACCCGCCTCGGTGATCGTGAGCCCGCCGCCCCGACCGCGGCGGGCTTCGACCATGCCGAGTTCGCGTAGCCGGACAACGACCTTGGCCGTGTGCGTGTACGGAATCGACATCTGATCCGCCACCTGACTTGTCGTCAGGCCGCCGCCTCCAGGGGAGGCGGCCAGGCGCATCACCACGCGCAGCCCAAGGTCGGTGAAACGCGTCAGCTGCACGTACCGACCGTATGATACTTGCATCTGAGATGCAACAAAACCGTCATGCGCGCGGCGAGACCAGCACCAGTTCGGTGTTGTGATCGACGGATCCGCCCAGCAGCTTCGGGTCGGCGTGGATGTCGTTGAAGGACAACTCGCGGTACAGCGAGGCCAGGCCCTCCTGGCTGAAGTCCCCGTGCCGGACCTCGTACGGGCTGTCCGACTCGACGAGCGTGGTCAGCAGCGAGAGCGTGCCGTCGGTGTTGTCGACAACCTCGATCAGCCGCGCGTGCTGCGGGAAGTCGATGTGCGAGGCGGTGTTGATCTCCCAGAAGCCCTGTGCGGCAGTTGCACCCGGGTGCGGCGTGATCTTGTTCTCGTGGGTGTGCCCGTTCACCCAGGCGAGCACGTTCGGGAAGCGGTGCAGCAGGTCCAGCAGCTCGGCGCCGGAGTGACGGCGCTCGCCGGGATTCTCGGGGTCGGGGATCAGGTTGTCCATCGTGCCGCTGGTGTGGTGGCTGAACAACAGGAAGTAGGTGTCCTGCCGGGACTGCGTCACCGGGCGGCCGCCCGCGTCGAAGAAGCGGCTGCTGCCCGCCTGCAGGGTCTGTTCGATCCAGCGGAACTGGGCCTCGCCGAGGGAGCCGTCGACGAAACCGGCGCGGTTGGTGGAGTCCATGCTGATACCGACCACGCCCGGCGCGATCTCGAACGAGTAGAAGCCGATGCCGGTCTCGCCCGCGTCGGGGGCGAAGCCGTGCCCGACGGGTCCGGGGCCCGCGTTCCTGGGGTCGAGGTGGGCGGCGATGTACTGCCGCGGGGTGAACGGTGCCCGGTTGCCGTCGGGCGTGACGATGCGCGGCGGGGTGGTGACCGCGGCGAGGATGCTTGGCAGCGCAGCCGGATCCGAGCTCGCGGCGCTGCCGATCGCGCGGGCCTGCTCGGAATCGGGCGCCTCGATCTTGATCGAGCCGGTGTACATGGCCTCGAGCGGTCCGATTCCGCTGGGGATGGTGCCCTGGATCGAGTCGTCGTGGTTGCCGAACACGCTGTACCAGGGGGTGCGCAGGCCCGGGCTCGTGACGGGGGTGAGGGCCGCAGCGCCGAGCAGTCCCGGCATCTCCGGGAAGCCAGCCTTCTTGTAGATGTCGCGGATCGGTGACTCGGGGTTCCAGTACAGGTCCGCCCCGGAGTTCTGTACGCCCTCATAGCGATCCGCGGCACCGGTGTTCGGGATGAAGGTGCCGCCGTTGAGCGCGGTCAGCAGCCAGCCGAGCTCCGCGTGCTCCTTGTTGTCGGTGTTGTCGCCGGTGGTCACCACGGCGTCGAACGCGCGGCGGGTGTGCGGGCCGCCGGGCAGGGAGTTGATCCGCGACACGAGCGAGACCAGGCCCTGCGTGGTGAGCGTCTCGTGCGGTCGGAACGCCGACCCGTTCAGCGGATGCACGTACTCGAAACGCATGGGGGACTGGGCGTCGAGGATGTGCAGGTCGGTCAGCTGCACCACGGACGCGAGGGCGGTCCTGCGCTCCTCGCGTCCCGACCGTGCCTCGGCGAGCTCGCCCCGCACGATCATCGGCCACCCGGGGCCCGCGGTGAGCGTCCGGTAGCCGGTTCCGCCGACCGGAGTTGCGACGGCCTCGAGGGTGGTGCCTGCGAAGGAGGCGGGCAGCGTGTCGGCCGCGGCGTACCAGGTACCCCACGGCGCTCTCCCGAATGCGCCGGCCCCGAGGGTTCCCGCGGCTCCGAGTCCGGCCAGTCCGATGAATGCGCGCCTGCTGATGTTTGCCACGGCGACGACTCTAGGTCACCTGCCGTACACCTCGGGTTCACGCCGCCGTCCCGCGACATCGGCCGCGACTGCGCGGCCGGTCGATCAACTCGACGCGAGGCGCAGAACGAGCGCGGCGACGGCGAGCGCCGCGTACGTGAGCGGGACGGGGAGGTGCTTCGGGTCGTGGGCGAGGATGTGGACGACGACGGCCACGGTGAAGTAGCAGATCACCCCGATCGCGGCGGCGACGCCGAGCGGGGCCAGCGCCAGGCCGAGGGCCAGGCCGGCGGCGCCGGCGAGGAGGACTCCCGCCAGCGAGTTCAGGCGGTTCTCGGGCACACCGAGCTCGGCGTATTCCCGAACCACCGCCTCCCGGTTGCTCAGCTTCCGGATGGCCGCGTACCCGAGGAGTGCGGCGAGCAGAACGGTCACGATGACGGTGGCGACGAACATGGTGAACTCCGGTCCTGACCCCCCAATCCACACAAATCTCGCATCGAGCACCTAAGTACCCGCCGACCTTGAGCGCTGGCACTCGCATGTATAGAGTGCTAGTTGGCGCTGACCGAGCCTCGGCACCCGCGACGACGGGGCTCGAGTGAGATGCCGCAAGCGTACGAACACACCATCACGTCCTGGGAACAGCCCTGGACGCATAAACCCCTGAAAGTGGAGGGCTCATCGTGGCGAGCGTGAACATCAAGCCGCTCGAGGACAAGATCCTCGTCCAGGCCAACGAGGCCGAGACGACGACTGCCTCAGGCCTGGTCATCCCCGACACGGCCAAGGAGAAGCCCCAGGAGGGCACCGTCGTCGCCGTTGGCGAAGGGCGTGTGACCGACAAGGGCAACCGCATCCCGGTCGACGTCAAGGAAGGCGACACCGTCATCTACAGCAAGTACGGCGGAACCGAGATCAAGTACGCCGGCCAGGAGTACCTGATCCTCTCGGCACGTGACGTGCTGGCTGTCATCTCCAAGTAAGCCACTTGCGAACCGCCCCGGCGTCCCACACATGGGCCCGGGGCGGATCGCGTTGCGGACCCTCCCAATCCAGGAGTAGCTGAGCAAATGTCCAAGGAAATCCAGTTCAACGAGACCGCCCGCCGGGCTCTCGAGCGCGGCGTCGACACGTTGGCGGACGCGGTCAAGGTCACCCTCGGCCCCCGCGGTCGACACGTGGTGCTCGCCAAGGCGTTCGGCGGCCCCACCGTCACCAACGACGGCGTGAGCATTGCCCGTGAGATCGATCTCGAGGACCCGTTCGAGAACCTCGGCGCCCAGCTCGTCAAGAGCGTCGCCACCAAGACCAACGACGTCGCGGGCGACGGCACCACCACCGCCACCGTGCTCGCCCAGGCGCTGATCCACGGCGGTATGAAGAACGTCGCCGCCGGCGCCAACCCGATCGCACTCGGTGTGGGCATCAGCCAGGCCGCAGATGCCGTGTCGGAGGCTCTCATCGCCGCCGCGACCCCCGTCGAGGGCAAGGACGCGATCGCTCAGGTCGCCACCGTCTCCTCGCGCGACGAGGAGATCGGTGAGCTGGTCGGCGAGGCGATGACGCGTGTCGGCGTCGACGGCGTCGTGACCGTCGAGGAGTCCTCGACACTGCAGACCGAGCTCGTCGTGACCGAGGGCGTGCAGTTCGACAAGGGCTACCTTTCGCCCTACTTCGTCACCGACATCGATGCGCAGCAGGCGATCTTCGAGGATGTGCTGATCCTGCTCTTCCGCGAGAAGATCAGCTCGCTGCCGGACTTCCTGCCGCTGCTCGAAAAGGTCGCCGAGGCGGGCAAGCCGCTGCTGATCATCGCCGAGGACGTCGAGGGCGAGGTGCTCTCCACCCTGGTGGTGAACTCCATCCGCAAGACGATCAAGGCCGTCGCGGTGAAGGCGCCGTTCTTCGGTGACCGGCGCAAGGCGTTCCTCGACGACCTCGCGGTCGTCACCGCGGGCACGGTCATCAACTCCGATGTGGGCCTGACCCTCAAGGAGGCCGGCCTGGAGCTGCTCGGCAGCGCCCGTCGGGTCGTCGTCACCAAGGACGAGACGACCATCGTCGACGGCGCAGGCACCGAGGCGGACATCGAGGCCCGTGTCGGTCAGCTGCGTCGCGAGATCGAGAACAGCGACTCCGACTGGGATCGCGAGAAGCTCGAGGAGCGCCTCGCCAAGCTGTCCGGTGGCGTCGCGGTGATCAAGGTCGGTGCCGCAACGGAGACCGAGCTCAAGGAGCGCAAGTTCCGCGTCGAGGACGCGGTCAACGCGGCCAAGGCCGCGGTCGAGGAGGGCATCGTGCCCGGCGGCGGCTCCGCACTGGTGCAGGCGGGCCAGACGCTCGGCGCGCTGGCCGCATCGCTCTCCGGCGACGAGGCGACCGGCGTCGAGGTCGTGCGCGCGGCGCTGTCGGCCCCGTTGTTCTGGATCGCTACGAACGCGGGCGTCGACGGCTCGGTCGTGGTCAGCAAGGTCGCCGAGGCGCCCAAGGGTCACGGCTTCAATGCCGCCACTCTCACCTACGGCGACTTGCTCGCCGACGGTGTGGTGGACCCGGTCAAGGTGACCCGTTCCGCGGTGGTCAACGCGGCCTCGGTCGCCCGGATGGTGCTCACCACCGAGGCCACGGTCGTCGAGAAGCCGGTCGAGGCCGCCGATGCGGATCACGGCCACGGCCACAGCCACTAGCACCACCGTCGCCCCCTGGTGACAGCAGCGACAGGCCCCGGACGGATCCTCGTCCGGGGCCTGTCGCTTTCTCTATCCCAGTGGCAGCGAGGCGAACACGTCCGTGGTCGGCTGCTCCGAGCCGCCCGCGGGTTCCACCGTGAAGGCGAGCAGTGAGGCGCCGTCCAGGTCGTCGAGTACGGCCACGGTCGAGGGCGACACCTGATCCGGCGCCATCATGCCCGCCGAGACCGGCGCACCGGTGCCCGCGAAGAGCCACATCTGATAGACCGAGTCCGAAGCGGGCGGGGTGACGTCGTTCATCATCAGCACCGCGGCGTCGGTCGACCGGGAGTAGACGGCTGTCGCCGAGCCGCCGCCTGGCACCTCCGTCGAGGACGTCCGGACGTCAGGGGCGCTCATCACCTGGGCCGCCACCGGCTGCGGCGGCGTCGTCTCGCGCAGCTGCTGTCCGATGAACACGCCGCCCGCGAGCAGCGCGACGGCGGCCGCCGCGGCGCCCACCAGACGCCACCGGGGGGTGGCGCGCCGCCGATCGGTGAGCGAGACCGGCGCCGCCGCCCGACCCGGGCCGAGGCGGGGCTCCCGCGCGATCTGCGTCAGCAGGCGTTCACGGATGTGTGCGGGCGGAGGGGTCGCGTACGCGGCGGCGGTGGCCGCCATCGTCTCCCGGCCCTGGCGTACCACCGCCTCGAATTCGACCCGCAGGTTGTCGTCGGAGGTCGCGAGGAGTTGCTCGACCGCACGGCGTTGGTCCGCGTCGAGCGCATCGAGGGCGTAGGCGTGGGCCAGGTCGATCTGGTCGTCGTCCATCACACCACCCCCAAGCATCCTCTGAGCCGGACCAGCCCGTCCCGGATCCGGGTCTTGATGGTCGGCAGCGCGACCCCGAGCTGGGCGGCGACCTCGCGGTAGGTGCGTCCGCCGTAGTAGGCGAGCGAGACCGACTCGCGCTGCACCGAGGTGAGGGTGTCGAGGCACTCGATGACGGCCTGCCTGTCCAGGCGCCCGGAGACCTCCTCGGCGACCTCGTCGAATTCGCTGCCACGGTTGCGTGACTCGTAGACCACCTCGCGGTTCGAGTGCGACTGTTCCGACCGGACCCGGTCGACCGCCCTGCGGTGCGCGAGGGTCATCAGCCAGGACACCGCGGAGCCCCTTGTCGCGTCGAAGTCGTCGGCGGTGCGCCAGAGCTGGAGGTAGACCTCCTGGGTGGTCTCCTCGGCGAAGCCCGGATCGCGCAGCACCCGCAGCACCATTCCGTAGACGCGGGCGCAGGTCCGGTCGTACAGCTCGGCGAACGACCCCGAATCGCCGTCGGCGGCGCGGGTAAGCAGGGCGGCCAGCTCGGCCGCTTCGGCCGCGCGCACGGCAAGGGCCTGCCCGACGTCAGCCGGGCAGGCCGCCTCGTCGATGCCGTGATCGGGCGCGGCGCCGGAATCCGTGGACCCCGGGTCCGTCACGACTGTCCGTTTTCCTTCATCGATAGTCACGTTACTGCGGCATCAACACAGAATCGATGAGGTAGACGGTGGCATTCGCGGTGCTCACGCCGCCGCAGGTCACATTCGCGTCGTTGACCTTGAGGGCGTCCCCCGATCCGGTCACGGTCACCGCGGTGCCCTCGACCGTCGGGTGCCGGCCGGCGATCTCGTCCGGCGTGATCTGGCCGGGCACCACGTGGTAGGTGAGGACCTTCGTCAGCAGCGCGTCGTCGGTCTTCAGCGTGTCGATGGTGGCCGGATCCACCTTGGCGAATGCGTCGTCGACGGGTGCGAACACGGTGAACTGCCCTCCGTTGAGGGTGTCGACGAGGTTGACGTCGGGGTTGAGTTGCCCCGAGACCGCGGCCACCAGGGTGGTGAGGAGGGGGTTGTTCGAGGCGGCGACGGCCACCGGATCCTGGGCCATCCCCGAGATCGAGCCGTCGCCCTGCGGCACGGCCTCGGCGTAGTCCGCGCAGCCGGGCCCGACCAGATTCACTGCGGGGTCGGCCGTCATCGCCGGTGACATCTCGTCACCGGACGAGGGGGAGGAGGGCGCGGAGTCGTCGCTGTTTGCGGAGGAACACGCCGAGACGCCGATCAGGGCGACCGACGCGGTGGCCGCGATGGCGAGGGTTCGCATGCGCGTGGTGCTGATGCTCATGGACTGCCTTCCCGAGTTGTGCGAGTGCTGTCGGGAAGGCATTCGGAGCGGGTGGTGCAGAGGATGGGTCACGCATCTCGGCGCGGCCCAGGAAGCCGGGGCCGCGCCGAGACGACGTCGTCTACACCGCGATGCGGTGGCGGCCCCTGCGGGCGTGCATCTCACGTTCGGTCTCGGACATGCCGCCCCAGATCCCGTACGGCTCGCTGACGCTGAGGGCGTGGCTGCGGCACTGCGCGAGCACGGGGCACTGACGGCACATCTCCTTGGCGCGGGTCTCACGCTGGGTGCGTGCCCGGCCCCGCTCACCGTCCGGATGGAAGAACATCGCGGAGTCGACTCCGCGGCACAGGCCGTGCATCTGCCAGTCCCAGATATCGGCGTTCGGTCCGGGGAGGTGATTCGGCTGAGGCATGCCATCTCCTGTCCATCCATACACCTGAAGAGCCTCCAGGTCTGAAATCAATTCGTCTCGGCAACGTTAGAGGTATTGCGGAAAACGAGTCAATAGTTCTTCAAGTGGGGATTTCCATAGTGTTCGCACGAGAATTTAACGTTCTGTTCATAGACAAGGACATGTAGCCGTGATCAGCTGTCGCTGCGCCGGTCCTCCGGCTCGGCCTCGGTGTCCTGTTGTGGGTGCTGACGAGTACTTTTGCTGGTCCGATGCGGTAGGAGGGCGTGGTGTGTGCCCTGTCGGCGCGCGGAGCGGGGTTGAGATTCTTGGTTAACGCAATTGCCACAAACCGGACTCTGAATCAGTTGCCTGATTCAATCTTTGATTCAACCTTGAAATACGTCGACGCGCCCGTAACTCTCGACAAACGCGACGCGAATGGGTATTCGGGCGAGGGTGGGTGCGGCGCAGGGGCGCGCGGGCCGGCCCTACTCTTGGCCTGGTGGGGACACTGATCAACGCCGCATTCGGCGACCAGCCCGGGTTGGCTCCGTTGCCTGCCGCTGACGACAACCAACAGCGCTGGCTCATGGCGGTGACGCTCGGTGGACAGGGGCGATACGCCGCGGCCCGCACCGAACTCCTGCGCATCGCACGGGGGCGCCCGAGCCCGGTCGTCGCCTCGCTCGCGCTGAGCACGGAGGCCTCGTTGCTCAGGCAACTCGGGTGGCATCGGCTGGCTGCGGGCTTCGACGGGCGCGCGCTCGCGGCACTCGCCGGACCGGCGGGCGGGGAGGAGTCGGCGCTGACCGCCGCTCGATGCGACGCATTGACCGGGCTGGCCGCGGACGCGCTCGGCTGCGGGCGGCTCGCACTCGGTTCCGCGCTGCTCGAGCGGTGCGCGCCGCTGGTCGGGAACGACCAAGGGCTGTGGCGGCAGCGCATCCGCCTGAACTGGGTGACCGCCGAGATCGCGTTGGCGTCGGGGGATCCCGTCACGGCGCGTCGGCACGCGAGCGCGGCCGTCGAACTCGCCCGGGGCGTCGACTCGGTTCGGCACCAGGTGAAGTCGGACCTCCTGCTGGCGGCCGCCCACAGCGCAGGCCCGGATCCCGCCGCGGCACTTGATCTGGGCGAACAGGTGTTGGACCGGTGTGCCGAGCACGGGCTGTTGCCACTGCGCTGGGCCGCGGCGATGCTTGTCAATGGAGTCCGTCCCGGTGCGGACGCGGTGGCGATCCGGGATGAATGTCGACGGCAAATCTCCGACCGCGGTGGCCGATTCAGGGATCTGTGAGTGTCTGTCGCTATCCTTCAAACGTTCCACCGCCAGGTGGGAGCGCTCTGGAGCGGGCGCCACTGTAACGCCAGGAATCACTCTGACGATGACTAATACGAGCGAGGAGTTGGACTCAGCCGTCGCTGCGGCAGCGCAGGGCGATCGAGTTGCCTTGTCTCGAGTGCTCGAGAGTGTTCGACCCTTGGTTGTGCGTTACTGCCGATCACGGGTCGGAGCCGCGGAAAGGGGACAACTGTCCGCGGACGACGTGGCGCAGGAGGTATGCCTGGCAGTGATGACCGCATTGCCGCGGTATCAGGATCAGGGCCGTCCCTTCATGGCATTCGTGTATGGCATCGCCGCGCACAAGGTGGCAGATGCACATCGGAACGCCGGGCGTAACAAAGCCGAGTCGATGGCCGAGGTACCAGATGTCATCTCCACCGACGAGGGACCCGAGAAGCTCGCTCTGGACTCGGAGACCACCCGGCAGATGAGCGCACTATTGGGAACCCTCCCCGAGAAGCATCGGGAGATCCTGGTCCTGCGTTTGGTTGTCGGCCTGTCGGCGGAGGAGACGGCAGCTGCCGTGGGCAGCACGGCCGGAGCAGTACGGGTCGCCCAGCACAGGGCGCTCGCGAAGTTGAAGAACGAAGTTGCGAAAGCGGGTGAGATGTATGGCTAGGGGCAGCAAGCGTGGTGGGGACGACGAGGGAACGCAGCGGGACACGTCCGGTGCCGATCTCACCCCGGACGCGTCGTCCCTCGGTGACACCGACGCGTCGTCCCTCGGTGACACCGACGCGTCGTCCCTCGGCGACGCCGAGGAGTCCGCGGATGCGACCGCCGTCGATTTCGCCGCCATCGCGCGGGACGACGCCCTCATCGACGCGATCGCCGGTGACGGCCCGATCGCGACGAACAGCCCCGAGGAGTTCGAGCTCGCGACCCTGCTGACCGCATGGCGCGCCGAGATCCTCGCCCCCGCCATGCCGGTGGAGCCCGACCTCGACCAGGTGGCCGCCGCCGTTGACCGCGAACTCGCGACGATCGGCTCACCCCGCCGCTCGAATCTGCGGTTGCTCCGGCCCATCGCGGGCGC
Source organism: Rhodococcus sp. OK611 (assembly GCF_003050885.1). Classification (NCBI taxonomy): domain Bacteria; kingdom Bacillati; phylum Actinomycetota; class Actinomycetes; order Mycobacteriales; family Nocardiaceae; genus Rhodococcus; species Rhodococcus sp. OK611. Next base: position 49,504 of record NZ_QAOZ01000004.1, read on the forward strand.
TGCCGCGGCCGTCGCCGTCGTGATGGCCGGGCTGACGGTCTTCTCCTACAACGCCGTTCCGGGTGATCCGCTGTGGAAGGTCAAGGAGGTCGTGTTCACCGAGCGCGCCAACTCGACCGTCGCGGGCATCGACACGACCACCAACCTGGAGGAGGCCGAGCGCCTCATCCGCGCAGGCGACCCGCAGGCGGCGCTGGTGGTGCTCGAGTCCGCACGCAAGCGGGTCGACGGCGTGAACGAGTCGGCCAAGCACGACGAGCTGACGGCCTGGCGGGAGCGACTGGTGGCCGATGCCGCCAAGACCCCTCCGACGACGACCACGCTGCCCTCTGCGGCCGGGACTGTCCCCGGACTGCCCGTGGTGCCGGGTGTCACGCTGGACGGGACCACGGTGACCGCGCCGGTGCTGCCCACCACCGTGCCGAACCTCCCGAGCCTGCCGACTATCCTGCCGGTCGAGCCGGGGGTGCCGACGACTCAGGTACCGCCGACTACGATCCCGCCGGTCGACCTGACGGTCCCGCCGGTGATCACCAGCCCGCCGGTGGTGCCGACGACGGTCCCGCCCGCGCCGACCACCACCAGGATCGAGCCACCGACCCAGGACACGCCAACGCCGCGGGACCTGACGTCGAAACTGGCCCCCAGCTGATCCGAGCCCAGACACGAAACGGCCCGACAAGGTGAATTCCTTGTCGGGCCGTTTCGTCGTGTCGGGGGTGGGTCAGGCGTCGAAGCCGTCGCCGTGCAGCGCCTCGTTCATCGACGCGTCCGCGTAGCCGCGGCAGTAGTCCCACGTGACATAGGCCTCGGGGACCGGGTCGTAGGCGGGCTCGTGCGGGCGCACGGTGCCGTCCACGAGCAGCTGCAGCAGGTTGGCGCGCAGCATGTCCCAGTCGTGGTAGTGATCCTGCTGGCAGTCGTCGCAGCACACGACGAGCCCGCGGATGCCGCGGTGGCCGAGCAGGGCCTCGTAGACGGCGAGGTCCGCGAGGTCTTCTTCCACGGCCAGTCGCTCATGGGGGTCGAGGGGCTGACCCGGCTCGATCGCGTCCAGCGCGGCCGACGGATCGGAGGGGTCGCCGGCGAACGGATCCGGCGGCAGACCGGGGGGCAATTGATCACGCACAGGTCCACGGTACGCAGCGCAGGCGGGTCTGCGCCAGCCGTCACACGAACCGCGTTCGCTCGCACCCGTGTCCAGCCGATACCATGGTGGACGGGCTGAGGGAATAGTTCGCCCTCGACCGAGCATTCTTCTCAGTCCCGAAGCAATCACGACTTGACCGCGCCGCGGGGATTCGACGCCCCGCACGGCGGCGCACCACAGTTCCAGGAAAGGGTCCCGAGCCGCATGAGTATTTCCGGAGGGCACGTGCGTACCGGAGGGGACCGCCCCGACAAGGTTGCCATGCTGGGACTCACCTTCGACGACGTGCTGCTGCTGCCCGCCGCGTCGGACGTCGTTCCCAACCAGGTGGACACCTCGAGCCAGCTGACCCGCGAGATCCGGCTCAAGGTTCCGCTGGTGAGCTCGGCGATGGACACTGTCACCGAGTCTCGGATGGCGATCGCGATGGCGCGTGCGGGCGGGATGGGCGTGCTGCACCGCAACTCCTCGGTCGAGACGCAGGCCGGTCAGGTCGAGACGGTCAAGCGGTCCGAGGCCGGCATGGTGACCGACCCGGTCACCTGCAAGCCGTCGGACACGCTCGCCGAGGTCGACGCAACGTGCGCGCGGTTCCGGATCTCCGGGCTACCGGTCACCGACGACGCCGGTCAGCTGGTCGGCATCATCACCAACCGCGACATGCGCTTCGAGGTCGACCAGAACCGCACGGTGGCCGAAGTGATGACCAAGGCCCCGCTGATCACCGCGCGCGAGGGCGTCACTGCCGAGGCCGCGCTCGGGCTGCTGCGCAGGCACAAGCTCGAGAAGCTGCCGATCGTCGACGGCCAGGGCAAGCTCACCGGACTGATCACCGTCAAGGACTTCGTCAAGACCGAGCAGCACCCGAACGCCACCAAAGACCGGGACGGCCGCCTGTTGGTCGGCGCCGCCGTCGGTGTCGGCGACGATGCCTGGGCCCGCGCGATGGCGCTGGCCGACGCCGGGGCCGACGTGCTCGTCGTCGACAGCGCGCACGGCCATCAGGTCAACATCTTGCAGATGATCGCGAAGCTCAAGGCGGAGATCGGCGATCGCGTCCAGCTCATCGGTGGCAACGTCGCGACCCGGGCAGGTGCCCTCGCACTGGTCGAGGCGGGCGCGGACGGCGTCAAGGTCGGTGTCGGTCCCGGCTCGATCTGCACCACCCGCGTCATCGCCGGTGTCGGTGCCCCGCAGATCACCGCGATCCTCGAGGCCACCGCGGCGTGCAAGGCGCTCGGCGTCCCGGTCATCGCCGACGGCGGCCTGCAGTTCTCCGGCGATGTCGCCAAGGCGCTCGCGGCCGGTGCGTCCGCCGCCATGCTCGGCTCGCTCCTCGCCGGCACCGCCGAGTCCCCGGGAGAGATGGTCCTGGTCGGTGGCAAGCAGTTCAAGAGCTACCGCGGCATGGGTTCGCTCGGCGCGATGCAGAGCCGCGGGCAGGGCAAGTCCTACTCCAAGGACCGGTACTTCCAGGACGACGTGCTCGCCGAGGACAAGCTGGTTCCCGAGGGCATCGAGGGTCGGGTTCCGTTCCGTGGCCCGCTGACGCAGGTGATCCACCAGCTCACCGGCGGCCTGCGCGCGGCCATGGGCTACACCGGATCCGCGACCATCGAGGAACTGCAGGAGGCGCAGTTCGTGCAGATCACCGCCGCGGGTCTCAAGGAGAGCCACCCGCACGACATCACCATGACGGTGGAAGCGCCGAACTACGCCGCGCGGTAGCCGCGCGGGATAGTTTCCAGCGAAGATCCAGGCAAGCATCAGCCACAACGAAGAAAGGGGCGCGCGTGCGCGACCTCGTTGAAATCGGCATGGGCAGAACCGCCCGTCGCACCTACGAGCTGGACGACATCGACATCGTCCCCTCCCGCCGGACCAGGTCCTCCAAGGAGGTGTCGACAGCCTGGCAGCTCGATGCGTACCGCTTCGACATCCCGGTCCTCGCGCACCCGACCGACGCGCTGGTCTCGCCCTCGTTCGCGATCGAGCTCGGTAAGCGCGGTGGGCTCGGCGTGATCAACGGCGAGGGCCTGTGGGGTCGGCACGCCGACGTCGACGCGAAGCTCGCCGAGTTGGTGCACCTCGCCGAGACGGACGAGGACCCGGACGCACCGATCGCCCGGCTCCAGGAGCTGCACGCGGCGCCGATCCAGCCGCACCTGCTCGCGGCGGCCGTCGCGCAGGTGCGCGACTCCGGTGTCACCACCGCGGTCCGGGTCAGCCCGCAGAACGCGCGCGCACTGACGCCTGAGCTGGTGAAGGCCGGGATCGACCTGCTGGTGATCCACGGCACGATCATCTCCGCCGAGCATGTCGCGCACGGCGAGAGCGAGCCGCTGAACCTCAAGACGTTCATCTCCGAGCTCGACGTCCCGGTGATCGCGGGCGGCGTGAGCGATCACCGCACGGCGCTGCACCTCATGCGCACAGGTGCCGCGGGTGTCATCGTCGGCTACGGCTCCACCGAGGGCGCCACGACCACCGGCGAGGTGCTGGGCATCGGGGTGCACATGGCCACCGCGATCGCGGATGCCGCGGCCGCGCGTCGCGATTACCTCGACGAGACCGGCGGGCGCTACGTGCACGTCATCGCGGACGGCGACATCACCACCTCGGGCGACCTGGCCAAGGCCATCGCCTGTGGCGCGGACGCCGCGGTCCTCGGTGCGCCCCTCGCGGTCGCGGCGGAGGCGCCGGGCGGCGGCTGGTACTGGCCTTCGGCTGCCGCGCATCCGTCTGTGCCGCGTGGCGCACTGCTGCCGGTCGCCTTCGGTGACCGCCCGTCGCTCGACACGGTTCTGACCGGACCGTCGGCCGATCCGTACGGTTCGTTGAACCTGGTCGGTGGACTGCGTCGCTCGATGGCGAAGTCCGGCTACTCGGACCTCAAGGAGTTCCAGAAGGTCGGCCTGACGGTGCGTGCCTGACCGTCATCGGCGGCATTCTGCCTGTTCCTGATACCTGTCGTTACACTTAGGCAACCCTTGTGGCATCGGTCACAGGGATCCGGTGCATACTGACGAGTAACTAATCCAGGTTCATGGTGGAGGTGTCCAGATGGGCAAGCGTGCAACGGACTTCGATGTCCTGATCGTCGGATCCGGCTTCGGAGGCAGCGTGACGGCGCTGCGGTTGGTGGAGAAGGGGTACCGGGTCGGCATTCTCGAGGCCGGCCGTCGGTACGCCGACGCGGACTTCGCGAAGACCAGCTGGGACCTCAAGCGGTTCCTCTGGGCGCCCGCGCTCGGCTGCTACGGCATCCAGCGCGTGCACCTGCTGCGCGATGTGCTGATCCTCGCGGGCGCAGGCGTCGGCGGCGGATCGCTGAACTACGCCAACACCCTCTACAAGCCGCCTGCCTCTTTCTTCGAGGACCCGCAGTGGCGTGACATCACCGACTGGCACGACGAGCTCAGCCCGTACTACGACCAGGCCCGCAAGATGCTGGGTGTCGTGCAGAATCCGCACATGACCCCCGCGGACGAGGTCATCAAGTCGGTGGCCGAGGACATGGGCGTCGGCGACACCTTCATCCAGACCCCGGTCGGCGTCTTCTTCGGCGAGCCGGGCAAGACCGTCCCGGACCCCTATTTCGGTGGCGCGGGCCCGGACCGCACCGGGTGTATCGAGTGCGGCGAGTGCATGACGGGCTGCCGGCACGGCGCGAAGAACACCCTGGTGAAGAACTACCTCGGCCTCGCCGAGAAGGCCGGGGCCACGATCATCCCGATGACCACGGTGACCGGGCTGCACGAGGCCTCCGACGGCAGCTGGGACGTGGTGACCCGGCGCACCGGCGCCAAGATCCGCAAGAACCACAAGACCTACACCGCGCAGAATGTCGTGCTCGCCGCAGGCACCTGGGGCACCCAGCATCTGATGCACGAGATGAAGGACAGCGGCTCGCTGCCACGCCTGTCCGACAAGCTCGGCGAACTCACCCGCACCAACTCCGAATCGATCGTCGGCGCGGGCAAGTTGAAGGTTGACCCGGCGATGGACCTGACCAAGGGCGTCGCCATCACCTCCTCGTTCCACCCGACCGCGGACACCCACATCGAGCCGGTGCGCTACGGCAAGGGCTCGAACGCGATGGGTCTGCTGCAGACGCTGATGACCGACGGCGGTGGCACCACTCCGCGCTGGGTGAAATTCCTCGGCGTGGTCGCGAAGAACCCGATGCAGATGCTGCGCATGCTCACGGTGAAGAACTGGAGCGAGCGCACCATCATCGCCCTGGTCATGCAGAACCTGGACAACTCGATCACCACCTACACCAAGCGCGGTGTCTTCGGCCGCAAGGTCACGAGCAGGCAGGGTCACGGCGAACCGAACCCGACCTGGATCCCGGCGGGCAACGACGCCACCCGAAGGATCGCGGAGAAGATCGACGGCATCGCGGGTGGCACCTGGGGCGAGATCTTCAACATCCCGCTGACCGCACACTTCCTCGGTGGCTGCGCGATCGGATCGGACCGCGAGCACGGGGTCATCGACCCCTATCACCGGGTGTACGGCTACCCGACCCTGAGCGTGGTCGACGGGGCATCGGTGTCGGCGAACCTGGGTGTGAACCCGTCGCTGACGATCAGCGCGCAGGCCGAGCGTGCGGCGTCGCTGTGGCCGAACAAGGGCGAGCAGGATCTGCGTCCGGCGCAGGGCGAGGGCTACCGGCGGATCAACCCGATCGCGCCCAACAGTCCGGTGGTTCCTGCGAGCGCCCCCGCGGCTCTGGTGCTGCCCATCGTGGAGATCCGCAGCGGCGGTGCCGCTCATGAGGGCAGCGGCGGTGCCGCTCAGGAGAAGACCGGAACCGGCGCGGCCTGACCGCCGTTCGACTCCAGGAAGCCCCCGACTCGTGCGGTCGGGGGCTTCCTGCGTTCGGGGCAGGCGTAGCCGGTGATGGGGTGCGCGGGGCGGGGGAGCTGGGCCGATTAGACTGGCCACGTGGCAGATACCCAGCACTCCGGCCCAGCTCAGCAGCAGCCCGTTCTCGTCGTCGATTTCGGGGCGCAGTACGCGCAGCTGATCGCTCGCCGGGTGCGGGAGGCGAACGTCTACTCGGAGGTGGTCCCGCACACGGCGACCATCGAGGAGATCGTCGAGCGCAAGCCGCTCGCGGTGATCCTCTCCGGCGGACCGTCGAGCGTGTACGAGGAAGGCGCCCCGCAGCTGGACGCCCGGCTCTTCGACCATGACATCCCGGTGTTCGGCATCTGTTACGGATTCCAGGCGATGGCGGGCGCGCTCGGCGGCACCGTCACCCACACAGGAACCCGCGAGTACGGACGCACCCAGCTCAGCGTGGACGGCGGCGTGCTGCACGAGGGCCTGCCCACCACCCAGCCGGTGTGGATGAGTCACGGCGACGCGGTCACCGATGCGCCCAAGGGCTTCGAGGTGACCGCCACCAGCGCGGGCGCGCCCGTCGCCGCGTTCGAGGACCGCGCCCGGCGCCTCGCGGGCGTCCAGTACCACCCCGAGGTGCTGCATTCCCCGCACGGCCAGCAGGTGCTGAGCCGCTTCCTGCACGAGATCGCGGGCATCCCGTCCAGCTGGACCGCCGCGAATATCGCCGAGTCGCTGATCGAGCAGGTCCGCGAGCAGGTCGGCGACGGACAGGCGATCTGCGGGTTGTCCGGCGGCGTCGATTCCGCGGTGGCGGCGGCGCTCGTCCAGCGCGCGATCGGCGACAAGCTCACCTGTGTGTTCGTCGACCACGGCCTGCTGCGGGCGGGCGAGCGCGAGCAGGTCCAGCAGGACTTCGTGGCCGCGACCGGCGCGAAGCTGATCACCGTCGACGCGGTCGACACCTTCCTCGGTGAGCTCGAGGGCGTCACCGATCCGGAGACCAAGCGCAAGATCATCGGCCGCGAGTTCATCCGCAGCTTCGAGGGCGCGGTCTCCGAGGTGCTCGGCGAGAGCGCCGCGCACGGCGAGACCGTCGACTTCCTGGTCCAGGGCACCCTGTACCCGGACGTCGTCGAGTCCGGCGGCGGCACCGGCACCGCGAACATCAAGAGTCACCACAACGTCGGCGGTCTGCCGGAGGACCTGCAGTTCAAGCTGGTCGAGCCGCTGCGGCTGCTGTTCAAGGACGAGGTCCGTGCGGTCGGCCGCGCGCTCGGCCTGCCGGAGGAGCTCGTCGCCCGGCAGCCGTTCCCCGGCCCCGGCCTCGCGATCCGTATCGTCGGCTCGGTCGACCAGGACCGGTTGGAGACGCTGCGCCAGGCGGATTCCATTGCGCGCGAAGAGCTGACGGCCGCGGGCCTGGACGGGCAGATCTGGCAGTGCCCGGTGGTGTTGCTCGCCGACGTGCGCAGTGTCGGTGTGCAGGGCGACGGCCGCACCTACGGTCACCCGATCGTGCTGCGCCCGGTCTCCAGTGAGGATGCCATGACCGCGGACTGGACGCGGTTGCCGTACGACGTGCTCGAGCGGATCTCCACCCGCATCACCAACGAGGTGGCCGAGGTGAACCGGGTGGTGCTGGACGTGACCAGCAAGCCGCCGGGCACCATCGAGTGGGAGTAGGCGGCTCCGCCGCCCTGTGCGCGTGTTGCACCCCGACCGGGGTGCAACACGCGCACAGTCATTTCCGGCCGTCCAGGTACAGGTAGCCGCCGACCAGTGCGATCATACCGAGCAGGCCCGCGCCGACCGGGAGGGCGCAGCCGACCGCGGTGATGACGGTCGCGGTGGCCAGCACGATCGGCATGGTCTTGGACTCGCCGGTATCCGTGCTGAGCAGCGACTCGCCCATCGACCTCGTCTCGTCCGGCTTTCGCATGAGGAGCCAGGCGGCGAGGTAGACGGGGACACCCGCGCCGGCGAACAGCAGCGAGAGCAGTAGGGCCAGCCGGACGCTCGTCGTGCTCACGTTCAGTCGGCGTGCGATCCCGGCGCCGACGCCCGCGATCAGTCCCTCATCGGGCAGTCGCTGCGGAAGGTCCTGGAGGAAAGTGCTTTTCGGCGTCGCGGTCTCGTTCGTGATCATGTGATCAATACTGTCGACCGGCCGCGGCGCGCACCATCGGGAAGCACCCCGATCTTTCGTCGGGAGGACTCGGGGCCGTGTCAGGGTCGCTGCGCAGGCTCCGCTCCGGCGTCTCAGGGTGCGGCCAGCGCGGCCGGGTCGACATGGGGGTCCTCGCGCCCGGACAGCGCGGTCGCGACCCACAACGAACGCTGCGCGTCTGCGGCCTCGCCGTTGCTCAGATAGTCGAGATGGTTGTCCACCTCGCGCGCGATCGACCATCGCCGGGCCAGTTCCCTGTCGAGCCCTGCGGAGTCGGCGAGGGCGTCACAGCGTGTCCGCAGTCCCGCGCCGCGCCTGCCGTCCAAGTCCGCCAAGCGATTCCACAGCATCGGCGCGACCGCGAACTCACCGACCGCGGACAGCGGCTTGGGGTCGATGGCCCGCCAGCCGTCCGGGCCCGCGAGGATGTTCTCGAAATGCAGGTCCGTGTGGACGAGTACCGCACTGCCCGCCGGCTCCCGGCACACGGCGACGGCATCCTCGATGAGCCACTGCGAGCACGGCCTGCCGAGGCGGCGCCACAGGTCCGGCAGTTCCTCCTCCCAGCGCGCGGCCAGGTCCGGCAGGGTGTCGAACTCGCCGTCCGGCACGATGATCGACAGTCCGCGCATCAGCTCGCCCCAGATCGGGATCGCCTGCGGCACCGGCACGCTCAGCAGCGACCGAGTCGGATCCAGGCGTTCGAGCAGGATCGCCTGCTCGTCGGGGTCCGCGCGCAGCATGCGGACCGCGCCGCTGCCGTCCCAGCGCGCGAGTGCCGCCGACTCCCTCGCGGACTCGGCGGCAGGGTACGACACCTTCAGCGCGGCAGGCGTGCGGTCGGGCAGCAGTACCGGGATCACGACGGCGACATTGCCGTGCCAGAGCTGGGAGCCGTCCCTGGTGAGCCCCCACTCGTTCAGCAGGCGCGCGATCAGCCCGGGCAGTCGCCGCAACCACTCCTCGGCGTCCGGGGCGTAGGAACGCACCCGGGCGCCGTAGGAGTCGGGGATCGCCTGCACTATTTACGACGGCCGGGGGCGAAGACCAGGATCAATCCGGCGACCACCGCGGCGATCACGACGATCCACCGGAACTGGGCGTCGCCGAGGGATTCGAAGTGGAACGGCCCGATCAGGGCCCACACGCTGACCAGCAGCGCGGCCAGTCCCGAGAGCAAGAGCAGTGCCGAGGGGCGGCGCCCCGCCTTGTCTGTGGTTTCGGTGTTCTCAGCCACGATCCACCCGCATCTCTCCGAACGTTCCGTCCATGTTGAGTGTCAGTACGGGGCCGCCGGTTCCGTCGGCCCCACCGTTGATGCCCTCGGGCAGGCAGTTGGCCTCCCCGAACGCCATCGAGCACGTATTCTTCACGTCCATGTTCGGGGGGACGAGAACCGTGAACGAACCCAAGTTGAGGTCCACGTCCACCGTTCTGTCCTTGTCGAGCTGGACGGAACGCAGGTCGAGCGTGAAATCTCCCATCCGGCCCGAGTATTCGGGTTGGAGGTCGGCGGCCGTGGGTGTCCAGGTCTTGTCGCCCATGTTCTCGGCGTTCCAGTCGATGGGCCCGATCAGCGAGGCCAACAGGACGAAGCCGATCAGGGGACCGGTCACGACGAGCAGTCCGTAGCCCCTCCGCAGGAAGGCCCCGATGAGCATCCCGATGCCGATCACGGCGAGCGCGACGGCCCCGATCCGGGCGGGGGTCAGCCACTCCGCGTTGGTGGCCGAGCTGACCGCCCATGTGGCCGCGGCCGCGATGATGGCCAGGCCGAGCACCGTGGTGGTGAGGCGGGACTTCGGTGGTTTCGGGAGCACGGGCGGTGCGGGCGGGGTGGGCTCGGGGAGATCCCACGCGAAGGGGGCGACGCCGAGCGGGTCCCAGGCCGGCGGCTGGGGGACGTCGGTCGTGACCGCGCCGGTGTCCGTGCTCGCGCCCGGGCCGGCAGCGGCGGCCATGTCCTCGGGAGCAGCAGCTGCCTCGGGAGCTGGAGCTGCGGCGGCCTCGGCCGCGTCGGCGGGTGCTGCCGCTGCCGGCTCCGGCGTCGGGGCGGTGGGCGGTGTGGAGGGCTCGTAGGTCTGCGGCAGCGTCGCGTACGCGCCGACCGTGTACGGCGTCGTCGACGGGAACGTGGTCGACGGGAACGGGCTCGGCGGGAACATCGCGCCGGGGTGAGCGGTCGCCGGATGAGCATCCGCGGGCAGCCCCGGTGGCACCGGTGTGCGCTGGTAGAGCAGCCACAGGCCGCCGAGCATCAGCGCGAGGCTGATCAGGCCGGAGCCGCCCGCCCCGACGCCGACGGGACCGAGCGTGCTTAGCGCGATGATCAGCGCGACAGCGAGCACCACCGTCTTGGTGCCGGACTCCGAACTGTGCCCGCGGCCGACGAGCGATTCCGCCGCGGACGTCTGGTCGCCCGCCTGGGGGAGCAGCAGCCAGCCGGCGAGATAGAGGACGATGCCGACCCCGCCGAAGACGGTCGACACCGCGAAGGCGACCCGGATCAGCACGGGATCCACGCGGTAGCGGTGGCCGATTCCCGCGGCGACGCCCGCGATCGGCCCCTGCCTGGGCAACCGCACCGGACGGGTGCGCCACAACTCGTGCAGCTGTTCCTGGAAGTTCGGATTGCTCATGATGACAATCGTCGTCGGCGCAGGCCGCCGTGCACATCGGGAGAAACCCTGATCTTTCGCCGGGGACCAGGTCGGGGTGCCCGCGGTCGGTTCAGGGTCGGACCCTGATGCGCGTCGGGCGGTCGGCGTGCCACCATCGATGTTGTGCAGCCGGTCCCGCGTGCCCTCCCCACCGGAGAGGCGCCCTACTCCCGCCTCGAGCGCCGTGTCGGCGGTCGGGTGGTCGGTGGTGTCGCGGGCGGGATCGCCGACCATCTCGGCATAGACGTCCTCAAGGTGCGGGTGGCGTTCGTGTTCCTCGCCGCGCTGGCCGGGGCGGGCATCGTCGCCTACGGGCTGCTGTGGATCTTCACCCCTCCCGGCTCGGATACCGAGCCGCCGAGCCCCGTCGAGCGACGCCGGGCCCTCGGGCTCGCGGTGATCGGACTGGCGCTGTCCGCGTCGTTGGCCTGGCTGTTCAGCGGCAGCGCGGCGTCGGTGATAGCCCCGGTGATCGTGGTGGCCGTCGGTGCTGCGCTGGTGTGGCGCGAGTTCGATTCGGGCGGGCCGCGTTCGGCGCTCGGGCTGCCACAGCGGCCGACGGTGCTGACCTGGGCGCGGGTGCTCGGCGGTGCCAGCCTCATCGTGATCGGCCTCGGCGTGGTGGTGATCGCGCGGGTCGACCTGAACTCGCTGCGGTCGTCGCTGCTGGCGGTGTTGGTGACGCTGATCGGCGCCGGGCTGCTGACCGTGCCGCTGTGGCTGCGGATGTGGCGGGATCTCGGTGACGAGCGGGCCGCCCGGATCCGGAACGAGGAGCGCGAGGAGATCGCCTCGCACCTGCACGATTCGGTGCTGCAGACGCTGGCGCTGATCCAGAAGCAGGCCGACCGACCGCAGGAGGTCACACGCCTCGCGCGCGGCCAGGAACGCGAGCTGCGCAAGTGGCTGTTCGACGGCGGGGAGGCCGCGCACGCCAGCCTGGCCGAGGCGCTGCGGACCATCGCGGGTGAGGTCGAGGACCAGCACGGCATCACGGTGCGCCCGGTCACCGTCGGAGATGTCCGGCTCGACGTCGGCCCTGCCGAGTCCGGGTTGTCGAAGGAGAGCATCACGGCCTTGCTGGGCGCCACCCGCGAGGCACTGGTCAACGCCGCCAAGCATTCCGGCGAGACGAATGTCGACCTGTTCGCCGAGGCGGAGGCCGACGAGGTGAATGTGTTTGTGCGCGACCGCGGTACCGGTTTCGATGTGGACGCGGTGCCGGAGGATCGGCAGGGCCTGGCCAAGTCGATCCGGGCCCGGATCGAACGCCGTGGCGGCGTGGTGGAGGTGCGTTCCACGGTGGGACGCGGGACCGAGGTACGGATTCAGATGCCCCGCAACGGCAATGGGCACGACGGGCCTCCGAGCGACGAGGGCGCGGGGCCCACGGCCGAGGAGGCCGCTGTTCTAGAGTGGTCGCGACAGCTGATGCCGCATCCCGAGATCCAGCCCGAGTCCGATCCCCAGTCCCGTCCCGAGGAGCAGCCCAGGTGAGCACCCCCACCACCGCGTATCGCGTATTTCTGGTCGACGACCATGCCGTGTTCAGGTCCGGGGTGCGGGCCGAGCTCGGATCGGAACCGGATATCGAGGTCGTCGGCGAGGCGGGCGGGGTGGCCGAGGCGATCGCGGGCATCAACGCCACGACACCCGATGTGGTGCTCCTGGACGTGCACATGCCGGACGGCGGCGGGGTGGCCGTGCTCGGTGGCATCGCGGCGGGGCCGGTGTGCCTGGCGCTGAGCGTGTCCGATGCGGCGGAGGACGTCATCGCGGTGATCCGGGCCGGCGCTCGTGGCTACGTCACCAAGACCATCTCCGGATCCGAGCTCGCGGACGGGGTACGCCGGGTTGCAGGTGGCGACGCGGTGTTCGGACCCCGTCTGGCGGGCTTCGTGCTCGACTCCTTCACGGGGAAGTCGGCCGCCCCGGAGCCGCCGCTCGATCCCGAGCTGGACTCGCTCACCCCGCGTGAGCTGGAGGTGCTGCGGCTGCTCGCCCGTGGGTACACCTACCGCGAGATCGCCGAGGACCTGGTGATCTCGGTGAAGACGGTCGAGACCCACGCCTCGAACGTGCTGCGAAAGACCCAGCAGTCCAACAGGAACGCGCTCACCCGGTGGGCGCACCGGCGTCAGATCGACTGACTCGAAGCGAGTCCGTCGACCGGCCGGTCACATCGTGATCAGCGCGATGGTCAGGACCACGACGGCGATGGCGGCGATCGCGATGAGCGTCAGCACGAGCGCCATCGGCGGGGTGGGGACGGACCGGCGCGACGGCGCAGGGGCCGCCGGGTTCACGGCCAGGCTCGGCGGCCCGGGCACCCGGGGTCCGGGGCGGGGGACATTGCCGAGCGGGACGTTCTGGTCGACCGCGGGCAGGCCCGCGATGGTGCTGGTGGGAAGCCGGTTCGAGCGGCGCACCTGCCCGCCCGCGGCGCCGCGCCTGGCCCAGAACGGGACCGTGCCGTCGGCCTCCAACAGCGGCGAGTCGAGGACATAGGAGAGGTTGCCGCCCGCGCCTGCCGCGAGCGAGGCGAGCAGATCGCGGGCCTCGCTCATGGTGGGCCTGCGGGAGGGGTCCGGCTCGAGCATGTGCAGCAGTGCGTCGGTGATCTCGGCGCTCTTGACCGGCCGCATGATCTCCGCCTTCGCCACCCGGTGCAACAGGGCGATGGAGTCCTCGTCGATCCCGAACGGCGGCTGTCCCTCGGTGGCCGTGTACAGCGTTGCACCGAGCGAGAACACGTCCGAGGCCTCGGTGGGATCGCCCCCGCGCGCGACCTCAGGCGCGAAATAGGCCGGGGTGCCGGTGATCACGCCGGACTGGGTGGGGGTGGCATCGCTCTTGGCCCGGGAGATCCCGAAGTCGCTGATCTTCACCGTGCCCGCCGCCCGCCCCCGATCGGCGATGAGGATGTTGCCCGGCTTGATGTCGCGGTGCACGATGCCCGCCTCGTGCGCGTCGACAAGGGCGTCGGCCACCTGGGCCCCGATCTGTGCGACCTGGAGCGGCGGCAGTGTCTCGGTGACGTTGAGGGCCTGGGCCATGCTGCGTGAGGGCAGGTACTCCATGACCAGCCATGGGTCGCCGTGTTCGAGTGCGACGTCGTACATGGCGATCGCGTGGTCGTGCGACAGCTTCGCCGCGATCCGGCCCTCGCGCATGGCCCGCGCCCGGATCTCCTGCGCGGCCTCCTCGGTCAGCCCGGCCGTCGAGGTGACCTGCTTGATGGCGACCTCGCGGTGCAGCAGCGTGTCCTGTGCCAGCCAGACCGCGCCCATGCCGCCGCTGCCCAGCTTGGAGCGCAGTCGGTAGCGGCCCGCCACCAGGTAATCCGGTCCGGCGATCCGCTTCGACTGTTCTTGCTCCGTCACATCCGAGAGGTTAGTGGAGGGCGCGACCGGACGTCTCGAGCGGACGCTGAACTGGCGGTTTCCCCTCGTCTTGACGGATGTCGGGAGGAGGGTCTTTACTGAGAAGAGTTCGAATGCGTGTTCGATAACCGCGTCTTCCCCGTGGGTGATCGACCGGCCGTGACGGCGGTGGAGCAAAGGTGGGAGACGGTGGTGTCGGTGGTTGGTGCGATGTCCGAGGTGGCCGATTCGGGACGGTCGGACCTGGCCGGGTTGTCGAGGCAGGAACGGCTCGAGCAGCTCCGGCGCCGGATGGCTGCCGTGCCCGCGCGGGGCGAATCGGTTGCGGCCCGGCCCGTGCCGCAGCCGGCCGAGGACCAGGGGCTCCCGCAGCCCGCCGGGTCCGCGGGCATCCTCCCCGTTCCTCCCGCGCTGGCGTCGCTGCTGCCGCGCGGGGGGCTGGCGCGGGGTTCGGTGGTGTCCGTGTCGGGGGCGGGCTCGTTGTTGCTCGGCCTGCTCGCCTCGGTGACCGAGGCCGGCGGTCACGCGGCGGTGATCGGCCTGCCCCGGCTGGGTCTGCTGGCCGCAACGGAGATGGGGGCCGAGCTCGGCAGGCTCGCGTTGATCCCGGACCCGGGCCCGGACCCGGTGGAGGTCGCGGCCGTCCTGCTCGACGGGCTGGACCTGGTGGTGCTGGGTCTCGGCGGGCTCGCGGTGCCGCCCTCGCGGGCGCGTGCGGTGGTGGCGAGGGCGCGGAGCAAGGGCTCGACCCTGGTGGTGACGGACGGGCACTGGGACGGCGCGGAGGTCCGGCTCGAGGCAAGGGTGTGCGGCTACGACGGGATGGGGCAGGGCGCCGAACTGGGGCGCGGGCGGCTGCGCGCGCTGCGGCTGGCGGTCAGCGCGAGGGGTCGGGCGTTCCAGCCCCGCACCACCCATCTCGATCTGCGGCCGGTTCGCGGCCGGGTGGAGTGGACGGCGGAGACGGTGCGGCAGCCAGGGGCGTTCCAGGAAGCGGTGTCGCTGTGACCCCCGGTGAATCCGCGCGGGTGCTGGCGCTCTGGTGTCCCGACTGGCCCGCGATCGCGGCCGCGGCGGCGGCTGATCTGCCCCCGACGGAACCCGTCGCGGTGACGCTGGGAAATCGTGTCGTGGCCTGCTCGGCGACGGCGCGGTCGGAGGGGGTGCGCAGGGGATTGCGCAAGAGGGAGGCGCAGGGGCGCTGCCCGGGGCTGCACGTGTTCGTGGTCGACGTGGGCCGGGACGCCCGGCTGTTCGAGCCGGTTGCCGCGGCGATCGATGCGGTGGCGCCGGGCGTGGAGGTGTTGCGGCCTGGGTTGCTGGTGCTCGCCGCGCGCGGGGTCAGCCGCTATTTCGGCTCCGAGCCCGCCGCCGCCGAGCGGCTGATCGACGAGGCCTCGGCGGCGGGGGTGGAGTGTCAGGTGGGGATCGCGGACGAGCTGTCCACCGCGGTGATCGCCGCCCGCAGGGCCGCTCTGGTCCCCCCGGGAGAGGGTGCCGAGTTCCTCGCCCCGATCCCGGTGGCCGAGCTCGCCGCGGAGCCGAGCCTGGCGGCGAAGGGGCGCGCGGACCTGGTCGATCTATTGCAACGGTTGGGGCTGCGGACCATCGGCGACTTCGCGGCGTTGACCCCGGTGGCGGTGGCGTCCCGGTTCGGTTCCGATGCGGTGTCGGCGCACCGCAGTGCGCGCGGGGAGCCCGAGCGTCCGCCATCGGCACGGCGGCTGCCACCGGACCTGGACGTCGAACAGCGCTGTGATCCACCGATCGAGCGGGTGGACGTGGCTGCCTTCGCGGGGCGGGCACTGGCCGAGCGGCTGCACGCCAAGCTGTCCGCCGCGTCGGTCGCGTGCACCAGGCTGCTGGTCCATGCGAGCACTGGTAACGGGGAACATCTTTCGCGGACCTGGCGGTGCGCGGAACCGCTCACGCCCGAGGGCACGGCGGACCGGGTGCGCTGGCAGCTGGACGGCTGGCTCACCGGACGCAGCGAGTCGCGGCCGACGGCGGGCATCGAGGTGTTGCGCCTCGAGCCCGTGGAGGTGGTCGCGGCGGGCGCGCTGCAACTGGGGTTGTGGGGCGGGGTCGGCGCCGAGGACGAGCGGGCCAGGCGGGCGCTGGTGCGCGTGCAGGGTCTGCTCGGGGGTGATGCGGTTCAGGTGGCGGTGCTCAGCGGCGGCAGGGGGCCGTTCGAGCGGGTCACCCTGCTGCCTCTCGGGGATGAGCTGAGACCGGCCGCGGACCCCTCCGCGCCCTGGCCTGGGCGGCTGCCCGACCCGTCGCCCTCGGCCGTGCTGTCGGGCCGGCCGCGGGTGGCGTTGGAGGGGGCGGACGGCGCGGCCGTGCTGGTCACCGAGCGCGGTGCGTTCAGCGCGGCGCCGGTCCGGCTGCGCTGGGGCAGGCGGAAGTGGGAGCTGCAGGGCTGGGCGGGGCCGTGGCCGGTGGACGAGCGTTGGTGGGATCCGGCGGCGGCACAGCGGGCGGCCAGGGCGCAGGTGCTGCTGGACGAGCCGAGGGCGTTGTTGCTGATCTGCGCCGAGGGGGTCTGGACCGTGGAGGGCGTGTACGAGTGAGGTCCGGGTGCTGTTCGCCACCTTGCAGGGTACCCCCTATGGGTATATCGTCGGGTCATGGCTTCGGGTCGCGGAACTCATGCCGGACATCGGGCACCCGCCGAACATGCGGGGCGCGGACACGATCAGGCGACCGTCGTCGGCGGCCACAAGGTGCACGATCACGGCCGCAACGGCCACGAAGGTCATGGCGGCCATGGCGGCCATGGCGGCCAGGAAGGTCACGCGGGCCACGCCGGTCACGGCGACCACGTCGGGCAGTTCCGGCGGCTGTTCTGGATCATGCTCGCGATCGCCGTTCCGGTTGTGCTCGCCAATGCGATGTTCGCCGACCTGATCGGGTACAGGCTGCCGCACAGCGGACCCGTCACCTGGATCTCGCCGGTCCTCGGCACGGTGATGTACGTCTGGGGCGGCAAACCCTTCCTCACGGGCGCGGTCGCCGAGATCAAGGCCCGCCAGCCCGGGATGATGCTGCTGATCGCGCTGGCCATCACCGTGGCCTTCGTCGCGTCCTGGGGCGCGAGCCTCGGAATCCTGAACCACGAGTTGGACTTCTGGTGGGAGCTCGCGCTCCTCATCGTGATCATGCTGCTCGGGCACTGGATCGAGATGCGCTCGCTGGGGCAGGCGTCGAGCGCACTCGAATCCCTCGCGGCACTGCTGCCGGACGAGGCGGAGCGGCTCGACGGCGACGAGCCGGTCACCGTGCCGACCTCCGAGCTGACGGCCGGCGACCTCGTCATCGTCCGGCCCGGCGGCCGGATCCCGGCCGACGGAACGGTCGTCTCCGGCGCGGCCGACGTGGACGAGTCGATGATCACCGGTGAGTCGGCGGCGGTCCGCCGCGCGCCGGGCGACCGGGTCGTCGCGGGCACGGTCACCACCGATTCGGCTCTGCGCGTGCAGATCACCGCGGTCGGGGACGACACCGCGCTCGCAGGTATCCAGCGGCTGGTGAGCGAGGCGCAGAGTTCGTCGTCGCGGGCCCAGGTGCTGGCGGACCGGGCCGCGGGCTGGCTGTTCTGGTTCGCGCTCGGCGCCGCGGTGCTCACCGCCGTCGCCTGGCTGATCCTCGGCGCCCCCGAATCCGCGGTCACCCGCACCATCACCGTTCTCGTCATCGCCTGCCCGCACGCGCTCGGCCTGGCGATCCCGCTGGTCGTCTCCATCGCCACCGAGCGGGCGGCCCGCGCCGGTGTGCTGATCACGGACCGCAGGGCCCTCGAGTCGATGCGCACGGTCGACGCCGTGCTGTTCGACAAGACCGGCACTCTTACCAAGGGGGAGCCCGCCGTCGTCTCCGTCGCGGCGACGCCCGGGCACACCGAGGACCAGGTCATCGAGCTGGCCGCCGCCGTCGAGCGCGACAGTGAGCACCCCCTCGGCGGGGCCATCGTCGCCGCCGCCGAGCAGCGCGGACTCGCCGTACGGGCGGCAACCGCCTTCCACGCGCGCAACGGGGTGGGGGTGACCGGCACCGTCGCGGGCGCGGAGGTCAGCGTCGGTGGACCGGGAATGCTCGCGAGCCACGGCCTCGCCGCCCTGACGCAGGCCGACGAATGGTCCGGCCAGGGTTCGACCGTGTTGCACGTGATCCGAGACGGTGCGGTCGCCGGGGCCGTGGCCCTCGCCGACGAGATCCGTCCCGAATCGAAGCAGGCCATCGACGACCTGCACGAGCGTGGCGTGCACGTCGCCATGATCACCGGGGACGCGGAGGCGGTTGCTCAGTCGGTCGCGCAGCGACTGGGAATCGACGAGGTCTTCGCCGGTGTCCTCCCGCAGGACAAGGGTGCCAAGGTCAAGGCCCTGCAGTCCGCGGGCTGCAAGGTCGCGATGGTGGGGGACGGCGTCAACGACGCGCCCGCGCTGGCGCAGGCCGACGTGGGGATCGCGATCGGTGCGGGCACCGACGTGGCCATCGCGTCCGCGGGTGTGGTGCTCGCCAGCGACGACCCCCGCTCGGTGCTGTCGGTGATCGAACTCTCCCGTGCGACCTACCGGAAGATGATCCAGAACCTGAGCTGGGCGGCGGGATACAACCTGATCTCGGTGCCGCTCGCGGCCGGGGTGCTCGCGCCGTGGGGGTTCACCCTCCCGATGGAGGTCGGGGCGCTGTTGATGTCGGCCTCGACGGTCGTCGTCGCGATCAACGCGCAGCTGCTGCGGCGGCTGGACCTGCGGCCCTCGGCTGTCCTCGCGAAGCGGCCTGGGTAACCTCACCACGTGGCCTCGGACGAGATGGCCGAGGCTGCGAAGGGCGGTTGCGCACGGTGATGCTGATGACCGCCACGACCGCCGACGACGTCGAGCTCTCCTTTCGCGATTCCGGTGGCGCCGACCCGGTTCCGGTGATCCTGGTGCACGGCATGGGCGGCGACAGTCACACCTGGGACCGGTTCGCCAGGACCCTGGTCGGCCGTGGGCGCCGGGTCGTCACCCTCGACCTGCGTGGCCACGGCCGCAGCGCGCACGCACCGTCCTATCTGTTCCCCCAGTTCGGCGACGACCTCCTGCATCTGTGCGACCACCTCCGGCTCGAACGGGTGGACCTGGTCGGGCACTCGCTCGGCGGGCACACGGCCTCGCTGGTCGCGCAGGCGCGCCCGGACCTGGTGCGGCGGCTGGTTCTCGAGGAGGCGCCCCTCCCGCTCCGGACCGGGGAGACGCTGGGGCGGATGAGCAGCAGGCTGCCGACGCCGGTCGAACTCTGGCACGCGGTGACCGGGGTGGTCCGACACCCGCGTGCGGTCCTCGCGTTCGACCGGTCGATGACCCGCAGCGCGCTGGCCCAGTTCCGCGAACCGAACCCGGTGTGGTGGCAGAATCTGCCCGGGATCACCGCCTCGACCCTCGTGATCAGCGGCGGTCCGGGTGGGATGGTCGATCCGGACCGGCTGGCCGCTGCCACGGCCGCCATCTCGCGGTGCGAGGCCATCACCATCAAGGTCGGCCACAGCGTGCACCGCGACCGGCCGAACCAGTTCGAGGCCGCCGTCACGGCGTTCCTCGCGGACTGATCGCCTGCCGCCGGGTCACCACCCCGCACTGAACGAATACCAGGGGCCGCGCAGGTGCCAGACCTGCACGCCCTCGCCCACCGGGTCGGGCGTCGTGGGCTCCCCGTCCGGCAGATAGGCCACACCGTCGTCATCGAGGAAGCCGCTGTCGGAGACCACGAAGTAGACGTTGTCCCCGTGCGTGCGCACGTCCCGGATGTCGTAACCGCCGATCCCGCCGTCGAAGTCGCTCCGGTTGGCGCCGGACCGGATCTCCTCGACGGACGCCGCGAAGTCCGACTGCGAGAACTGCCAGCGCGCCTGCAGTGGTGCGTCGAAAACGAGCAGCGCGGCGCTGATCAGCGCGACCAAGGGCACCGCGAGGATCCAAGGGGACCAGGGATTGCGGCGCGCGAGGAAGGTCGCGGTCTTGGCGGTCCAGCAGATCGCGATCAGCGCCGCGGGCCAGAGACAGAACAGGATCAGGATCCAGCTGTTCGGCGTAGGAAAGGTGAACGCCCACAACGCCGCCCCGCACACCAGCGCGGTGGTGGCCAGCAGCGACCATCCCGGCGGCCGATCCCAGAACGTCGCCAACCACTGCCGCATCCGCAGCCCCCCGTCGTCGGCCCGACCCGAACCGGAGCCTACCCGCGGGGCCGCCAGCTCCCGGCTTGTCTCGCGTAGGTGGCGGGTGGGGTCCCGACCGCCGCGGTGAACGCGCGGATCAGGTGCGCCTGGTCGCTGTACCCGAGCCGGTCCGCCAACTCCGCCCACACCACGGGGTGTCCGCTGTGCGCCTGCTCGGCGGCGTCGAGCAGGCGGTGACGCTGGATCACCCATTTGGGCCCGATGCCGACGTACTCGGTGAACATCCTTTGCAGACTGCGCACGCTCATCCCGGCCAGCGCGGCCACCTCGTCGACCCGGTGGATGCTCGGGTCGTGCTCGATCCGGTCCATCAGCGCGGCGACGCGCTCAGCGGACGGATCGCGTTCCGGCCGTAGGGCTTCGAGGTAGTCCTCGACGAGCGCGGTCATCTCGTCGTCGTCGACGGTGTCGAGCGCCGCGGCCGCGACCGGGCCGTCGCCCCGACCGAGGAGGTCCCCAGCGGGCTGCACGGTGCCCTCGAGCGCGCCGACGCTCGACCGTAGGAACGGACGGAACCCTCCCGCCCGGAACGCCACGCCGATCACGTGCCCGGTTCCCATCAGCTTTCGGCTGAACGGATCGCGGCTCACCCCGTGCACGAGCAGTCGGCCTTCCTCGGCGGCCAGGTGGATCCTCGGCTGCGGGAGCACCTGCTGTTCGTGGGTGCCGTCGACCGCCCAGTGCACGATCCAGATGTACTCGACGAAGGGCGCCAGTGACTCTCGTGGGTGCCGCCGTGCGACGGTGAAGCGCTCGGCGGCCTCGTCGGGGTGCAGCACCGCCTCCGGTGTGCCGTGGGGTGGGGTCGATTCGGTCATCGCCATCGATCCTACGATCGGGATATGACACTGACTGCGCTCGACGGCAAGCTCATCGGCTGGTCCGCCGCATATCTGCTCTCGCAGGCCAACATCGCGCGGTTGCTCGGCCCCGCAGGGCCCAAGCTCCTCAAGACCCAGACCGCGATGTCCGCCGGCTCCTATCGGGCCGTCCTCGACAGCATGGACGAGGCGGAGACGGCCCGGTTCCGCAGTCATTTCGGGCCGGACATGATCCATCCGGTCATCTACGGGGTCGCCCTGTGCACCGGTGCCAAGCGGCTCGGCCAGCTCTCCGATCTGTCCCCGACCACCCGGCGCGCGCTGTACGCGGCCCCGGTCGTCGCCGCGGCCGCGGACTACGTGGAGAACGTGGTCGACCTGTACCTGCTCGACCACCGCGACCGCATCACCGACCCGGTGGTGCGCGCGACGTCGACGGTCAGCATCACCAAGTGGGTGCTGAGCCTCGGCACCCTCGCGTACCTGTCGCAGGGCTTCGTGCGGGTGTGGGCGGGCATGGCGACTGGCCGCCGATAGCGGCGCGTTTGTTCAAGACCCTGTCGTGGTCGCCGCCTACGTTGGAACCATGGCTGGAAACACCCCCCGTCGCTCCGCTCGCCCCGCAGAACGCAGCATCGAGCACTTCCCGGACCAGGTGAGCTTCCGCGAGTGGCTGGCCGCGCACCACGACAGCTCACCCGGCATCTGGCTCAAGTTCGCGAAGAAGGGGTCGGCCCAGACCAGCCCCAGTTGGGACGAGGCCGTCGAGGTCGCGCTGTGCTTCGGCTGGATCGACGGTCAGGCCCGCAAGTGCGACGACGACTTCTCGCTGCGCGGTTTCACCCCCCGGCGCAGGCGCAGCCCGTGGTCCAAGCGGAACCGGGAGAAGGCCGAGCGGCTGATCGCCGACGGCCTGATGCAGCCGTCGGGGCTGGCGGAGATCGAGGCAGCCAGGGCCGACGGCCGCTGGGAGCGGGCCTACGAGGCGCAGTCCACCGCGACCGTGCCGCAGGACTTCCTGGAGGCGCTGGCACTGGTCCCCGCGGCGGAGGAGTTCTTCGGCACCCTGAACAAGGTCAACCGCTACGCGGTCTGCTACCGCTTGCAGGAGGCGAAGAAGCCGGAGACCCGCGCCCGCCGGATCGAGAAGTTCGTGCAGATGTTCGCCGAGGGCAAGAAGATCCATGGGTGACGCCGCGGGCACAATGGTCGGGTGACCGCCCCAGCCCCCACGCCGACCTGCTCCGCGCTCTCCGCGACGGACGAGCCGCTTGCAGGGACCGCGGCGCGCGTCACCGGCTGGCTGTGTCTCGAACACCCCGGCGCCTGGGGCCGCGACGTGCTCGGCGGTGAGGCACTCGGGCCCGAGCTGTCCGCGGAACTGGAACGACGGACCGAGGCCGCGGGCGTGCGACTGCTGCTGATCCGCAGGCCGGGCCGGGCCACGGCCCCGCCGGCCAGGCGCACCGTGCTGATCGGGCGGTCGGATCCGTCCGGTGCCTGGTGCGAGCGGCTGGAGGTGGCCGATCCGGCCGCACTGCTGGACCTCGATCTCGAGCTGCCCGCCTCGGCGCCGGGGATCGGGCGTCCGGTGACCGACCCGGTGACCCTGGTGTGTGCGCACGGCAAGCGCGATCAGTGTTGCGCGGTGCTCGGCAGGCCGATCGCGGCGGAACTGTCCGCGCGGTTCGGGGATTCGGTGTGGGAGTGCTCGCACACCGGCGGTCACCGGTTCGCGCCGTCGATGATCCTGCTCCCGACGGGGTACACCTACGGACGGCTCGGCGCGCGACAGAGCGTCGAGGCGGTGCTCGCGGCCGGTCGCGGCGAGGTCCAGCTCGACGGGCTGCGCGGCCGCAGCTGCTGGGACTCGGCCGGCCAGGTCGCAGAAATCGCGGTGCGGGAGCAGGTTTCGGCGAGCGCCTCGGACCTCACGGTGGACGAGTCCGGCGTGCTGCCGGTGGTCCGCCACCGTGACGGCCGGGCCTGGGTGGTCGAGCTGTCGCGGACCGAACTGGAGGCACGCCCACCGAGCTGTGGCGCCGCGTCGAAGGCCGTCGTCGCGCTGGTCGCGGAATCGGTCCGGCCGCTTGCCTCGTGATCGCCGCGGTCCCTGCGACACTGGGGTGCATGGCCGAGAACAGTGACCTGCCGCGATACCGCGTCCTCACCGGGCCCGACGACGCCGAGTTCTGTCTGCGGGTCAGTGCCGCCCTCGACGCCGGCTACGACCTGCACGGATCGCCCGCCGTCACCTTCGACGGCGATCGGGTCATCGTGGCGCAGGCGCTGATCCGTCCGCGCTAGCCCGATCGCCCCGCGTCACCAGTGGGTGCCGGGCACCACGCGGGCGATCCGTCGTCCCACCTTCGAGACGGTGGAATGCCTCGGTTTCGCCGCGGGCGGTGCGACGGGGACGGCGCCGCCGTTCTCGGTCACACCCTTGGCGGCGGGGGAGTCCGGGAACGCCCGGTACATCCGGTGCAGCACCCGGTCCTTGACGCCGGGCGCGAACAGCTGCCCGTACTCGCCGAGGGTGCCCAGCGGGTCGTCGATCCGCTTGGGGCGCTCGATCAACCCGCGAACCACCATCGCCGCGGCCTTCTCCGGGCTGATGACCTTGCCGATGTTCGCCTTCCCCGACGGCGTGATCATCGGGGTTTCGACCAGCGGCATGTGGATGGTGGTGAAGGTGATGCCGGCCGAAAGCGTCTCGGAGGCAATGGTGTCGGTGAATCCGTCGAGGGCGGCCTTGCTGGCGACGTAGGCGGAGAACCGGGGCGTATGGCTCTGCACGGCGGCGCTGGAGATGTTCACGACATGCCCGAAGCCGCGCTCGCGCATCTGGGGGAGCAGCGCCAGGACCAGCCGGACCGCGCCGAAGTAGTTGACGGCCATGGTGCGTTCGTAATCGTGCAGCCGGTCGGTGGAGGCGAACACGCTGCGTCGGATCGATCGGCCGGCGTTGTTGACCAGCATGTCGACGTGCTCGTGCTCGTCGAGGATGGTCTTGACGGTCTGGTCGACCGATTCCCCGTCGGTGATGTCGCAGGGGTACCCGAACGCGGTGCCGCCCTCGGCCCGGATCTCGGCGACGGTGGCCTCGAGTTCCTCCGCACCGCGGGCCAGCAGCAGCACGGTCGCGCCCTTGGCGGCGACCGCGCGCGCCGAGGCGCGCCCGATCCCCGACGACCCGCCGGTGATCATCACGTGCCTGCCTGCCAGCAGGCCGGACCGGCGGTTGCGCGCAGGGTCGAGGTTGCGTTCCCAGTAGGACCACAGGGTGCCTGCGTAGGAACCGAAGGGCGGCACGGTGATCCCGGTACCGCGCAGCGCCTCCTGGGTCTTGGCGGAGTCGAAGGTGGTGGGCAGCGTGAGGTGGTCGAGGATGACCGGCGGGATGCCGAGCCGGCCCAGCACCACGTTCCTGGCGGCCTTGACGGTGCGCAACGGCGGTCGCATCACCGGGGCGGCGACGACGCCGGGCAGGTCGGCCACCGGATGCGGGGCGCCGGAGGCCTGGGCCAGGGCCGCGTACACCTCGCGCATCGGCTGCGGTTCGGGGTTCACGAGGTGGAAGGCCTCGCCGTCGTGGCCGGGTGCCTGCATCAGCGCGACGATGGCCTTGGCCACGAAGTCGACGGGGACCAGGTTGGTGGCGCCGAGGCTGGGCACCGCAACCGGGAGTCGCGAGGGCAGCCTGGCGAGCCCGGCGATGGCGGGGAACAGGTAGTACGGCCCGTCGATCTTGTCCATCTCGCCGGTGGTCGAATCCCCGACGACCGCGGCGGGGCGGTACACCCGCCAGGTCAGCCCTGGGGCCTCGCGCACGAGCTTCTCGGCCTCGAACTTGGTCCGGTGATACGCCGTGGGGAAGCCCTGGCCGAGGTCGAAGTCGTCCTCGGTGAACGTGCCCTTGTAGTCGCCTGCGATCGCGATCGAGGACACGTGGTGCAGGGTGGCGCCGGTCCGCTGGGCGAGCTCGATGACCGACCTGGTGCCCTCGACGTTGGTGCTCGCCTGCTCGTCGCCCGCGGTCATGTCGTAGATCGCGCCGAGGTGCAGGAGGTGGTCGGCGGCGGGCGGTGTGGCCTCGAGGCCGAGCCCGGGCTCGGTGAGGTCGCCGATCAGCGGGTGCACCCGGTCGCCGCCCTCCCAGTCGGCGGCCAGGCGCTCGAGCCGGGCCATCGAGGCCGGTCGCACCAGTACGTGCACCTGGGCGTCGGGGTCGCGGCGCAGTAGCAGCGCGAGCACGTTGCGGCCGAGGAACCCGGTCCCGCCGGTCACGATGTAGGTCGACATCAGCTCTCCTCCTACATAGGGCTACGCCGGTTAACTTACTCCGAAGTAATAACTTGTGGAAGGGGTGATGGTCGGCACCTGGAAAAGTGGATTCCATGGAGTCCATGGAATCGGTGGTGCGGTTGACGGTGGGGGCGGCGGGTGAGTTGCTGACCCTGCAGCGTGCCGCCTATGTGACCGAGGCCCAGGCCCACCACGATCTGGATCTACCTCCGCTGACTCAGTCATTCGGCGAGTTGTCGAGCGAACTCTCCGAACCCGGTGTCACGGCAGTCGGTCTACGCGATGAGGCCGATCGCCTCGTGGCCGCCGTTCGCTTCCGCGTCTCGTCGGTGGAGCCGAATGTCGCCGAGTTGGGCAGGCTGGTCGTAGCCCCGGATGTGCAGGGACGAGGGTTGGGCAGTCGCCTGCTGACCATCGTGGAGGAGCACCTGCCCGCGTCGGTGACCGATATTCGGTTGTTCACGGGGGAGCGCAGCCTGGGCAACCTCCGGCTCTACGCCCGGTTCGGATATGAGGAAACCCATCGCACGCCGACTCCTGGCGGCTACGCGTTGGTTCATCTCGCCAAGCGGGTGCCCTGAACGCATGTCGACGGGTCGGCGGGCACCACCGGTGTACCGGTCACGGTGCCCGCCTTCCGATCAGTGCCCGATGCCGACCTTCTCGTGCAGCTTGCGCATCCAGGCCGGCGCCCACCAGTTCGCCTCGCCCATCAGCTTGACCAGCGACGGGACCAGCAGCATCCGGACCACGGTCGCGTCGATGATCAGCGCCAGGATCATGCCGACACCGAGGAACCGCATGATCGACAGCCCGGAGATGGTGAAGGCGCCGGTCACGATGATCAGCAGCGCCGCGGCTGTGGTCACGATCCGGCCGGTCCGCTCGGCGCCGAAGCGCACGGCCTCCTCGGTGGTCGCCCCGTTCGCCCGCGCCTCGACCATCCTCGACATGAGGAACACCTCGTAGTCGGTGGAGAGGCCGAACACCACCGCGAGGATCAGGACCACGAAGGTCGCCTCGAGCGGAGCCGGGGTCACGTCGAGCAGTTCGGCGCCGTGACCGTTCTGGAAGATCCAGGTCAGCACGCCGAACGTGGCGGCCATGCTCAGCCCGGCCATCGCCACAGCCTTGATCGGCAGGACCACCGACCCGAACGCGAGGAACAGCAGCACGAGGGTCGAGCCGACCATGATCGCGAGCATCAGGGGCAGCTTCGCCGTGACCGCGTCGTTGCCGTCGTCGACGAGGGCGGCGCCGCCGCCGACCAACACGTCGACGCCCGCCGGGGCCGGGATGGCCCGCACATCGCGGACGACCTGGCCCGGGGTCGCCCCCTCGGCGTAGGTCGCGGACAGGACCGCGAAATCGTCGGCCGCCGCGACCATCCGCGCCGCGGCGACACCGTCGACGGCCCGCACCTGCGCGCCGACCTCGCTGAGCTGGGCGGTGGTGGGCGGCGCCCCGTTCTCGCCGCGCACCATCACCGTCGCGGCCTCACCGGTGGTGGGGAACTCGGTGGACAGCGTGTCTGCCGCGGTGCGGGCCGGGTCGTTCGGCGGCAGGGCGGTGTAGGTGACCTCGCCGAGGCTCGCGCCGAACAGCGGGGCGGCCAGCAGCAGCAGGCCCGCGGTGATGGTCACCGCCACCGTGGCCGGCCTGCGCATCACCTTGGTGACCACGCCACCCCAGAACTTGCGGGCCCGCTCCTCGCCGCGTTCGACGGTTCCGCGCCGCCACGCGAGCGAGTTGATCCGGTGGCCGAGGACCGCGAGCAGCGCGGGCACCGCGGTGAGGGAGAGCACCGCGGCCCCGGTCACGGCGGCGATCGCACCGAAGCCGAGCGAACGGATGACCGCCTGCGGGAACACCAGCATGCCCGCGAAGGCGCAGACCAACAGCAATCCGGAGAACATCACGGTGCGGCCGGCCGTGTCGACCGTGCGGCGCACCGCGGCACCGGGTTCGGTGCCAGAGGCCAGTTCTTCCCTGAAGCGGCTGACGATGAACAGGCCGTAGTCGATGGCCAGGCCGAGGCCGAGCAGGGAGGCGACGTTGATCGAGAACGAACTCACCTCGGTGACGGTGGTGAGCAGCCGCAGGATCGCCAGCGCGCTGAGCACCGCGAGCATTCCGACGAACACCGGCACGGCCGCGGCCGTGACGGTGCCGAAGACGACCACCAGGAGCAGCAGGGTGATCGGCAGCGCGATGGCCTCCGCGCGCACCAGGTCCTGCTGCAGGTGGACGTTGAACGAGTACCCGACGACGGTGCCGCCCGCGAACTCGGTGTCGATGCCGGGCGGGGTGAGTGCCGCGGTCATCTTGTCGAGCTCGGTGAACTCCGCGCCCGCGTCCCAGTCGATCGAGATCGTCGCGAGGGCCTTGGTGCCGTCGTTCGAGGTCATCAGCTTCGCGGTGTTCGGGTCGACGGACCAGTACGAGGCGGTGGCGAGGGTGGGTACCTGGTCGCGGAAGGCCGCCAGGTTCTGTTCGACCTCGGGGCCGATGTCCGCGAGGGTCTTGCCCTCGGGCGCGGTGTAGATCGCGACGATGTCCGGTGCCTGCGGGCCGAACTTCTCGTTGACCAGCGAGCTGACCTGTGCCGCTTCGCTGTTCGGGTCGATATAGCCGCCCTGGCTGAGCTTGCTGAACACCCCGAGTCCCCAGAGTCCGCTGATCAGCACGGCGAGCACCGTCAGGATCAGGACCCACCATTTCCGGGAGACGACGAATTTGGCCCAGCGCGTCATGTAGGACTCTCTCGGATCGGGGGGGGTCGGATGCGCCCCGACTCTACCGATGGCCTGCGCGGGACTTCCCCTGGTGTCCGACCGTCGAAACGCGGAGAGTGGACCCATGGGCATTCCGGATCTCATGTCGGGATGGCGGGTCCGCGAGCCCGGGCCGATGCGCGGCGAGCCGGTGGAGCTCGCCGAGTTGCCGGTGCCGGAACCGGGCCCCTCGGAGCTGCTGGTGCGGGTGCGCGTGTGCGGGGTCTGCCGCACCGACCTGCACGTGGCCGAGGGCGATCTGCCCGTCCATCGCAGCCACGTGGTGCCCGGCCACGAGGTGGTGGGCGAGGTGGTCGGGTGGGGCGACGAGGCCGGCTCGGACTTCGGCCTCGGCGACCGGGTCGGGATCGGGTGGCTCCGGCGGACCTGTGGCGAGTGCCGGTACTGCCGCCGGGGTCGGGAGAACCTCTGCCCGCACTCGCGGTACACGGGGTGGGACGTCGACGGCGGGTACGCGGAGTTCGCCACCGTGCCCGCGGCGTTCGCGCACCGGCTGCCCGACGGCTACCTGGACGAGGAACTGGCGCCCCTGCTGTGCGCGGGGATCATCGGCTACCGGGCATTGACGTGTGCGGACGTCCCGGAGGGCGGGCGACTGGGGATCTACGGCTTCGGCGGCAGCGCCCATCTCGCGACTCAGGTCGCGCTGGCTCGGGGCGCCGAGGTCCACGTGATGACGAGGGGGGAGCGGGCCAGGGAGCTGGCGCTCGAGCTCGGCGCCTCCTCGGCATCCGGTGCCGCGGATCCGCCGCCGGTGCCGCTGGACTCGGCGATCCTCTTCGCCCCGGTCGGTGAGCTGGTCCCGACCGCGCTGGCCGCCCTGGATCGGGGCGGCACGCTGGCCGTCGCGGGCATCCACCTCTCCGACATCCCGCCACTGAACTATCAGCGGCACCTGTTCCAGGAGCGCACGCTGCGATCGGTCACGGCCAACACCCGCGCCGACGCCCGCGAGTTCCTTGAGTTCGCGGGGACGCATCGGCTGCTGGTCAGTGCGATGGGGTACTCGCTCGACGAGGCCGACCGGGCGCTGTCGGACCTGAAGGAGGGTCGGGTGACCGGCGCGGCGGTGCTCATCGTGTGAGCCGGTTGACTCCTGCGCCCGGCTCGGACCATAATAGAACACACGTTCGATGCGACTTCCCCGCTCGGGCTCCGACGCCGAATCCCCGGCGGCCGGATGCGCAGGGAAGGTGAACGCGATGGGCTGGGGAAACGGGCCTCCGACATGGTCGGAGATGGAGCGGGTGCTCTCCGGCAGGCCGGGACGGAACCCGCCGGAGGCGATGTACCCCGGCGACGGCAGCGACAGCCCGGCCTGGTCCCGCAAGCGCGGCGAGTACCGCGCCGGCCCGATCTCCCGGGACGAGACGCCGACCGTGCCGTACGCGGAGCTGCATGCGCACTCGGCCTTCAGCTTTCTCGACGGCGCGAGCCCGCCCGAGGAACTGGTAGAGGAGGCGGTCCGGCTGGGGCTCGAGGCGATCGCGCTGACCGACCACGACGGGCTCTACGGGGTGGTGCGGTTCGCGGAGGCGGCCAAGGAGCTGAACATGCGCACCGTCTTCGGTGCCGAATTGTCCCTGCCGTCACACGATGCGGACTCGGCCGGTTCGCGGACCGGGACGCCGGACCCGGGCGGCACTCATCTGTTGGTGCTGGCACGCGGGCGGGAGGGCTACCGGCGGCTGTCGCGGCAGCTCGCGGCGGCGCACCTGGCGGGCGGCGAAAAGGGCAAGCCGCGCTACGACCTGGACGCGCTGACCGAGGCGGCGGGTGGGCACTGGCAGATTCTCACCGGCTGTCGCAAGGGGCACGTGCGTATGGCGCTCGACTCCGGGGGCGCCTCGGCGGCGGAGGCGGAGCTGCGCGGACTGATCGAGAGGTTCGGCAGGGACCGGGTCGCCGTCGAGCTCACCCACCACGGCGTGGCCGAGGACGATGAACGCAACGGTGCGCTGGCCGAGCTCGCCAGGGCGGCGGGGCTGCCCGTCATCGCTTCCACCGCAGCGCATTTCGCCGGTCCGCCGCGCCGACGCCTGGCCATGGCGATGGCGGCGGTCCGCGCCAGGCAGAGCCTGGACGAGGCGGCCGGATGGCTGGGGCCGACCGGCGGCGCGCACCTGCGGTCCGGGGCGGAGATGTCCCGGCTGTTCGCCGCGCATCCCACCGCGGTGCCGGGCGCGGTCGAGCTGGGCCGCGAGTGTTCCTTCGACCTGCGGCTGATCGCGCCCGAGCTACCGCCGTTCGAGGTGCCCGAGGGGCACGACGAGAACAGCTGGCTGCGCGAACTGACGATGGTGGGCGCCCGGCGGCGCTACGGCACCCCCGAGCAGCGGCCAGACGCCTATCGGCAGATCGAGCACGAGCTGACGATCGTCGCCCAGTTGGGGTTCCCGGGGTATTTCCTCGTCGTGCACGACATCGTGTCCTTCTGCCACCGCAACGACATCCTCTGTCAGGGCAGGGGATCGGCGGCGAACTCGGCCGTCTGCTACGCGATCGGCATCACCAACGTCGACCCGGTCGGGAACAAGCTGCTGTTCGAGCGGTTCCTCTCGCCCGAACGAGACGGCCCACCCGACATCGACGTCGACATCGAATCGGATCGCCGTGAGGAGGCGATCCAGTACGTCTACAACCGCTACGGCCGCGCCTATGCGGCGCAGGTCGCGAACGTCATCACCTACCGCGGCAAGATGGCGGTGCGGGACATGGCTCGGGCACTTGGCTTCTCGCAGGGCCAGCAGGACGCGTGGAGCAAGCAGGTCAGCCGATGGACCGGCGTCTCTCAGGAGACCGATACCGACATCCCGCCCGCGGTGTTGGAGCTCGCGGGCCAGATCGAGGGCCTGCCCCGGCATCTCGGCATCCACTCCGGCGGCATGGTGATCTGCGACCGTCCGATCGCCGACGTGTGCCCGGTGGAATGGGCGCGGATGGAGAACCGGAGCGTTCTCCAGTGGGACAAGGACGACTGCGCGGCGGTGGGGCTGGTCAAGTTCGACATGCTCGGGCTCGGCATGCTCTCCGCGCTGCACTACATGATCGACCTGGTCGCCGAGCACAAGAATCTCGAGGTGGATCTGGCCAGGCTGGACCTGTCCGAGGAGGCGGTCTACGAGATGCTGCAGCGCGCCGATTCGGTCGGCGTGTTCCAGGTGGAATCCCGCGCCCAGATGGCCACCCTGCCGCGACTGAAGCCGCGCAACTTCTACGACCTGGTGGTGGAGGTGGCGCTGATCCGTCCCGGGCCCATCCAGGGCGGCTCGGTGCACCCGTACATCCGGCGCCGCAACGGGATCGAGCCGGTCACCTACGATCACCCGTCGCTGGAGAAGGCCCTGGCGCGGACCCTGGGGGTGCCGCTGTTCCAGGAACAGCTGATGCAGATGGCGGTCGACGTGGCCGGGTTCACCGCGGCCGAGGCCGACCAGTTGCGCCGGGCGATGGGGTCCAAGCGGTCGCCGGAGCGGATGGAACGGCTGCGCGGCCGGTTCTACGACGGGATGCGCGAACTGCACGGCGTCACAGGGGAGGTGGCGGACCGGATCTTCGAGAAGCTGTACGCCTTCGCGAATTTCGGCTTCCCGGAAAGCCATTCGCAGAGCTTCGCCGCGTTGGTGTTCTACTCGGCCTGGTTCAAGCTGCACCACCCGGCGGCCTTCTGCGCAGGCCTGCTGCGGGCCCAGCCGATGGGGTTCTACTCCCCGCAGTCGCTGGTCGCCGACGCCCGCAGGCACGGGGTCCGGGTGCACGGGCCGGACGTGAACGCCAGCCTGGCGCACGCCACGCTCGAGGGCGACGGACTGGAGGTCCGGCTGGGTCTCGGGGAGGTGCGGCACATCGGTTCGGCACTGGCGGAGAAGATCGTGGCGGCCAGGTGCGAGGGCGGTCCCTACACCTCTCTGCTCGACCTGACCGGTCGGGTGGAACTGACCACCCCGCAGGCGGAGTCGCTGGCCACCGCGGGCGCGCTCGGCTGTTTCTCCGGGTCGCGCAGGCAGGCGCTGTGGGCGGCGGGGGCGGCCGCGGGGGAGCGGCCGGGCCGGCTGCCGGGCATGGGTGCCTCCACCGTCGCGCCCACCCTGCCCGGGATGAGCGACGTCGAGCTCGCAGCCGCGGATGTGTGGGCGACCGGGGTCTCGCCGGACTCCTATCCCACCGAGTTCCTGCGCCCCCAGCTCGAGGCGCTGGGCGTGACCCCGGCATCGGGATTGCTGGCGGTGCCCGACGGCGACCGGGTGCTGGTCGGGGGAGCGGTCACCCACCGCCAGCGCCCGGCCACCGCGGGCGGAGTCACCTTCATCAACCTCGAGGACGAGACGGGGATGGTGAACGTGGTCTGCTCGGTGGGGCTGTGGGCCCGATACCGCACGCTCGCGCACACCGCGCCCGCGCTGCTGGTCCGAGGAAAGGTGCAGAACGCGGAGGGTGCGGTGACGGTGGTGGCGGACCGGCTGCAGCGGATGGACCTGCGGATGACGGGCAGGTCGAGGGATTTCCGGTGAACCGAACCGAGTGATCGCCGAGCGGCGTGTCGGAGTTCCGTCCGCCGGCGCCCACCGGCTTAGCATCCCGGTATGAAGGCTCCCGCGCTCGCCACGATCCTGATCCTGATCGCGTTGTTGGCGGGGTGCAGTGGCGGCGAACCCGAGCAGTCGCAGTCCGAGTCGCAGTCGTCGCTCGCGGCCGGTGCCGATGCCGGCACCGCACCCGATGCGAAGCTCGCCCCGGCGCCCGCGGAGGGCCTCGCCGAACGTCAGGAGGTCACCACCGGCACGGTCTCGCTCACTTCGGCCGATCCCGTCGACACCGGCCATGCCGTCGTGCGCATCGTCGAGGATGCGGGCGGACGGGTCGACGACCGGACCGAGCGGCCGCGGACCGACGACACCGAGCCGAGCAGTTCGCTGACGGTTCGGATCCCGGCGGACCGCCTCACCGCCACCCTCGACGAGATCTCGGACCTCGGCGAGGTGACCGGGGTGAGCGTCAGCAAGAGCGATGTCACCATGCAGACCCAGGATCTCGACGCGCGGATCGGTGCCCTGCAGGCCTCGGTCACGCGACTGCAGGGGCTGATCGTGACCGCCGCGAACACTGCGGATCTGATCGAAGCCGAGAACGCGCTCGCGGAGCGGCAGGCGGAACTCGACAGCCTCGTCGCGCAGCGGCGCGCGCTGTCCGACCAGGTCGAGCTCGCGACCATCTCGATCGACATCACCACCGACGGGCCGGACAGCGCGGACCCGGACAGCTTCTTGGACGGCGTCGTGGCCGGGTGGCACGCGCTGCTGTCCGCGCTGCACGGACTGATCGTCTTCCTCGGCCGGGCCGTCCCCTGGATTGGCTTCGCCGCGCTGGTCGTCCTCGTCGGGTACGCCGTCGTGCGGCTGGTACGCAGGCGCTGACCCCCGGCGTCCCGGTGTGGCCGGTCACGTCCACGGCCGAACAGATACCCTAGGGGGTATAATTTGGGTCGACTGAGAGGAGTCGCAGTGAAGGTCGTCATCGTGGGTGGGGTCGCCGGAGGTATGTCCGCCGCGACCAGGTTGCGTCGCCTGGACGAGGAGGCGGAGATCGTCGTCTTCGAGCGCGGTGCGCACGTGTCGTTCGCGAACTGCGGGCTGCCCTACTACGCGGGAGGGGTGATCGAGGACCGGGAGGCGCTGCTGCTGCAGACCCCGGAGAGCCTTGCCGCCCGGTTCCGGCTCGACGTCCGGGTGCGCAGCGAGGTGGTCGCAGTCGACCCCGTCGCCGGGACGGTCACCGTCCGCGATCTGCGGACCGGCGACGAGACCGTGGAGCCGTACGACTCGCTGGTGCTCAGCCCCGGCGCGAGCCCCATCGTCCCCGACATCGAGGGCGTGGGGCGCGCGCTGGTCCTGCGCGACGTCGAGGACGTGGACCGGTTGGTCGGCGCGCTCGATGCCGACGCCCGCACCGCGGTGATCGTCGGGGCCGGGTTCATCGGCGTCGAACTCGCCGAGAACCTGCGACGCCGAGGACTCGAGGTCACCGTCGTCGAGCTGGCCGACCAGGTGCTGGCCCCACTCGATCCCGAGATGGCGTCGCCGGTCGCGGATGAGCTGCGCGGCAACGGCGTCCGGCTCGAGCTCGGCACCCAGGTGACCGGAATCGGCGCGGACGCCGTGACCCTCGCCGACGGCAGGCTGGTCCCGGCCGACATCGTCGTGATGGCGATCGGCGTGCGGCCGGAGACAGCGCTGGCCGTCGGCGCGGGCATCGAGATCGGGCCCCGCGGCGGCATCGTGGTCGACGAGAGCATGCGCACCTCCGCGGCGGGGGTCTACGCGGTCGGCGATGCGGTCGAGAAGACCGACGCGCTCACCGGCGGCGCCGGATTGGTCCCGCTGGCGAACCCCGCGAATCGGCAGGGCCGGCTGGTCGCGGACGTGATCGCGGGCAGGCCGGTGAGGGCGCGTCCCGTTGTCGGCACCGCGATCGTCGGGGTGTTCTCGCTGATGGTGGCCGCGGTGGGCTGGAACGAGAAGCGGTTGCGCGCCGCGGGCCGCGGGTATCGGGCCATCCACACACACCCGCAGTCGCACGCCGGCTATTACCCGGGCGCGCAGGGCATGTCGCTCAAGCTGCTCGTCGACCCGGACACCGACGCGATCCTCGGTGCCCAGGGCGTCGGCGGTGACGGTGTGGACAAGCGCATCGACGTGATCGCCACCGCCATGGTCGGCGGCCTCACCGCCGCCGAACTGGCGGACCTCGAACTGGCATACGCGCCGCAGTTCGGTTCCGCGAAGGACCCGGTGAACATGCTCGGCTACGTCGCCGACAACCTGCGCACCGGCACCACCACCACGGTGCAGTGGCACGAGCTGCCCGCGCTGGTCGAGGCCGGTGCGGTGCTGGTGGACGTGCGCACCCCTGCCGAGTTCGCGTTGGGCTCGATCCCCGGCGCGGTCAACATCGAGCTAGACCAGTTGCGCTCGCGCGCAGCCGAATTGCCGGAGGGCGAGCTGATCGCGGTCTGCCAGGTCGGCCAGCGCGGCCACACGGCGACCCAGCTGCTGCGTCAGCTCGGGCGCAGGGTGCGCAACCTGGACGGCGGCTATCGCACCTGGCAGGCCGGGCGGACGCCAGTCGCCGAGTTGGTCTAGCTAGCTCTCGTCGTCGGTGGGTGCCCGGCCGGTGTCGCCGGTCGGGGGCTCGTCCGTGGAGTCTGCCGAGGCTGCGGAGTCGGAGGCATCGGCGGTGTCCTCGTCGAGCACGCTCACCGTCACCCCGTACGGCAGGAACCGCACCAGTCGCCTCGGGTCGGTGTTGTTCTTGTGAATCCGCAGTGCCTCGAGCTCCGTCGCGAACACCTGGTCCACCCGGGCGGACCCGTCCTCGTCCACGGTGTAGATGGCCCACACGCCGTCGCCGGCATCACCCGTGGTCTCCGGCCGCGGTCGGGGCCACGACGTGCTGGTTCCCACATTGAACGAGTGCGAGTAGGGGATGCCCGCATCGTCGAGGAACCTGCCGAATTTCTCGGCCGCGTCGCGCAGTCCCGCACTGGCCTCGCGGGCGATGCGCTCGATGTCTTCCGGATCGATGCCGAACGGTCCCCTGCTACCCATGGCAATTCTCCTGCGGTGTCGCCCCGGCTCGTCGTCGACCCGGGATTCAACTCCAGTGTGGCCGCAGCGCGTCGGTGGCGCCAGGCCCGCGGGTCATCGAGGCGCGGACTCCTGTTCGGCGAGCGCGCGGCGCGACTCCTCGTGCAGCACCTCCAGCAGCTCCTGCTCCAGAGCGACGAACTCCGGCGAGGTGACGACGGACAGCTCCCGAGGCCGCGGCAGGTTCACCCGCACCTCCCGGCGCACGGTGGCGGGCCGGGCCGACAGCACGATCACCCGATCGGAGAGGTAGACCGCCTCACGGATGTCGTGCGTGATCATCAGGACCATCCACCGGTACCGCTGCCACACCTGCTGCAGCCAGTCCTGCATCTCGGTGCGGGTCAGCGAATCGAGCGCACCGAACGGCTCGTCGAGCAGCAGCAGCTCGCGGTCCTGGACGACCGTGCGCAGCATCGCGGCTCGTTGGCGCATCCCGCCCGACAGCTGGAACGGGCGGGCGTCCTCGAACCCGGACAGGCCGAAGATCGGGAACAGCTCGCGGGCGCGGCGCCTGGCCTCCCGCTTGTCGATCCCCTGCACCTCGAGCCCGAGCGCGGTGTTGTCGAGGACCGTTCGCCACGGGAACAGCAGGTCCTTCTGCGGCATGTATGCGCTGTGCGGGGTTCCCGACGCGGCCCCGTCGCCGACCAGCACCCGGCCCGAGTCCGGCGAGTCCAGCCCGGCGAGGATGTTGAACACCGTGCTCTTGCCGCAGCCGCTCGGGCCGATGACGGAGACGAACTCGCCTGGGGCGGCGTCGAAGGACACCCGGTCCAGCACGAGGCGCGAACCGGTGCCGTGTCGACGGGCGGCACCGCCGCCGAGTCGATGGGCGGCACCGCCGCCGCGCCCGGGCAGCGGATACGACTTGGTGATCGCCTCGAGCGAGATCCTCGATCCCCGTGCCTCAGCCATGGCCGTGCTCCATCCGGGACCACGGGGCAACGACCCGCTCCACCGCGAACGTGAGCAGGTAGAGGGCGATGCTGATGACGGCGGTGATCAGCACCGCCGCCAGCACCAGGTCGGTACGGAACGAGTTCTTCTGCAGGCTCATGTAGATGCCGAGTCCCTTACTGGCCCCGACGTACTCGGCGAACACCGCCCCGACGACGGCGTAGGTGATGCCGATTCGCAGCGCGGTGAAGAACCGCGGCAGCGCGGACGGCAGCCGGACGTACCGGAACACCTGCCAGCGCGTGGCGCGCATGCTGCGCAGCAACGCGCCTGCCTCCCGTTCGGTCGAGGCGAACCCCTCGATCAGCCCGATCGCCATAGGGAAGAAGGTGGCCAGCGCGATCACCAGGACCTTCGGCAGCAGGCCGAACCCGAACCAGATGATCATCAGTGGGGCTATCGCGATGATCGGCAGCGTCTGCGAGGCCACGAACAACGGCACGAACGCGCGGCGCAACCACGGCGAGAAATCCACCAGGATCGCCAGCGCCCACGCCAGGACCAGCGACACCGAGAACCCGATCAGGGTCACCGTCAGCGTGGCGCCCGCGTGCACGGCGATCTCCTCGCGGTGCCCCCAGCCCTGCTGCGCGACGCGCACCGGTGACGGCAACAGTTGCGGACGGATCCCGCTGACATCGACATAGATCTGCCAGGCGACGACCAGCGCCGCCACCACCACCAGGGCGGGGGTCAGTCTACGAAGGGCCGAGGTAGTCATTGGTGAAGTACGTCGACCAGTCGGGTTCGGTGGTCAACGTGTTGCCGTCCGGGCCGGCGAGCAGTCCGTGCTGGTAGAGGAATTCGGAGTTGCCTGCCCATTGCGGCAGGGTCTGGGTGCCGACCTTCCCGGCCGCGTCCTTCATGTACTGCGAGGCGAGCATCCGCTGGCTCTCGACCACCAGTGACTCGTCGTTGAAGGCGCCCGGGTTGGCCTCGACGAGCATCTTCGCGGCCTCGTCCGGGTTGTCAGCGGCGAACTGGTAGCCCCGCTGTAGCGCCTGGACGAACTTGCGGGCCTGCTCGGGGTGCGATGCGAGCCAGTCCTCGTTGCCGTCGACCACGATGGCGTAGGCGTCGGGGAACCCGTAGTCGGTGTAGCGGAAGTACCGCATCGGGGTGCCCGCGTGCTCGGCCTCGATGCCCTCCCATGCGAAGTACGAGACGGTGAAGTCGGCCTTGCCCGAGTAGACGGCGTCGTACGCGGACGTGCCGAGGGTGACCGAGTTGAAATCGCCGGTGCCGCCGTCGTTTCGGATCACCTGGCGGAGCGTCTCGTTCTCTCCCGGATCGCCGAACCCGGCGTAGGTCTTGCCGTCGAGGTCCTTGGGGCTGACGATGTCGGCCCGGTCGGCGCGGACGCCGATCGCGGTCGCCCAGTGCTGCAGCGGCGCCAGGACAGAGATGGTGTGCGCGCCGGAGGCGCGGGAGAACGTCGACGCGTCGTGGGTGCTGATCCCGAACTCGGCGTTGCCTGCGTCGACGAGGGTGTCTACCGCGGTGTTGTTGTACGGCAACACCTCCACGTCCAGCCCGGCGTCGGCGAAGTACCCCTGCTGCTGCGCAACGAAGAGCCCGGTGTGGTTGGTGTTCGGGGTCCAGTCGAGGGCGAACCGGATGGTCTCCCCGGAATCGGTGTCGGAGCCACACGCGGTGAGCAACGACAGCGAGGACAGCGCGACGACGGCGCCCGCGAGCGCGCGGCGGATCCGGGCGCTCACGGCGCGGGCCAGGGCTGCGGGTGGAGCGCGGTGTCCCAGAACAGGAGTTCGTACCGCGTCGCGACGGTGAACGCCTCGACCATCGCCTCGCGCTCGCCCGGGGTGGCGGCGGCCGCGGCCGCGTCGACCAGGGTGCGGGCGGTCGCCGCGGCCGTCTGGAACTCCTCGGCGTCGTAGGTGGACACCCACTGCGCGTAGGGATGTCCGGGATCGGCGGCCAGCACCTTCGCCGCGCTCGCGGCCAGGTCGCGCCCGACCTCGGCGTAGATCCAGAAGCACGGCAGGATCGCCGCCGCCGCGACCGGGTACGGCTCGGTGGCCGCCGCCGCGATCAGGTACGAGACGTAGCCGAGGCAGGTCGGGGAGTGGCGGGCTTCCTGCTCGGCGGGCGGCAGCACACCGCCCGACAGCAGGTCCTCGTGCAGCGAGGTCTCGACCACGGCCGCGCTGGCGGCGGAGGTGGCCCAGAAGGCGGCGGACGCCGGGTCGGGTGCCCGCGAGGCGAGGACGGCCAGCGCCTTGGCGTACCCGCTCAGGTACAGCGAGTCCTGCTCGACGTAGAAGCGGAAGACATCCAGCGGCAGGCTGCCGTCGCCCAGACGGCGCAGGAACTCCAACTCGTCGATCGCGACGCGCAGCGCCTTGGTGTGATCCCAGAGGTGTTCGGTGAAGCGGTCAGTTCGAGCGACCTGCAAGCAGTCGCCAGCGGTGTTGTTTCGAGCGACCTGCAAGCAGTCGCCAGCGGTGTTGTTTCGAGCGACCTGCAAGCAGTCGCCAGCGGTGCCCCCCGTGGTGGGCGTATGCGAAACCATGACATCCCTTCGTCAGCATTACCTGGCCAGGTTCTCGGGTCTGCTCTCAGCCCCGCGACTTGCGGAGCACCCCGTGTCTCAACACGGCTGACATTAGCATCCGTGCAGGCCAGGGCCGCACCCGCCCGCGTTCACATACCCCGGCGGGTACCATTGGAGTCGACGGATCCGGACGTGAGAACAGGGAGTGGCGCAATGACGGGTGACGAGGAGAGCATCGCGTTGGTGCTCAACAGGCTGCGGCGCGCGCAGGGCCAACTGGCGGGCGTCATCTCGATGATCGAGAGCGGCCGCGACTGCAAGGACGTGGTGACCCAGCTCGCCGCGGTCTCGCGTGCGTTGGACCGCGCCGGCTTCAAGATCGTCGCTACCGGCCTGCGCGATTGCCTGTCCGGAACCAACCGGGACAACCAGGAGCCGATGACCGAGGCGGAGCTCGAGAAGCTCTTCCTGGCGTTGGCCTGACGCCTGGCCGCGCCACCGGCGGTCCGCCGGACCCCGAACGCCCGCTCGGGCGTCGTAAAGAAATGGGAACCGGGCGCTCTTGCCGTCGTGTCGCAACGCCCACCTGAACGTCGGCATAGCAAGATGTAACCCGGCCGCGCGCTGAATGATTCGGCGCGCGGGCGGTGATCTGTTCATACCGAATGAGGTGTTGGCGTGTCCGTGGGAATTGGGCTCAGGGTGGGCAGCATCGTGTCGCACACGGTGATCGCGTCGAACGGCGTGGGAACCCCGGACCCCATAGTCATCGTCCGCGACACGGTGCTGCATGTTGGCTCGGATGGGAGCACCGTGCTCGGCGGTGTCGGACAGGACGGTGGGACGGAGCACACGCTGTCCGGGTTCCTGTCGAGAGTGGGCGACCCCGAGGGGGTCGCGGCGAGCGACGGCACCCGCTATCGGGCGGAGGACGTGGTCGCGACGGCGATCAGCAGCCTGTTGCACGAGTGTGAGCCGCTGCCGGACCACGGTGGTCGGGACGGCGGCACGCCGCACGTCTGGGCGACCTACCCGTCCAACTGGGATTCCGAGTCCGTGGCGGACCTCCGCGAATCGCTCGACTACGGCGGCATGCCGCAGATCACGCTGGTGTCCGACGCCGAGGCGACGTGTGCCTGGTTCGAATCCGAGGTCGCGGAGACACCGGGCCAGCTGATCGGGACGTATCACGCGGACGACGCGGGAACGACCGTGAGCCTGGTGCGCTCGGGTGTCCTGGTCGGTCGCTCCTTCCGGTTCCCCGCGGGCAGCGGGACGTCGCCGACCGCGCAGCTCTCCACCGCGCTCGGGGCCTTCGGGTGGTTGCCCTCGAACCTCGACGCCGTGATCGTGACCGGGGACGGACTGGTGGCGCGGGACACGGTTGCCATGAAGGGCGTCGCGACCGCGCTGACCGACCGGCTCGGCGTGCACAGCGTGGTGGGCCCGGGTCCGGAGCAGGCCGCCGCGCTGGGTGCGGCGATCCTGGCCGCCGGATTCCAGACCCCGGCGATGGCGATCCGACGGATCGGCCTGCCGCCGTCGTATGACGTCACCGAGGTGATCAGCGCGATCCCGGGTTCGGTGCGCGAGGTGACCGACGCCCACGAACGTTCGAGCCTGCTCACCGCATCCGCGGTCGGGGCGATCCAGGCCGTTCGGGAGGGCGACGCGGACGCAGATCCCGACGGCGACGCGGACGCGGACGCACCCTCGGGAGGTGGCAGGCCGGTGATGCTGGCCGGCGCGCTCGCGCTCATCGCGGCGGTCGCCCTGATCGGTGCGGTGCTGGTGTTCCTGCTCTGACGCCGCGCGACGGCGGGGCTCAGGGGACGGGGACGAACAGTGCCCTCGTCCACACCCCGCGCGCGGTGTTCGCGGCGACCACGGCCCAGATGGCGAGCAGCGATGCGAGCAGGGCCACGGAAAACCACTGGACGGCAACGGAATCGGTTGCGATCCCCAGCGCTCCCGCGCCGACGGCGCAGGCACCGAGCGGGAAGGTGAAGCTCCACCAGCTCATCGAGAAGCGGAGCCCGTGGCCCGCGGCCCGTGCGGTGAGCAGACACGCGTAGCCGAGGACCAGCGCGCCCACACCCGCCATCGCGGTGCCGTAGGCGATGCCGAACGCGCGGAGCCCGGCGGCCGCGCCGGACGAGACCGTGGTGTCGGAGACCCGTCCGAGCAGGTTCGCGGCGGCGATCGACTGCCCGATGATGCCCAGCGGGATCCACATGGTCGGGATGGCCTGCACGGCGGGCAGCCCGGTGCGGGCGAGATGCCGGATCACCACCGCCATCGTCACGACGGCCGCGGTCAGGGCCATCGCGAAAAGGGCGTAGCAGCCGATCAGCATGGCGAGCCGGGCCTGGCCCTCCGGCAGGTGGGGGATGAGCGCGGCCCCGGTGGTGGCGGACACCATCGGCGGCACCACCGGCATCAGCCACACGGGACCGGGAGTGCCGCCGGACAACATGCGCGGCGGCACGACGACGGCCGCGGTGACCCCGGCCACGGTGCCGAGCGCCCACAGGACCGCGGCGACCACGATGGCGGACGGGCCGAAGATCTCGGTGCCGACGGCCGCGGTGCCCGCGCCGACGGTCAGCACGGCCATCGGCAGTGCGCCGTAGAAGGGCGCCATCGCCGGATTGCGGGCGTAGCCGAGTGCCTGCTCGCGATGGCGCACCCAGTGGGTCGCGAATGCGACCGAGAGCAGCAGCAACGCGGCGGTCGCCAGCACCCAGAACCCCCGCGCGATCGAGTCGCGGCCCGGCAGATCTACCGGGAGCGAGGCCGCGCCCACCGCGATGATCCCGGTGCCCATCACCACCGCGAACCAGTTCGGCGTCAGGTGCGCCAACGCGGGGCTGCGGCGGGCGGTTGTGGCGGGGGCGGGGGCGGTCGTGAGCATGATTAAAGACTGCCGTCCGGACGTCGGCGCCGGTAGACGGCTTGTGGTTGGCTTGTCACAACTTCTGGTTGTGGCGGCCTATTCTGTTGGTATGCCGTTGTCCCCGCGTGTCCCCGAACTCGCCGCCCTCGACGTCCTGGTCTCCGTCGCCCGGCTCGGCAGCATGGGGGCCGCGGGTCGCGAACACGGACTCAGCCAACAGGCCGTCAGCGCCCGGATCCGCTCGGCCGAACGGCTGCTCGGGATCAGGGTGTTCGACCGCGCCACCACCGGCGTCACCCCGACCTACGAGGGCGGGCTCGTGCTGGAGTGGGCGGCGGGCACGCTCGCCGCCGCCGAGGAGCTGGCGTCGGGGATCTCGGCGCTGCGCGGCGAGCGCGAGGCCAACCTGACGGTGGCGGCGAGCATGACGATCGCCGAGTACCTGGTGCCGGGCTGGACGGTGACCATGCGGCGCAAGAACCCGACCGTGGTGACCTCGGTGCGGCTGCTGAACTCGACCGACGTCGCGGCACAGGTGCTGGCGGGGGAGGCGGACCTCGGCTTCGTGGAGGGGCCGGACGTGCCGGCCGGACTCCATGCGCGGGAGGTGGCGCGCGACGAGTTGGTGGTGGTCGTCCCTCCCGGGCACCCGTGGGCGAGCGCGGCGCCCATCACCCCG
Source organism: Rhodococcus sp. OK611 (assembly GCF_003050885.1). Classification (NCBI taxonomy): domain Bacteria; kingdom Bacillati; phylum Actinomycetota; class Actinomycetes; order Mycobacteriales; family Nocardiaceae; genus Rhodococcus; species Rhodococcus sp. OK611. The sequence goes on from NZ_QAOZ01000004.1 coordinate 92,561, forward strand.
ATCGAACTCGCCAGGACACCGTTGATCCAGCGCGAGTTCGGTTCGGGGACAAGGAACACGCTCGAGAACGCCGTACCCGGGTGCGTGGACCCGCTGCTCGAGCTCACCTCGTGCACGGCGGTCAAGGCCGCCGTCGTCGCGGGCAACGCGCCCGCCGTGGTGTCCTCGCTGGCGGTGGCGGCGGACCTGACGGACGGACGACTGGTGTCCGTCGAGGTGCAGGGCCTTCGGCTGCCGCGCCGGCTGCTCGCGGTGTGGTCCGCTGATCGCGGCCTGCGCGGGCCCGCCCGCGACTTCCTCGACATCGCGGCGGGGTGAGGGCGCCGGTGTCCGGACCCCGCGTCGTCGCCGCGCAGATCAAGCCGAACAGCAAGAAGGGGCCGCTGGTCGAGGTCCTCGAGGACGGCACCCTGCTGCTGTACGTGCGCGCACCGGCGGTGGAGGGCAAGGCCAACAAGGCCGCCGAGGAGTTGCTCGCCGCGCATCTGGGCCTGCCGAAGAGGTCTGTGCGGCTGATATCCGGGCAAACCTCCCGCCACAAGCGCTTCGAGGTGCAGGATTGACCCGTGTCCGAATGGGACGGTGAGGGGTACGCAGAGGTCAGTGGCCTGCAGCGGACGCTGGCCGAGAGGTCGCTGTCCGGTCTCGAGCTGACCGGCACCGAGCGTCTGCTCGACGTCGGGTGCGGCGACGGGTTCATCACGCTCGCCCTGGCCCGGCGGTTGCCGCGGGGGTCGGTGGTCGGTGTCGACGTCTCGGCGAAAATGATCGACAAGGCCCGGTCGAGGCCGGTGCCCGATGGGGCGTCCGCGACCTTCCTCGTCGCGGACGCGCGCGAGCTGCCGTTCGAGGACGAGTTCGACGTTGTGGTCTCGTTCAACGCGCTGCACTGGGTGAGCGAGCAGCGCCGGGCGCTGGCCGGCATCGCCCGCGCCGCGCACCCCAGCGCGCGGGGGATCATCCAGATGGTGTGCGCGAGCGAGCGGCCGAGCCTCGAGTCGGTGGCCATGCGCGTGTGCCGGGAGCAGGCGTGGGCCGCCTCGTTCGCCGAGTTCGAGGCGCCGTTCACCCACGTCGACCCTGCCGCCTATCCGGAGCTGGCCGCGTCGGCCGGCCTCGTCGTGACCGACCTGCGGACCTCGGATCTCGACTGGGACTTCGGATCGCGGGACGAGTTCTCCCGCTGGTGCGCGGTGGGTTTCGCGGCCTGGACCGCCCGGCTGGACGAAGACCGGGTGCCGCGGTTCGTCGACGACGTGGTGCGCGCCTACGAGGAGGTCTCGGGCGGTCCCGGCCTGTTCCGGTTCACCCAGATGCGGGTGGCGTTCGCCGTGGCGACCGGGCCACGCTAGCTCCCGCCCGCGAAGCCGTGCTGGCGCCAGGCCTCGTACACGACGACGGCCGCGGCATTGGACAGGTTGAGCGAGCGCCTGCCCGGGACCATCGGGATCCGCAGCTGGGCGGTGACGTGCGGGTCCGCGAGCACCTCTGCCGACAGCCCGGTCGGCTCGGGGCCGAACAGCAGCACGTCGCCCGGTTGGTACTCGACGTCCGCGAACGAGGTCTGCCCGTGCGCGGTGAACGCGTACACCCGCTCGGGTGCCAGCGCGGCCCACGCCGCCTCGAGGTTCTCGTGCACGGTCACCGAGGCCAGGTCGTGGTAGTCCAGGCCCGCCCGGCGCAGCTTCGGCTCGGACAGGTCGAAGCCGAGCGGACCGACCAGGTGCAGCTCGCACCCGGTGCCCGCGACAAGTCGGATCGCGTTGCCGGTATTCGGTGGGATGCGAGGCTCGTGGAACATCAATCGGAACACAACATCGGTACGGTACTCGCATGTCGCACCGCCCATGAACAACGGTCGTGATGTCGGCAGCTGCGGTCGTCGCGGGCCGCGGATGAGTCGACCTCACCTATCGACCATGACAGAGAATCATGCAGTGGTGGGTCGGCACGCGCGTATGGCCACCAAGTCGCCAGCGAATGATCTCGTCTCTTTCGCCGGATCGATTCCGAGCCCAATGTGATGACGCCGTCCTCGAAGTCGAGGGCGGTGATCACCAATGGCGGGCCCGACTGGGCTTCACGCGGACTGGATTGGTTGACAGAGGTACTCACCCAAGACTCTGGTGGCCAACTGCTCGCACTGGCCCGGAACCTTGGGGCAACTCATCGCGCAGCCGGTAGCGACGATAGCCCGATCATGCGCCGGCCAGCCCGACGTCCGGCCGGGGTGATGGGCGCTGACGACGAACGGGATCTGCCGACGACGCCGACGATGTCTGCTCCACGTGGGGCGGGAAGTTCACTTCACGGACGTGGTATTTCCGTGCTCAGTGCGGCGAGCTTTCGCACGCCTGCAGGGTAGAGACGCTTGCCGGCGACCAGCGCGGCGATCGCACCGAGGTAGACCAGCGGGGTGAGTTGCATAGCCCCGAGCAGTCCTACGCGGTCGGCGAGGACACCGACGACGAATGGTCCCAGTGCCATTCCCAGCAGGTTGTAGGAAACGGCGAGCGTACCCATTGCGGAGGCTCGGACAGAGGAGTGCGTGAGATTGGCTACCATCGCCGCGGATGGGCCGGACGCCCCACCGGAGAAGAAGGCGCCGATTCCGACAAGGACCATTTGAGCGGCCCCGGTACCGACGCGAAATCCAACCGTCAGGAATACGAGCGAGATCATGCAGAAGACAATCGCGGCGGTCCACTTGCGGCTGGTGTCGATACGACCGACGCGGTCAGTAATGATGCCGCAGATCACCATTCCGCTGCCGACGAGCAACACAAAGATCGACGCCATCACCCCGGCGTTGGCAGGGGCGAAGCCGTAATAGCGGTTGAAAAAGCTTGGGAGCCATGACAGCAACACTCCGGCGGTGAACAGATGCAGTCCACCGCCGATGTATGCGCACAGGACCGCTGGATTGGTGAACAGGCTCGAGACCGGCGCGCGGTACCTCGCCGGTGTCGCAGCAGTGGCTTGGTGCAAGTCGTCGGCGGCATGCTGGGCGAGTTTGCGTTCGGTGATCAGTGCCCGGTACAGCGCCACCAGGACCAAACCGAAGACCGCCATGGCAGCGAATGACCAACGCCAGCTCAGGTGGACGGCGATGATCCCGCCGAGTGCGACACCGATGACCGACCCGAATGATCCGCCGGCCATGAAGGCCCCGCTGAGGGTGGCGTGCAATCGGGGGGCGAAGACGCTGAGCACGACCGCGATGCCGACGCTGGTGTAGGCGGCCTCGCCCACTCCGACGAGGAACCTGGCGCCGAGCATCTGCTCGTAGCTGGTGGCCACCGCACACAACAATGTCGCCATGCTCCAGAGAACCGCCATGAGAATCAGGCTCTTGACCCGGCCCAACCGGTCGGCCAGCAACGACAGCGGCAGGGTGAGGAGGCCGACCATGAGCGCCACGATGCTGGAAAGCGAGGCGAGCTCGGAATCAGACAGAGCCCATTCGGTTTTCAAGAACGGGAAGACGGCGCTGAGAACCTGCCGGGACATGTAGTCCGCGAGCAGCAGACCGAAGGTGAGGGCGAAGACGATCCACGGATACCTCGTCGACTGGGCGCCCGGCCCGACGAAGGGAGCGCCGGCCAGGTGTTCGGGGGATTGGGCACGCAGTCCCATTGGTGCTCCTAAACTAGTGGCCGATCGTGGCCTCGGGCAGGTCGCGGCACGTGGCGCCAGCCGCATCGGATGAGGCATCGCCGAGCTGCGCATGAAGGAACGGCAACACAATTTCGTTGACCTTGTCGGGCGCATCCAGCCAGGGCCAGTGCCCAGTCCCAGGCACGATTGCGACCTGCGCGCCAGGGAAGCTCTCCAACTGCCGCCGGGCAAAGTCGACGGGGAAGAAGGGATCGTCCGCGCCCCACACCACGAGCGCCGGAACTTCCAGATCTCGTAGCGGGCCCGTCAAACTGCTCTCGAGGACGGAAAGATCCATCGACCGGTACATCTGGAGCACTGCCTGTTTGGTACCACCCGGGGCGGCGTGGTCCGCAATCTGGTTCAGCCAATTCTCGGGCAAGGCGGGGTTCTTGCGCCCGATTATCGCCCGGTTGACCTGCCTGGTCATCAGCAGTTGCACCAGTTCGCCGACGAACGGGGTTCGCCACAGACGAGCGAACCCGTGCCAATGCGAGTCCCTGTTGATCCCGGTGTCGATGATCGTGACACTGGCTACCTGCTGCGGATGAGCGGCGGCCCAGGCGAGCCCCCACGGACCCCCGAAATCGTGGAGGACCAGGTGCGCACGCTTGACCCCGAACTGCTTGACGATGCCGTCGAGGTGTGCTGCCTGCGACTGCACGTCGTAAGCTTGATCCGCTCGGCGCTCGGCGTCGCCGAAGCCTGGCATGTCGGGGGCGATCACCCGAGCGAATGTTGCGACTTTCATCAGAATCGGATCCCAGTCGCCGGCCGAACCGGGATTTCCGTGCACGAAGAGCACGACCTCCTCGGAACCCAAGTGGCAGTTGGTCTTTACCGGCGACCGGACGTCTCCTACCACAATCTGCATCTCTTCAAGCATTGTCTTCTCCAGGTAGCGTTGCCCCATCGGGCCAGTGATCATCAGGTAATTGGCTGCCGTCCCGGGTCGCATTTCGCGATGGGCCACCAGTGCCGGCGCAGTCGGATGTGAATACGCAACTAGGCGAGGCTGCGTTTGAGAATCTTCCCTGTGGCGGTCATCGGCAACGACGTCACGAACTGGATTTGCCGCGGGTACTTGTAGGCGGCCATCTGCGTCTTGGTCCAGTCGATCAGCTGACCTTCGGAGATATCCGCATCCTTGTCGAGGATGATGAAGGCCTTGACCTCCTCGCCATGACTTTCGTGTGGTACTCCGACCACCGCCGCCAGCGAAACCGCCTCGTGCGCCATGAGCACCTCCTCGATCTCCCGGGGGTAGACGTTGAAACCACCCCGCACGATCATGTCCTTGGCCCGGTCGACGATGTAGTAGAAGCCGTCCTCGTCGCGGCGGGCTAGGTCCCCACTCCGGAACCAGCCGTCGCGCATCACTTCCTCGGTGGCCGCGGGCCGGTTGTAGTAGCCCTTCATCACGTTGTGGCCACGAATTGCGACCTCTCCCACCACGTCCGCTCCGGTGAGAACGTTCCAATCGGTATCGATCAATCGGACCTGCACGCCCCATATCGGCGTGCCGATCGACCCTGATCGGGCGTCGCGCTCGGAATCGCTGAACACCGCAAGCGGTGACGTTTCCGAGAGTCCGTAACCCTCGAGGATCTGGACCCCGAATCGCTCGTTGAACTGCTTGAGGATCTCTACCGGCATCGACGCTCCGCCGGAGATCGCCTTGCGCAGATTCTTCGCGATTCGTTCCACGTCGGTTCCGTCGTCGAGCGTGCCGAGAATATCGAGCAAACCCCAGTACATGGTCGGTACGCCGGCGAAGACAGTCACGGTCTGTTCGTTCATGATCTGCAAGGCAGACTTGGCGTCGAACCGCGGCAACAGGATCAACGTCGCGGCCACCGAAAACGCCGCATTCATGTTCACGGTCTGACCGAAGGTGTGGAAGAGCGGTAGCGCGGTCAAATGCGTGTCGTGCCGGCTTGGCTGGGAGTCGAAAAGGCGGTTTGACGCCAGCGCATTGAGCACCATGTTCGAGTGAGTGAGCTCGGCGCCCTTGGGCCGGCCGGTGGTGCCGCTGGTGTAGAGGATCACCGCGGTATCGGTGGCCTCCCGTAGCGAACTCGCGAATGTAGTGGGTTGGTCCGCCAACGCCTGCGCCAGAGTGGTGCTGCCCCCGGTGACAGGCACATCGTCCGCGCTGATTACGAACAGATCCTCACAGGTCGGGGTCCATTCGTAGCCTTCCCGGGCGAACTCGGCGATCGGCAGGTCCGATGTGCCCTCGAAGCAGAAATGCGCCTTGGCATCCGAATCGGCCAGGTGATAAGCGATCTCACGACCCTTGAGCAGGACGTTCAGCGGCACCACAACCGCGCCGGCCTTGAGAATTCCGTAGTAGAGAATCGGAAACCACGGCACGTTCGGGAGGGAAAGCGCCACCTTGTCGCCGGGTTGGATCCCGCGTGACACGAGCAGGTTGGCTACCTGGTTCGAGGCGGCGTCGACCTGGGCGTAGGTGAACCGCCGTTCGCCGTGGACGATCGCGTCACGGTCCGGGTACCGCCGGGCGGAATCTTCTAGAAACATGGACATATTCAGCATGTGGCGTCTCTCTTGGCTGGCTGGCGCTTCCGCCGGCGGTGTCTTCAGTCGGCCCGCGGCGGCGCACGAGCGGCCCGGCGGTCACCATGTCAACGCCGGGCCGCCGGGTGTGGGCAGGTCTGCGCGGGCGCCTGAGGAAGTGGTACGCCGGTGGCGGCGGCACGGTCTCCGGCGGGCGTAGACGAGGAATCCCCTAGAAGGGTCGGTGCGGCAGCGGCTTGATCAGGTGTTCGAGCAGGGGCGCCGACTGTGCACAGGTGAGCACCTCGGAAGGGGCGAGTCGGATGTACTCCCGGGTCGATGCGTCGACCTCCCACACGTCCTCACCGATGAGGCGGCCCTCGTCGTCGTAGGGCCAGTTCATGTACTGACGGTTCTTCATCAGGTAGGTCGCCTGCGGGTCGACGTCGATACCCTCAGCCACCAGCGAGGATCCTGGAGTCTGCTGGTAGAGCACGAAGTCGGTGCAGATCAGGTTGTCGCCGACAGCGATCTTTTCGTGCTCGACGTAGAAGATGCACTCCCCGGTGCCAGCCCATTCGCTGTAGATGCTCTTGATCGCGTCGGCACCCTCGAGCCTGATCGTGCGTCCAAAGGTGTTGAAGTTGTAGACAGGGTTCTCGACCATCATGTCGGGCGCGAAGATCTCCTCCCAGCGGCCGGCGACCTCGAGGTTGCGGTGCCGGTTGTAAGCATGCAGCAGGTACTTGTGCCGCGGGTTGTCGGTCCGCTCGATCAGCTGCGCGACCGCGATATTTGTCTTGGTGACGTCGAACCTGCTCATTGTGATTCCTTTCAGAAGCTGAAAATGGGTATGCACTCTGGTTGTGTCCAGCCTGCAGCGAATACCTCAGAAGGGGAGGTCTCAGAATGGCCTGTCGCCCGCGATTGTCGCGCGCTCCATTTTCCGGACTGCCGGCCAGTAATCCTGCACCGCGTAGTGCTGCGTGGATCGGTTGTCCCAAATCGCGACGCTGTCCTTCGTCCAGGTCCAACGGACCTGATACTCGGGAATCGCCGCCCGACTTTTCAGGTAGTTGAGCAAATCGCTCGCGCCGGGTGAGTAATCTGCGCCGTAACGCACGCGGTCCGGGGTGTGGAAATTGGTGAAGTGCGTGGCGAAAACATTCACATAGAGGATCTCTTCCCCCGTATCGGGATGCGTGCGCACAACCGGATGCTCGGCATCGGGAAAGCGGTCTCGCAGCTGGTGTCTTTCTTCCAGTGGCTTAGCGGCACCGAAGACTGCCTCAAAACTGTGCCGGGCACGCAAGCACCGCACCTCATCCTTGACGTGATCCGGAAGCTCCCGATACGCCTCGACCATGTTGACCCAAATGGTGTCGCCACCGACTTCTGGCTTTTCCACGCAACGGAGGACGGAGCCCATGGAGGGGTGCTCGCGCCAGCTGGTATCGCTATGGTAGGCGTTCTCGTAGTGCCCCTCGCTTGAATTATCTTTGTACAGGAGAACCACACCCGAGTCAGCATCGGTGTTTGGGTGTCCGTCTTCGAGCGATCCGAACTTCTTCGCAAGCTCTACGTGTTCGGCACGTGTGATTTCCTGATTTCGGAGAAATAGCACTTTGTGCTTGAGGAGGAGCGTCCTCAGTTCGGCGAAGAGCGCATCGTTGCGAGTGATGTCCGGGATCTGTACGTCAAACAGCTCGGCACCGATGTGACGTGTCAACTGCTTCACTTGGATCAGGGGCTTCTCGGATTGCGCTGATTCCTCGACTTTGACGGCGTTGTGCATGGACGTGACTCCTTCGATTTCAGGCGGCGGGATAATCTTTCAGCTTGGCCTGTGATGCCGGGATCGCCGGCTGGATGCTCATCAGTTGCGGGCCAACAATGGGTGGATTCGCAGCTTCAGATGTCGAAACTGTAGCGGTCAGTCGCGATTAGAATTTGACCTCGTGTTGCATCTCGCTTGACGCGCTATTGCTCGGGGCGCGGACCTCGCCCGCGACGAACGGCGGGTTCGGGCGGCCTAGCGGATCAGCGCTGTGGCATCGCCGGCAGTTCCGGCGCCCAAAGGTTGATATGAACGCGACGGACACCGAGTTCACGGACACCGAGTTCACTGAGTGCCCGCGGTATCGCAGCTTCAGATCCTGGTCAGATTGTCATGGCAGGCTTGCTGGAGGTGGTGGTTGTCCCATGCCATGGCTGATGGCCATCGAAGTCCTGGCAAGCCCAGTGGCCTGCTGTATCCCGTCCAGCCTCGGCCTGTGGGAGCCGATCTGTCGAGGGAAAGGCAGATCCCGATTGCAAGGTTCACTGCTTGGGGACCGGTATCTGCCTATCCGCCAACGGTCACAGGCCGTCACGCGCTCGGCGCGGCAAATCAAGGCTATCCACAATCGCATCCACGAGGTACTCTCGACTGCCAATACGTGAACCTTCGAAGTCGCATAATCCCATCGCAGGAGGCAACTCTCTTATTGTGCCGCAATAGGGCAACTCCGTGGATCAGACTGAAGGCGAAGGCCCTCTGCCGTTCGACGATTACCGGAAAGACGCCGCGATGACACTGCTTGTTCGCAATGCCGCTCTGACCGGCTATCTGGATTTCATTCGGTCTCGGAAAGTTGACCCACTTCCATTGCTGAGGTCTGTAGGACTCCAGGCGGCTGATCTGGCTATGCCGAATCAGTGGATCGCCATCGACGCAGCCACTCAACTGCTCGAGCGATCTGCGGAGGCAACGGGCCTCGAGGATCTTGGAATTCGTCTGGCTGAAAATCGCAAGATGACCAATTTGGGTCCGATCAGCGTCGCCGCGCAGGGCGAACCGGATATGCGTGGCGTTCTGATGCTGCTCGGCAATTACCAGCACATTCGCAGCGAGGCCATCAGTATCCGAATCGCGGAAGCGGACGGCATCGCGAAGGTCCGGGTTGGCTTCGACGTTCGCCCCGATGGCGTATACAGGCAGTTTTCTGAGATGACTGTTTGGGCGCTTGTCCGTCTAATCAGGATCGTTGTCGGCAAAAATTGGAATCCGGTAACCATTTGCTTTACGCACGCCGCGCCGGTCGCCCGGACCCTTCACCTTCGAACCTTGGGCAACTCGGTCCAATTTGGCAATAATTTCAATGGGTTTGAATTCCATGCGTGCGATTTGGATATCCTGAACAGTCAGTATGACCCGCTATTTCAATCATTCGCGAAGGATTATATTGATACGATCGCTAGCCCGCGCCCAGTCGGTGACCTCGATCGCGTCCGTGAATTGATCGAGACGACTCTTCCGACCGGTCGGTGCTCATTGCAACACGTCGCGAAGACCCTGGGAGTCAACCGCGTCACGGTACATCGACTTCTTGCTCGATCGAACACGTCATTCTCGGAGATTGTGAACACCACCCGGGCGGAGTTGGCCCAAAAGTATGTCACCCAGCAGGCGCGCTCCCTGACGGATATCGCAGGACTGCTTGGATTTTCCGAACTCTCCGCGTTCTCGCGATGGTTTCGAACTGAGTTCGGATCCAGCCCGACGGTATGGCGGGCCGCACGATAGCACTTCGTGGTGGCGCATAGTGGGGAATGGAGTCGAGCGCGATGGACGCTGGTATCGATAGAAACTGCAGGCGGGCGGAGAGCGCTGTCTGGTGCTGCTTCGGCAGTGAAAGTTCTTGCCCTGGGTTAGCACCCGTTGCACGTCGACCAGGGGAGTCCGGATGAGTTTCGCCGAGGGCATCAACGCCCTAGCCACAAAGATCCGCGAGAAGAAGGCCGGTATCGAGACCGAGGAGGCGACGAAAAATGCCTTCATCATGCCGTTCATCTCATCGGTACTCGGTTACGACGTCTTCGACCCCAGCGAAGTGGTCCCGGAGTTCGTCGCCGACGTCGGCGTGAAGCGTGGCGAGAAGATCGACTACGCCATTCTGAAGAACGGCGAAGTTCGGATGCTGGTCGAGTGCAAGAAAGTCGGCGAGCCGCTGAACGTGAACCATGCGTCTCAGTTGTTCCGGTACTTTGCGGTCACTCAGGCGCGTATTGCGATCCTGACGAACGGTCAGGTGTACCAGGTGTACACCGATGGCGATGCCCCCAATGTGATGGATGCGAAGCCGTTCCTGGTCTTCGACCTTCTGGACATCGACCGCACTCTGATCCCCGAGATGCAGAAGCTGTCGAAGGAGTCGTTCGACCTGGATTCGGTGGTCAACGCAGCTGAGGAGCTCAAGTACATCGGCATGATCAAACGGGTCTTGGCAGGTGAGGTCAAGAACCCCAGCGACGATTGGATCAAGTACTTCGTGTCGCGGGCCTACGACGGTAAGGCCACTCAAAAGGTTGTGGAACAGTTCCGGCCCTTGGTCACCAAGGCCACCAGTCAGTACATCGGTGACCAGGTGAATGACCGGCTCAAGAATGCACTCGGAGGCGATGCGCCCAGCTTTGACGGGGTAGAGGCTCCCGCGCCGGCAGAATCGGTTGTGGCGGAAGCCGAGGCAGTACTTGGCAGTGCCCCGGATCCCGATATCACGACCACCGACGAGGAACTCGAAGGGTTCAACATCGTTCGGGCTATTGCTGTTTCCGAGGTCGCTCCGCAGCGGATCGTCCACCGGGACGCCAAGACGTACTTCGCGGTCCTGCTCGACGACAATAACCGGAAGCCGATCATCCGCCTGTACTTGAATGGCAAGAGCGTGAAGTACGTGATGACCTTCGAGGGTGGCAACAAGGCCGGAGTTCGGCACGATATCGGATCTGTCGTGGACATCTACAACGTTGCCGAGCAGATCAGGACCGTCATCCGCGAGTATGCAGGTGAGGGTGAACTGACTCCGGTCAGCTGAGGAAATGGGACGTGGCACCAACCGTTCGGGTTCGGTCGGTGCCACGTCGGTGGCGGGCCGTTCACGGACCCAGGTGTCCCGATCGCCGCCCCGGGATGAAGATCTTCACTGGACGGGGCTACCGGGACGGTGCTGGTCAGCGAGTTCCGCCAACGGCCGATGATCGGGACGCGCCGGCGAAGTTCCTCCGTCGGGAAAGGATGATCGCGGGATGGACCGATTCGTGCTGTGATTGTTTGTGTCAGACGGCGCTGCCGGCTGGGTCACGGCGGCGATCTTGGTAGGCCTTCGGAAGGCATAACGATGGGCATCATCGCCGATCCAATCCCCGGTGGCGACACGCTGCCGTTCCCACCACCCCCACCCGGCAGCATCGCCGGACGCACGATGCAGGAATCGACATATCGGCCACGACCGAAGGTGCGCCGACTGCCCGAAGACACACCCAACGTGCTGATCGTCTTGATAGACGACGCCGGACCAGGACTGCCGGACACCTTCGGTGGCGAGGTCCGCACCGACACCCTGAGCCGGATCTGCGCGGAGGGGGTGTCCTACAACCGATTCCACACGACTGCGATGTGCTCGCCGACGAGGGCGTCCCTGCTGACCGGCCGCAATCACCACCGCGTCGGCAACGGCCAGATCGCCGAGTTGGCCAACGACTGGGACGGCTATTCCGGACACATTCCCGGCTCCAGCGCCACCGCCGCGACGGTCCTGCGGCATTACGGCTACAGCACCGCCGCGTTCGGCAAATGGCACAACACCCCCGCGGAGGAGACCACCGCCGCTGGTCCGTTCGGCAACTGGCCGACCGGGCTGGGCTTCGACTACTTCTACGGATTTCTTGCCGGGGAGGCCTCCCAGTACGAACCCAACCTGGTCCGCAACACGACCCTCGTCGCGCCCCCGAAGACCCCCGCACAGGGCTACCACCTGAGCGCGGACCTCGCCGACGACGCGATCGACTGGCTGCGCAAACACAAGGCGTTCGACGCAGACAAGCCGTTCTTCCTGTACTGGGCGAGCGGCTGCCTACACGGGCCGCACCACATCATGAAGGACTGGGCCGACAGGTACGCGGGCAAGTTCGACGACGGCTGGGACGCCTACCGGCAGCGGGTCTTCGCACGGGCCAAGGATAAGGGATGGATCCCACCCGAGGCGGAGTTGACCGAACGGCACCCGGACATGGCGGGATGGGACGACATCCCCGACGACGAGAAACCGTTCCAGCGGCGGCTGATGGAGGTCGCGGCGGGGTTCGCAGAACACTGCGACGTCCAGGTCGGTCGCCTCGTCGATGAGGTGGACCGGCTCGGATATGGCGAGAACACCCTGATCTTCTACATCTGGGGCGACAACGGATCCTCCGGCGAGGGACAGAACGGGACCATCTGCGAACTGATCGCCCAGAACGGCATCCCCACCACCGCGGCGCAGCACATCGCCGCGCTCGACCAACTAGGCGGACTCGACGCGCTGGGGTCCCCGAAGACCGAGAATCAGTACCACGCCGCCTGGGCCTGGGCGGGCAGCACGCCGTTCAAGGGACTCAAGCTGCTTGCCTCACACCTCGGCGGCACCCGCAACCCGCTGGCGGTCCGCTGGCCGGCGACCATCACCCCCGACCCGGTGCCACGCGACCGCTTCCTGCATTGCAACGACATCGTCCCCACCATCTACGACATCGTGGGGATCGCCCCGCCCCGGGTGGTGGACGGATTCCCGCAGGACCCCCTCGACGGAGCCGGTTTCGCGGAGACCCTCCTCGACCGCGACGCGCCCGGCGGCAAACGCACGCAATACTTCGAGGTCATGGGCAGCCGCGCCATCTACCACGACGGCTGGATGGCGTCGGCATTCGGCCCGCGAGTGCCGTGGCTGCCCGGCCTGCCGCCAGGCATCACCGACTGGACCCCCGACGACGACGTGTGGGAGCTCTACCACCTCGACGACGACTTCACCCAGAACCACGATCTCGCCGCGCAACGCCCAGACAAACTCGCCCAGCTTAAGGAGATCTTCGCGATCGAAGCGGCGAAGAACCACGCACTCCCGATCGGCGGCGGACTGTGGGTGCCGGTCCTGCACCCGGACCAACGCATCACCCCGCCCTACACACGGTGGGAGTTCCCCGGGCCCATCACTCGGATGCCCGAGTTCTGTGCCCCCGCGTTGGGCAACAAGAACAACCGCGTCACCCTCGAAGTCAGCATCCCGGACCAGGCGGACGGTGTCCTCTACGCGCTCGGCGGCGCCGGCGGCGGACTGACCTGCTACCTCGACGACGGGTACCTCTGCTTTGAGTACAACCTGTTCATCCTCATGCGCACCAAGATCCGGTCGGCGACCGCAGTGACCACCGGCAGGAAGACAATCGAGACAATCACCGAATTCACCGAACCGCGGCCCGGCGGGCCGCTGCACATCACCGTCTGCGTCGATGGTGAACAGGTCGCCGACGGCATCGTCCCGATCAGTGTGCCCCTGATCTTCACCGCCAACGAATGCCTCGACATCGGCACCTGTCTCGGCTCGCCGGTGTCTCTGGATTACTACGACCGGGCGCCGTTCCCGTTCACCGGCCACATCGAGAAGATGCTGGTCGAATACATCTGAGCGGTCAGATAGGGGGGCATAGCGAATCCCTACTGATCCCGGGTACAGGTGGCGGGCCGTTCAGCGCCCCGGGCCGCCGATCGGTCGTATCGTCGAGACAGACCCCGATTGGAGGCCGACATGGACATGCCGCCCGAGGCTCGTCGCCACATCGCAGAGGATCACATCGCCTGGTTGACCACCGTTACCGACAGCGGAGCGCCGGCACCGAACCCGGTCTGGTTCGTGCCGGACGGTGACGATCTGGTGGTGTTCAGCGCCCCTGGATCGCGGAAGGTGCACAACATCGCCGAGCGACCGACGGTCACCCTGAATTTCAACTCCGACCCGCACGGCGCCGACATCGTCGTCATCAACGGCACCGCGTCGGCGACGCCGAACAAGAAGTCGAGCGGCCTGCGTGCCTACCTCGACAAGTACGAGGCCAGCATCACCGGCGAGCTGGGGACCACGGTCGAGGAGATCGACCGGATCTACAGCACCGAACTGCGGATCACGCCGACCCGGGTGCGCCTGACGCCTCCGGCCTGACGGCGCCGAGTAGCAGACCGGGTGCGGCGGGCAGGCGGCCACCGCCGCACCGCCGCGTCGCTGGGTGGGGGCAGGATGGCCACATGGCATCGGAACACCCCGAGGAATTCGTCGGCGAGGACTTCTCGGACGCGCGTTTGCCGCGTCAGAATTGGCAGGATCGGCACTACACCGGCTGCAACTTCCGTGACGCGGACCTGAGTGAGCTGCGCACGGAACGGGTGGTGTTCACCGACTGCGATTTCACCGGCGCGGACCTGTCCGGTTCGCATCACACCGTGACGGCGTTCCGGTCCTGCACCTTCACTCGGACGCGGCTGTGGCACAGCGTGTTCCGGAGTTCCAGCCTGCTCGGTTCCAACTTCCAGGACTGCCGCATCCGGCCGATCGAGTTCGACGAGGTGGACTTCACGCTCGCCTCGCTCGGCAAGGCCGACCTTCGTGGGGTCAACCTCACCGACTGTCGACTGCGCGAGGCCAACCTCGTCGACGCCGACCTGCGGCAGGCCGTGCTGCAGTCCGTCGACCTGTTCGGCGCCCGCACCAGCGGCCTGCGGCTCGAGGGTGCGGACCTGCGCGGTGCGCACGTCGACGCCGCGCTGTGGACGAGTGCCAAGCTGGACCAGGCGAAGATCGAGATGACGCAGGCGATCGCGATGGCCGCCGCGCACGGATTGATCGTCGAGCCCTAGCGACTCCCGTCCGCCGCGATGTCGGCGTCCTCGGTCGCGATGGCAACCAGGTCCGCCGGTTCGGCGAGATGCCCGCAGTCGCACACGAGACGAGAGGTCACGGTCCCGCCGCACCTGGCATGGTGGAACCGGAGAGCGCCGCCCGTGCTCGCGTAGCGGTCGCCCCATTGCATCAAGGCGATCAGGGCGGGTAACAGTGCGCGGCCCTTGGGGGTGAGCACGTCCTCGTCCCTGGTGCGCGAACCCTCCTCCTGATAGGGCCGCCGCTCGAGCAGCTCCTCGTCGACGAGCCCCTTCAATCGCGAGCTCAACGCGGCCTGGGGGATCTCGAGGTCCGCCCGCATCTCATCGAATCGCGTCACGCCGTAATGCGCCTCGCGCAGCACGAGCAGGAAGTCGCCGACACCCGCTTCCTGACGGCCGGACGGACCTGGGCGGAGCTGAAGCCCG
Source organism: Rhodococcus sp. OK611 (assembly GCF_003050885.1). Taxonomy (NCBI): domain Bacteria; kingdom Bacillati; phylum Actinomycetota; class Actinomycetes; order Mycobacteriales; family Nocardiaceae; genus Rhodococcus; species Rhodococcus sp. OK611. Next base: position 107,892 of record NZ_QAOZ01000004.1, read on the forward strand.
TCTTGTACCCCGAGGGCTGACGGGCCCTGCGCCTCAGCGCACGAACTCGCGCGCCAGCAAGTCCATCAGTAGCCCGTCGTCCCAGGTGCCTTCCTTGTTCTTCTCGTACTCGCGCATCACCCCAACGTCCTTGAAGCCCACCTTGCGGTAGCAGGCGATCGCGGGGGTGTTGGCGAGCTTCGGGTCGATGACCAGCCGGTGGAACCCGTGGTCATCGATCAGATGAGCGCAGATGACCCGCACCACCTCGGTGCCGAGGCCCCGGCCCTGCGTCCCCGACGAGAGGAACAGGTCCAGCCCGGCGTGCCGGTAGTCGGGGTCCGGTTCGCAGTACCACTGGGCGAAGCCGATGACCTGGTCGTCCTCCAGCACGGTGTACTTGACGGTGTCCGGCTCCTCGACCTCGGGCCAGTCGTCGTCGGGAATCTGCCACCATCTGCGGACGTCGGGCTGGCGGTGGATCTCGCGCAGCCGGTCGCGGTGTTCGGGGCGGATCGCGGTCAGCACCACCCTCGGGCCGACGAGATCGGGTGCCTGTTCGGGAGTCGTTGCCATGCCATCCAGTCATACCTGAAACAATGGTGGCCGTGACTGCGACGATCCTGGATGGCAAGGCAACCCGCGACGAGATCTTCATCGATCTCAAAGCCCGAGTGGATGCGCTCAAGGCAAAGGGCATCACGCCCGGGCTGGGCACCGTCCTGGTCGGCGACGACCCCGGATCCGCCGCCTACGTGCGCGGTAAGCACAACGACTGCGCCAAGGTGGGGATCACCTCGATCCGGCGCGACCTGCCCGCCGACATCACCCAGGCCCAGCTCGAGGCCACCATCGACGAGCTCAACGCCAACCCCGAGTGCACCGGGTACATCGTGCAGCTGCCGCTGCCCAAGCACCTGGACGAGAACGCCGCGCTCGAGCGGATCGACCCGGGCAAGGACGCCGACGGGCTGCACCCGGTGAACCTGGGCCGGCTGGTGCTGGGCAAGGAGGCACCGCTGCCCTGCACCCCCCGCGGCATCGTGCACCTGCTCCGTCGTTACGAGGTGCCGATCAACGGTGCGCACGTGGTGGTCGTCGGCCGTGGCATCACCGTCGGCCGGCCGATCGGTCTGCTGCTGACCCGTCGCAGCGAGAACGCCACGGTCACCCTCTGCCACACCGGAACCAAGGACCTCGCGGCCGAGGTCGAGCGCGCCGACATCATCGTCGCGGCGGCCGGGGTTCCGGGACTGATCACCGCGGACATGGTCAAGCCGGGCGCCGCGGTGCTCGATGTGGGTGTCAGCCGGACCGCCGACGGTCTGCGCGGTGACGTCGACGACAGCGTCCGCGAGGTCGCGGGGTTCATCTCACCGAACCCGGGCGGCGTCGGGCCGCTGACGCGAGCCTTCCTGCTGACCAACGTCGTGGAGCGCGCGGAGCGGCTCGCAGCGGGCTCCGAGTAGAACCCGGCGATGACCGCTCAGACGTCCGCACCGACGGCGAACCGTTGGGTGCGCTTCGCTCGTAAGAACCTGCCCCTGTTGGCGGTGTTCACTGTGGTGCTCGTCGCGGTGGTCTTCGTGCTCGCCGACCGATGGCGTCGCGGTGCCTTCGTATTCGGGCTGGCGACGCTGCTGGCCGCCGGATTCCGGCTGTGCCTGCCCACCGAGCGGGTTGGGCTGCTCGCGGTCCGGGGTCAGCGCTTCGACGTGGGGGCGCTGACCGCGGTCGGCGCCGCGATCGTGTGGCTGGCGGTCTCGATCGATCCGTTGGGCACCGACTGAGGGGTGCCCTGATCGGGGCGCCCGTGGTTGCGGGCGCCGCGAGCGCGGTGCTGCCGCCGTCACGGCGGCAGCACCGCATCACGCCACTGCGGTGTTCACCCTGCTGGCCCTGGCCAGCGTCAAGGTCTCGTCGACCAGCGAGGTGACCCAGTCGACCTCGGTGAGGAAGCCGTCGTGCCCGGCGTCGGACCGCGCGACCCGCAGGCCTGCGCAGCCCGGCAGCAGGTCCGCCATCTCCTGGAGATGGCGCAGCGGCATGATCCGGTCCGAGTCGATGGCCCCGACGACCACCGGGACCGGGGTCGACGCCAGCGCGGCCGCGATCCCGCCGCGGTTGCGACCGACGTCATATCGGCAGACGACCTCGCTGAGCGCAACGTAGGAGCCGGCGTCGAAGCTCGACACCAGCCTGTCCGCGCAGTACTCGAGGTAGCTCTGCACCGCGAACCGGCCGCCGCGCCAGATGTCCTCGCCCTGCTGTGCCGCGTTCTCGAACTGCAGGTCCAGGGCCTCCTCGCCGCGGTACGACAGATGCGCGAACCGGCGGGCGATGCTCAGCCCGGAATCCGGGCTCCTGCCGGTGCCGTAGTAGTCGCCGCCCTGCCAGTTCGGATCCGTGGTGATGGCGTCGATCTGGGTGGTCTGGCCGCCGATCTGGTCCGCGGTGGAGCGCGGACCGATCGCAAGGGCAAGGGCCGAGCCGATGCGGTCGGGGTGGCCGATCGTCCATTCGAGGACGCGCATGCCGCCCATCGAACCGCCGACGACGGAGGCGAATTGCCTGATGCCGAGCGCGTCGGCCACGGCGACCTCGGCCGCGACCTGGTCGCGGACGGAGATCAGGGGGAAGCGTGATCCCCATGGCTTTCCGTCGGGTGCGAGCGAGCTCGGTCCGGTGGTGCCGCGGCAGCCGCCGAGCACGTTGGTGGCCATCACACACCATTCGTTGGTGTCGATGGGGGCACCGGCGCCGACCATGCCGTTCCACCAGCCCGGCGACGGGTGCTCGTCGTCGGCGGGCCCTGTGACGTGCGAGTCGCCGGTCAGGGCGTGCTCGACGAGCACGATGTTGTCGAGCTCCGGGCTGGGGGTGCCCCAGCATTGCAGGGCGACGGTGACGTCCGGGAGGACACCACCGCCCTCCAGCTGGAGCGTGCCGATGCGGATCTCGGTCAGACACCCGTTCGTCGGTGGAAACGCGACGACGCTGCGGGTGACCGACTCAGCGGTGACCGCCATCACGGTGGCGTCGGTCGCGAGCTGCTCGACGGGGGTGCTGAGGTTGATCGTTGGTGTTGACACGGCGGGAATGTTATCGATCAAGCGTCCAGGATGAGGGCAATCCGGAAACTTTTCGCTGGCATGAATCCGGGTTGGCCGCCCGCGGCCCCGATGCTGTCGATTTTGGCCAGAGCCGGCGGTCTCGCGGAGTAGCTTGGTGACCCGTTCGGCCTCGGTGAGGTGGCCGACAGTCCATCCGTACGGCCCCGCGAGATTCGCCCTATTCAGCGGAGCTACGGCCCGCCCGGGCCAGCGCCATGGTCTCGCCGAGCAGCTTGGTGACCCATTCGGCCTCGGTGAGGAAGCCGTCGTGGCCGTAGCGGGAGTTCACCACGCGAAGCCCGTCGCACCCGGGCAGATGCTGGGCGAGTTCCTCCTGCTGGCGCAGTGGGTAGAGCCGGTCGGAGTCGACGCCGCCGACGATGACAGGGACGGGGGTGGAGGCCAGTGCGGCCTCGATGCCGCCGCGGCCGCGGCCGACGTCGTGACGGTTCATCGCCTCGGTGAGCAGCACGTAGGTGCCGGGGTCGAAGCGGGCGACCAGCTTGTCGGCCTGGTGCTCGAGGTAGCTCTCCACCGCGTAGCGGCCGCCCTGCCAGGTGTCCTCGCCTGGTTGTGTGGCGTTGCCGAATCGGGTGTCGAGTTCGTCCTCGGTGCGGTAGGTCAGGTGCGCGATCCGTCGGGCGATCCCGAGTCCGGCGCGTGGCACCCGTCCCGTGCCGTGATAGTCGCCGCCCTGCCAGTCGGGGTCGGCGGTGATCGCGGCGATCTGGGTGGTCTGGGTGCCGATCTGGTCCGCGGTCGCCCGCGCCCCGACCGCGAGAATCAGGGCGGACCGGACGCGGTCGGGGTGGCCGACAGTCCATTCGAGGGTCCGCATGCCGCCCATCGAGCCGCCGACCACCGCCGCGAATTGGTCGATGCCCAGCGCGTCTGCGAGCGCGAGTTCCGCCTCGACCTGGTCGCGGATGGAGATCTCCGGAAAGCGTGATCCCCAGGCCCGGCCGTCCGGGTCGAGCGAGGCGGGACCGGTGGTGCCGCGGCAGCCGCCGAGGACGTTGGTGGCCAGTACGCACCATTCGTCGGTGTCGATGGGGGCGCCGGGGCCGATCATGCCGTTCCACCAGCCCGGCGACGGGTGCTCGTCGTCGACGGGACCGGAGACGTGTGAGTCGCCGGTCAGGGCGTGTTCGACGAGCACGATGTTGTCGAGGTCGGCGTTCGGCTCACCCCAGGCCTGCACGGCGAGGGTGGCATCGGGCAGGACGACGCCGTTCTCCAGTCGGAGTGCGCCGATACCGATGCCCGTCAACCGCCCGTTCGGCGGCGGGAACCCCGCGAGGGCCGGTCGGGCTCCCCGCGAAGGCCGCGCCGAACGGGCGTCTGACTCGGAGCGCACTGTCAAGATGCCGCCGCCGCGAGACCGGCCTCGAGATCGGCCAGGATGTCGTCGATGCCCTCGATGCCGACGGCGAGCCGCACCAGGCCCGGGGTCACGCCCGATGCCAGCTGCTCCTCGGGGGTCAGCTGCGAGTGCGTCGTGGAGGCGGGGTGGATGACGAGCGAACGCACGTCGCCGATGTTGGCGACGTGGCTGTGCAGGGTGAGGGCGTTGACGAAATTCTTGCCCGCGTCGACCCCGCCGGCCAGCTCGAACGCCACGATCGCGCCCGCACCCTTCGGTGCGAGCTGCTGGCCGCGCTCGTACCAGGGCGAGGAGGGCAGGCCGGCATAGGCGACCGAGGTGACCTCGGGCCGGGCCTGCAGGAACTCGGCGACCCGCTGGGCGTTCTCGACGTGCCGCTCGATACGCAGGCTCAGCGTCTCCAGGCCCTGGCTGATGAGGAAGGCATTGAACGGCGAGACCGCTGCGCCCACGTCGCGCAGGAGCTGCACGCGGGCCTTGAGCGCGAACGCGGGCGCGCCGAGGTCCGCGAACACCGCGCCGTGGTAGCTGGGATCGGGCGTGGTGAAGTTCGTGTGCCTGCCCTGGGTCCAGTCGAAGTTGCCGCCGTCGACGATGACGCCCGCGATCGCCGTGCCGTGGCCGCCGAGGTACTTCGTCGCGGAGTGCACCACGATGTCCGCGCCGTGCTCGAGCGGCCGGATCAGGTACGGGGTGGCGACCGTGTTGTCCACGATCAGCGGGATGCCGTTCTCGTGCGCCACGGCCGAGACACCGGGGATGTCGAAGACGTCGTTCTTCGGGTTGGAGATGGTCTCGCCGAAGAAGGCCTTGGTGTTCGGCTGGATGGCCGCACGCCACTGTTCGAGGTTGTCGGGGTCCTCCACGAAGCTGACCGTGATGCCGAGCTTGGGCAGCGTGTAGTGGAAGAGGTTGTAGGTGCCGCCGTACAGGCGCGGGCTGGAGACGATGTGGTCGCCTGCCTCGGCCAGGTTGAGGATGGCGAAGGTCTCCGCGGCCTGACCCGAGGCCAGCAGGAGTGCCGCGACACCGCCCTCGAGCGCGGCGATCCGCTGCTCGACCGCGTCCTGGGTCGGGTTCATGATCCGGGTGTAGATGTTGCCCGGTTCGGCCAGACCGAACAGTGCCGCCGCGTGATCGGTGTTGTTGAACGTGTACGAGGTGGTCTGGTAGATCGGCAAGGCGCGGGCGTTGGTGGTCGCGTCGGACGTCTGGCCCGCGTGGATCTGCTTGGTCTCGAAGCTCCAGGCCGCGGTCGGGTCGGTGACGGGGGTGTTCTCGCTCATGTGTTGTCTACTCCAAGAAATTGGGGAGATCGGCGCAGCTCAGGCGCCAGGGGGCAAGAGTGGGTCCTATCTGCGACAACAACACATGGTGAACCTCCGGTGGGTCGTGGCCCGGTTTGTGGGTCCGTCCCGACGGACCCGCGCTTGTCATCCGAACTGTTTCTCGGACAACCCGGTCATCACCCGGGGCACCCCACCGCGGATGGAGGGTTGCCGACCAGCTAGCCGGGGCTTGATGCTGGCACTCATGACCGCCCTCGATATTAGCGGCTCGGATCGAACGGTCGACAGCTAGGGCGGCGTTTCGGTGTGACCGAGGCCCCTGCGAGACACGGCGACGGCGGGTGACCTGCATTACAGGGCTAGGCTCCTGGTCGCCATCATCAAGTTCTTGGCATCGCCCGAGTTTCGAGTACCTCGCAGGGAGACCGATAGTGAAAGCCGCCGCCACGGCGCTGACCCGAGGTCTCACCGCCCGGCACATCCGGTTCATCGCACTCGGCTCCGCGATCGGGACGGGACTCTTCTACGGCTCCGCCGCGGCGATCCAACAGGCCGGTCCGTCGGTCTTGCTGGCCTACCTGATCGGTGGCCTGGCGGTGTACATCGTGCTCCGCGCCCTCGGCGAGATGGCCGTGAGCAATCCGGTGTCGGGCTCCTTCGGCGAGTACGCGAGCAAGCACCTCGGGCCACTGGCCGGGTTCATGACGGGGTGGACGTACACCTTCGAGATGATCGTCGTCTGCCTCGCGGACGTGACCGCATTCGGCGTCTACATGGGGTTCTGGTTCCCCGACGTGCCGCGGTGGATCTGGGTGCTGGCGATCGTCTTCTTCATCGGCGCGATCAACCTGCTCAGCGTCAGGGTGTTCGGCGAGCTCGAGTTCTGGTTCACGCTGATCAAGGTCGCGGCGATCGTGGCGATGATCGCCGCGGGTGTGGCGATCCTGATCTTCGGCTTCGGGATCCACGACACCAGTACGGGGATCAGCCAGCTGTGGTCCGAGGGCGGGTTCTTCGCGACCGGCTTCGGCGGCTTCGTCGGCTGCTTCGCGATCGTCGTCTTCGCCTTCGGCGGGACCGAGATCATCGGTGTCACCGCGGGCGAGGCGCAGGATCCCGAGCGGACCATCCCGCGCGCGGTCAACACGGTGCCGATCCGGATCATGCTGTTCTACGTGCTCACACTTGCGGTGATCATGGCGATCAACCCGTGGCAGAGCATCGGCACCGACGGCAGCCCCTTCGTGCAGATCTTCGAGGGCCTCGGCATCGGCCCCGCCGCGACCGTGCTGAACATCGTGGTGATCACGGCGGCGCTGTCGGCGATCAACAGCGACATCTTCGGCGCAGGCCGGATGATGTTCGGCATGGCGCAACGCGGGCAGGCGCCCGCGATCATGCGGCGGGTCTCGCGCAACGGCGTGCCGTGGATGACGGTGGTCATCATGATCGTGGCCCTGCTGGTCGGGGTGCTGTTGAACTACGCGATCCCGGAGTCCGTCTTCCTCGTGATCGCCTCCATCGCCACCTTCGCCACGATCTTCGTCTGGCTGATGATCCTGTTGTCGCAATACCGGTCGCGGCGCCGGATGAGCGCGGAGGAGACGGCGGAGCTGAAGTTCCCGGTGCCGTTCTGGCCGTACGGGCAGATGTTGGCGCTCGCCTTCCTGGTCTTCGTGATCGTCGTCCTCGCCTTCTCCGCGGACACCAGGGTGGCGCTGGTGGTCGGGGCCGTGTGGCTGATCCTGCTCACCCTCGCCTACTTCCGCTTCGTCCGTCCGCAGCCGGAATCGGAGCCGGAACTCGTGCATCAGCCGTCCTGACGGCGATTCCCCCGCGCCGCGCCCGATTCGGCGGGAGGATGTGAGCAGCAGCTCGCTTCCCGACGGAGGAGCCCGCGGTGGACAGTCCCGGACCGGTCTTGGTCGGCGTCGGCCCCCTGACGCCAGGCCAGGTGCTGCGTGTGGCCCGTTCCGACGCCGCGGTGGGACTGTCGGATCAGGCCGTCTCGGCCATGGCGGCGACCAGGGCGCACATCGAGGCGCTCGCGAGGGACTTCGGTCCGGTGTACGGCGTGTCCACCGGTTTCGGCGCGCTGGCCACCCGGCACATCCCGCCGGAGCTGCGGGCCCAGCTACAGCGCAGCCTGATCCGTTCGCACGCCGCGGGGAGCGGTCCGGAGGTCGAACGCGAGGTGGTACGCGCGATGATGCTGCTGCGCCTGGCCACGCTGGCGACCGGGCGCACCGGCGCACGACCCGCGGTGGCGCACACCTACGCCGCGTTGCTGTCGGCCGGGATCACGCCCGTGGTCCCCGAATTCGGTAGCCTCGGCTGCTCGGGCGACCTCGCACCGCTCGCGCACATCGCGCTCGCGGTGACCGGGGAGGGCCTGGTCCGAGACGCCGCGGGGCAGCAGTTGCCTGCCGCCGATGCGCTGGCAGCGGCGGGGATCTACCCGCTGGCCCTCGAGGAGAAGGAGGGCCTCGCGCTCATCAACGGCACCGACGGGATGCTCGGCATGCTGGTGCTCGCCTGCGACGACCTGCGCCGGTTGTTGCCGCTGGCCGACATCACCGCCGCGATGAGCGTCGAGGGGCTGCTCGGCACGGACCGCGTGTTCGCCGCCGATCTCCAGGCGTTGCGGCCGCATCCCGGACAGGCCGCGGCGGCGGCGAACATGGTCCGGCTGCTGGCGGGCTCGGAGATCGTCGCCAGCCACGCCACCCCCGACTGCCCCTTGGTCCAGGACGCCTACTCGCTGCGGTGCGCGCCGCAGGTCGCGGGCGCCGCAAGGGACACCCTCGCGCACGCCGAACGGGTCGCGGCGTGCGAACTCGCGAGCGCCATCGACAACCCGGTGGTGACCCTCGACGGCCGGGTCGAGTCCAACGGCAACTTTCACGGGGCGCCGGTGGCATACGTGCTGGACTTCCTCGCGATCGTCGTCGCGGATGTGGCCAGCATGAGTGAGCGCCGCACCGATCGGTTCCTCGACACCGCGCGCAGCCACGGGCTGCCGCCGTTCCTGGCCGACGATCCGGGGGTGGACAGCGGGCACATGATCGCGCAGTACACCCAGGCCGCGATCGTCTCGGAGCTCAAGCGGCTGGCGTCGCCTGCGAGCGTTGACTCGATCCCGTCCTCGGCCATGCAAGAGGATCACGTGTCGATGGGATGGTCGGCCGCGCGCAAGCTCCGCCACTCGATCGACGGTCTGACCCGGGTGCTCGCGATCGAGGCGCTCACCGCGGCGCGCGGGCTCGACCTGCGGGCCCCGCTGCGTCCGTCGCCCGCGACCGCCGCGGTGCGGGACGCGATCCGGGCCCGCGTCGGCGGACCCGGCCCGGACCGGTTCCTCGCCCCCGAGATCGGGGCCGCCGTCGAGCTGGCGGCCTCGGGTGCGCTGCTGCGCAGCGCCGAGATGCTGGTCGGGGACCTCGCCTGAGTCGACCGGGATCGGGTAGCCGACTACCCGTGACCTGCACGGCGCCGGGGCACAGCATGGGTATGCGGGCGGACCCGAGTCGTTGTGAACGAGGTGGTCGTCATGGCTGTTTCCCGCGCCGTGCCGACCGAGCGCGCGACGAGCGATGAGGAAGCGTTGGTCGCCTCGATCTGGGTGACACGCGTTCGCTGGTCCCTCGTGGCCGACCGTCTCAAGAGGCGTATCGACATCGCCCGCGCGGCCGTGCTCTACCTCGGCGCCGCGGGCGCGATCGCAGCGACGTCGACCGCGACCTTCCTGAGGACGGCCGACGTGGCCAGGGTCCCGGTGGCGGCGTTCGGCGCGGTGTGCCTGGCCATCGCGGCCGTCGTGACGGCCTTCCTGCTCACGCCCGACGCGGTCCGTCGCTGGACCAGGGCTCGGGCCGCCTCGGAGGGCATCAAGCAACTGGTGCTGAGGTTTCGGGCCGGGGCGGTTCCCTTCGACGGCGCGGACGCGCCCGCGCGACTGGCAGCGGAGGTCGCGGAGATCGAGGAGGCCGTCGAGGACCTGTTGGCCTCTGTCGCCGAGTTCGCCGAGTTCGCCGAGTTCGCCGAGTTCGGCGAGGACGACGCGGAGGTCCGCGACGCCGTGGTTCCTGGACCGATGACACCGGGGGACTACGTCCGGGATCGGGTGCAGAGTCAGATCACCGAGTACTACCGACCCAGGGCCTGCGCGTACGCGGGGCGGGCCCTGCGCCTGCGACGGGTGGCGCTCGGGTTGAGCGTGGCGACCGCGAGCGTCGCCGCCGTTGTCACGGTTCTCGCCGGCGACGCCGACACCTCGGCGGGTGACCAACCGTCATCCGGCCTCGCACCGTGGGTGGCCGTGCTGACGACGCTCGGGGGAGCGGTTGCGGCTCACCGGCCGGCAGCAGGTACGACTACCTCGCGATGAGCTATTCCGCCTGTGCGGGTCGGCTGGGCAGGCGCGTGAACGAGTGGCGGACAAGCGGATCGCCCACCGACCCGGCCGCGTGGAAGGCCTTCGTCGACGACTGTGAGGGCGCGATCTCGGCGGAGAACGCGAGCTGGATGGCCAAGTGGTCCGAGCGAAGACCCGACGTCGACTAGGCCTCGGCCGGCGGCGCCCGCCAGGTGACGACGCGATGGATCAGCCTCGCCGCGGTTCGTGCGGTCCGGTTGTCGAAGTCGAGCTTCGGATTGAGCTCCGCGATGTCGAGCACTGCGAGCTTGCCGCTACGCGCGACGATGTCGCACACCCGCTGGATCACCTCGAGCGGCACCCCGAACGCCGCGGGGGCGCTGACGCCGGGTGCGACGGACGCGGGCAGGACGTCCAGGTCGATGGTCAGGTGCACCAGGTCGGCCGTCCGGAGGAACTCGTCGACGAACGACTCCACGGCGGGCAGGTTCGCCGTGCCGCAATCGTCGTCGAGCAGGTACCGCACGCCGAGTGATACGGCGCGCGTGAACAGCGCCGCGGTGTTGCTCGGCTGCGCGATGCCCAGCACCGCGTAGTTCAGCAGCCGACCGCGCTCCGCCTCGGCGTCGGCCATCTGCCGGAACGGTGTCCCGGAGTTCGGCGCGGGATCGTCGCGGAGATCGAAGTGCGCGTCCAGGTTCAGCACCCCGAGCCGCGCGCCCGACATGCCCGCCGCCGAGGTCGACAGCCCGAGATAGCTTCCGTAGGCGACCTCGTGCCCACCACCGAGCACCGCGACGAAATGGCCTGCGTCGAGCAGCCCGGCCACCACATCGCCGAGCCGCCGCTGCCCGTCCTCGAGGTGACCGACGGCGACCGCCACATCGCCCGCGTCGAACACCCGGATCGGCGCCGCGAGTGCCATCGACGCCAGCGCGTGGCGCAGGGCGGTCGGACCCCTCGCGGCCCCCGGTCGGCCTCGGTTCCGCCGTACGCCCTCGTCGCTGCGGAAGCCGACAAGAACGGTTGCCCCCGGCGCGATGCCGGCATGGAAAGCGGACATCGCCGAATGCCAGCGCAGGTGCTCGGGGCCGGGGCCGTCGTCGCGTCCCGACCAGGCGCCGGGAATGAGGTCCACCTTCGTCATCGTCGGTACCCGTCCTTCCACACCTCGTGGACCAGCGGCACACCCGGCCGGTAGGCCAGGTGCAGGTGCGTGGGCGCGTCCAGCGCGATCAGGTCGGCCCTGGCCCCGACCCGAATGTGTCCGATGTCGTTGCGCCGCAGCGCCGCGGCGCCGCCCGCCGTCGCGGCCCAGACTGCCTCGTCCGGACTCATGTGCATCTCGCGTACCGCAAGGGCGATACACAGCGGAATGCTGGTCGTGTAGCTCGTGCCGGGGTTGCAGTCCGAGGCCAGCGCGACGGTGACGCCTGCATCGAGCAGGGTCCTGGCGTCGGGATACCGGTTGCGGGTGGAGAAGTCGGCGCACGGCAGCAGCGTCGCGACCGTCTCGCCCGATGCCAGCGCCTCGACATCCTCGCCGGTCACGAAATTCACGTGGTCGACGGAGGCGGCGCGTAGCTCGACGGCGAGTCGGACCCCGGGGCCGGGGCCGAGCTGGTTGCCGTGCACCCGTGCCGTGAGGCCGGCGGCGATGCCCGCCTCGAGCACCGCCCGCGACTGGTGCTCGTCGAATGCCCCTGTCTCGCAGAACACGTCTATCCACCTGGCGTTCGGCGCGCACGCCGGAATCATCTCCGTGCACACCATCCGCACGTACGCATCGGTGTCGCCTTCGAACTCGGGCGGAGTCAGGTGCGCGGCCAGCAGCGTCGTCTCGGGCGTGACCTCCGCGGCCACCTCGAGGCTCCGCAGTTCGTCGACGACCGACTGCCCGTATCCCGACTTGCATTCGATCGTGGTGGTGCCCGAGCGGACGGACTCGGCCACCAGTCGCGCGGCGGTCGCGCTCAACTCGGCGTCCGTCGCGCCGCGGGTTGCCGCGACGGTGGTGCGGATGCCGCCCGCGGCGTAGGCGGTGCCCGCCATCCGGGCGGCGAACTCCTCGGCCCGTTCGCCGCCGAAGACAAGATGCGCGTGGCTGTCGACGAACCCGGGCAGCGCGGCCCGGCCGTCGAGGTCCACGGTGGCGTCCGCGCTGCCCTGCGGGATGTGGGCACGTGCGCCCACCCACTGGACGACGCCGTCACCCAGCACCACGGCGGCGTCACGGATGAGCCCGAGCCTGCCCTCGCCGGCCTCCGGGTCGTTGGTGACCAGGGTGCCGATGTTGTCGACGACCACCCAGGGGCTGATGCTCACGGCACTAGCCCTCCCACATCGGGACGCGCAGGCCGCGGGCGGTCGCCACCCCGGCCGCGGCGGGGTAGCCGGCGTCGACGTGCCGGATGACGCCGGTGGCCGGGTCGTTGGTGAGCACCCGCTCGAGCTTGCGCGCGGCCAGTTCGGTGCCGTCGGCGATGCACACCTGGCCGGCGTGGATGGACCGTCCCATACCGACTCCGCCGCCCTGGTGGATGGACACCCACGAGGCCCCGGACGCGGTGTTGACCAGCGCGTTGAGCAGCGGCCAGTCGGCGATGGCGTCCGATCCGTCGGCCATCGACTCGGTCTCCCGGTACGGGGACGCCACCGAGCCGGCGTCGAGGTGGTCACGGCCGATGGCCAGCGGCGCGGACACCTCGCCGGACGCGACCATCTCGTTGAATCTCAGGCCGGCCCGGTGGCGTTCGCCGTAGCCGAGCCAGCAGATGCGCGCGGGCAGGCCCTCGAAACGGACCTTCTCGCCCGCGAGTGTGATCCACCGACGCAGGTGTTCGTCGTCCGGGAAAAGGTCGACGACGGCCCTGTCGGTGGCCGCGATGTCGGCGGGGTCGCCGGACAGCGCGACCCAGCGGAACGGGCCACGGCCCTCCTCGAACAGGGGGCGGATGTACGCGGGCACGAAGCCGGGGAAATCGAACGCCCGGTCGTAGCCGCCGCGCCGCGCCTCGTCGCGGATCGAGTTGCCGTAGTCGAAGACCTCGGCGCCCGCGTCCTTGAACCCGACCATGGCCTCGACGTGCGCGGCCATGGACTCGCGGGCCTCGGTCGTGAACCAGTCGGGGTCCTTCTCGGCCATCCTGTGCCAGTCCTCGACGGCGATCCCGACCGGCAGATAGCTCAGCGGGTCGTGCGCGGAGGTCTGATCGGTGACGATGTTTATCGGCGCGTTCATCGCGAGCAGTCGCGGCACCACCTCGGCCGCGTTGCCGAGCAGTCCGATCGACAGCGGGCGGCGCTCGTGGCGGGCGAGGACGGCCATCTCCAGCGCCGATTCGACGCTCTCGGTCTTCGCGTCGAGGTAGTGATGCGCGATGCGGCGATTGATCCGGTCCGGGTCGCACTCGACGCAGATCGCGACACCGCCGTTCATGGTCACCGCCAGCGGCTGCGCCCCGCCCATGCCGCCCAGCCCGGCGGTCAGGGTGATCGTGCCTGTCAGCGAGCCCCCTCTGTGCTCATACCGACCAGAGGCCGCGAGCTTGCGGGCGACCGCAGCGAACGTCTCGTAGGTGCCCTGCAGGATGCCCTGGCTGCCGATGTAGATCCAGGAGCCTGCGGTCATCTGGCCGTACATGATCAGGCCGAGCGCCTCGAGCCGGCGGAACTCCTCCCAGTTCGCCCAGTCGCCGACCAGGTTGGAGTTGGCGATCAGGACCCTCGGTGCCCATTCGTGGGTGCGCAGAACCCCCACCGGCTTGCCCGACTGCACCAGCAGCGTCTCGTCGTCGGCCAGCGTCCGCAGCGTCCGCACGATCGCGTCGAAGCACGCCCAGTTGCGGGCGGCGCGGCCGGTGCCGCCGTAGACGACCAGGTCGTCGGGGCGCTCGGCCACTTCCGGGTCCAGGTTGTTCATCAGCATCCGGAGGGCGCCCTCCTGCTGCCACCCCCGGCAGGTCAGGGTGTTGCCGCGCGGGGCGCGGACCGGTCGTGGACCGGCGTCGGCACGTTCGGTCATCTCGATCTCCCCTCGATGACGTCCGCCCACTCATCACACTCCGTCGGAACCGGGTTGGCCAGAGTTCGGCGGAATCGGCGCCGAGGTCACGGCCCGAATCCGCGCTTGAGCTGCGCAAAGCTACCGATCGGTAGGTTCGCCGGGGCCGGGCCAGCGGTTGCGTCCGAGTCGCTTAGCAGTACGCTCGTCTTGTTTGGTGCGGATCGACCCGGTTCGCACGGGTTGTATAGATTACTGATTGAGTCGTTCGTGGTCTCGCTCACAAAGCGGGGCCCGAGCCGTGTGACCAGGGGAAACTTCCTAGGAGGACGCGAATACCACATGTCCAAGATCAAGGTTGAAGGCACTGTCGTCGAACTCGACGGCGATGAGATGACCCGCATTATCTGGCAGTTCATCAAGGACAAACTGATCCATCCGTACCTGGATGTGAATCTCGAGTACTACGACCTCGGTATCGAATACCGCGACAAGACCGATGACCAGGTCACGATCGATGCCGCGAACGCGATCAAGAAGCACGGCGTCGGCGTCAAGTGCGCCACCATCACGCCGGACGAGGCTCGCGTCGAGGAGTTCGGCCTCAAGAAGATGTGGCGTTCCCCCAACGGGACCATCCGCAACATCCTCGGCGGCACGATCTTCCGCGCGCCGATCATCATCTCGAACGTTCCGCGACTGGTTCCGGGCTGGACCAAGCCGATCATCATCGGCCGTCACGCGTTCGGTGACCAGTACCGCGCCACCGACTTCAAGGTGCCCGGTCCCGGCAAGGTGATGATCACCTACACGCCCGAGGACGGCAGCGAGCCGATCGAGCACGAGCTGGTGAACTTCCCCGAGGGCGGCGGCGTCGTCCAGGGGCAGTACAACTTCACCTCGTCCATCACGGACTTCGCGCGGGCCTCGCTCAACTACGGCCTGCAGCAGAACTACCCGGTATACCTCTCCACGAAGAACACCATCCTCAAGGCGTACGACGGCGCGTTCAAGGACATCTTCCAGCATGTCTACGAGACCGAGTTCAAGTCCGAGTTCGACGCGGCGGGCCTGACCTACGAGCACCGCCTCATCGACGACATGGTGGCTTCCGCACTCAAGTGGGAGGGCGGCTACGTCTGGGCATGCAAGAACTACGACGGCGACGTCCAGTCGGACACCGTCGCCCAGGGCTTCGGCTCGCTCGGACTGATGACGTCGGTGCTGCTGACGCCGGACGGAAAGACCTGTGAGGCGGAGGCCGCGCACGGCACCGTCACCCGGCACTTCCGCCAGCACCAGCAGGGCAAGCCCACCTCGACCAACCCCATCGCGTCCATCTTCGCGTGGACCCGGGGTCTCGAGCACCGCGGCAAGCTGGACAACACCCCCGAGGTGATCGCGTTCGCGCAGCAGCTCGAGGACGTCGTCATCAAGACCGTCGAGGGTGGTCAGATGACCAAGGACCTCGCGTCCCTCGTCGGCGGCGACCAGGGCTACCTCACCACCGAGGAGTTCCTCGGTGCGCTGGACGAGAACATGCAGAAGGCCAGCCGATAGCGGAGGCCGCAGGGAGTCGGAAAGTGGGACCAGCCCCAGGTCGGGGCGGGTCCCACTTTTTGTTTGTCAGGGACCGACTCGAGCAACCCCATGCAGAGTCACCGTCGAACCGATACTATTCCGGCACCCCCCTGGCTAGGAGCGACGTTGTCTTCCGTTGTGCCCCTTTTCGAACGACTGATCTCACCCACCGAGCGTCTGTATCTGGCGATGCAGACGCTTGCCCCTCCCTTCGCCATCCAGTTGGTGATCCAGGGGACGGGCTCGGTCGACGAGCGGGACCTCGCGGTCGCGGTCGCGGGCGCGTCCGAATCCTGCCCCGGTGCCCGGCTCGTGCGGCGCGGCGAGCGATGGGTGGACAGCCGCATCGCGCCCCCCGTGGTGGTGGCAACGGAACACTCGTTGGTGGACACCCCGCTCGACGACCATCCGATGCTGAGTCGTCCGCTCGACCCGGAGCATGGACCGACCTGTGAGGTCCTGCTGCTAGGAGACACTCGGAATATTCTGGTGTTCAGGGCTTTTCATGGCGTGATGGACGGAAAGGGCCTGCATCTGTGGGCTGCCGAGGTGTTCCGCCTGCTGCGCGGCGATCGGACGGTCGGCGCGCGGGACGCGATCGCCGACCACGGCCTCGTCGAGTCGCTCGGGATCGACGGCAAGCCGACCGCGCTGATCCCCACCGCGCGTTCGCCGTTCGGGCGGGCCCGCCCGGCCCCCGGCGAGTCGGACTTCCTCTGGCGCAGGCGAACCGTGGAGGGAACCTCGCCCGCGGTGGTCGCCCGGATCGCCGAGCTGATCACGGCTGCGGTCGGGGGTAAGACCCGGATCATGGTCCCCGTCGATCTGCGTCGGCACGACAAGGACCTGCGGTCGACGGCCAACCTGGCGCTGCCGCTGTTCCTCGACGCGACGCCGGGGGACGGTTGGTCGCGCATCCATGCCCAACTGCTGCGCGGGATGGTGGAGTCCCGCGAGCTCGGTGAGATGAACAACGGTGGGCTGCAGCAGATGCCGGTGTGGATGGCACGGTCCATCCTGCGCGCCGGCATGTCCATCGGCACCCGTACCGGGGGAAACCTGGTGTCGGCGATCGTCTCCCATACGGGGACAGTCGATCTCGACGAGTTGAGCTTTCCCGGATTCGCCGCCACCGAGGTGTGGGGCCTGCCGGTCCACACGGGCATGGTGCCGCTCTCGATCGCGGTGCTGGAGGCTCGCGGGCGAACCGAACTCGTGGTCTCCTGCCGCAACGGTGCGGGGATCGCGTCTCGACTCGAGCGACTGCTGGACGATATCGCCACCGCACTCGGAGCCCAGGTGCAGCCGGGGCCGATCGGGGCACAGGCCCCCGGGCCGGGGCGAACGGTGACGAGCATCTTCGACGGCCTGGTCCGGAGCGCGCCGGACGCGCCTGCCGCGATCGGCCCGGACGGTCAGCTCAGCTATGCGGAGCTCGACGCCCGTGCCGACGTGGTGGCAGCGGAACTGCGCGGCCGGGGTGTGCGGCACGGCGACGTCGTCGCGGTGCTGGCGCGTCGGTCGCTCGACGCAGTGGTGGGACATCTGGGAATCCTCAAGGCGGGCGCCGCTTTTCTCTCGCTCGACCCCAAGCACCCGGACGAGCGGATTCTCGGAATCCTCGCGGATTCCGGTGTGCGCCACTGCGTGACCGAGCGGGCGTCGAAGGGGCGGGCCGCGTTCGGCGAAACCGATGTCCTGGTGGTCGACGACCTGCCCCATTCCGGCGCCGACAAGCTGCCGGACCTCGCCACTGCCGACGATCTGGTCTACGTCACCTACACCTCGGGCTCGACGGGACGGCCCAAGGGCGTCCAGGTCGAACACCGGGGCATCGTGAACCTGATGCGCTCGGCCACCGACTGGTACCGGCTCGGGCCCGAGACCCGCTACGCGCACTATCACACGCAGGCGGCGGACATGGCGTGCGCGGCGCTGCTGCTCCCGCTGCTCAGCGGCGGTGCGGTGGTGTTGGTGCCGGACGACATCAATCACCTGGTCTTGTCGGAGATGCTCGAGGGTTCCACGGTGAACACGATGATGGTGACGCCGAGCCTGCTGGAAGTGATGGTCCGGCTGGAGCTGCGGCCGGTGGGGATGCGGGCGGTCAGCATCGGAGGCGAGGCGCTGCACGGGCCGCTGGCCGCGCGTGCCCGCGAACTGTTCGGCCCGGACTGCCGGCTGCTCAACAGCTACGGGCCCGCGGAGATGTCGATCGTGTGTACCGCCCTTGTCCTCGACGACGAGCCGTCGGCCGCGCCCCAGCCGGTACCGATCGGTGGGCCTGCCGCAGACACCACGGTTCATCTGCTCGACCCGGATCGCCTGCCGGTGCCCGACGGAGAGATCGGTGAGCTGTACTTCGGCGGCCCCCAGGTGGCGCGCGGCTACCTGAACCGGCCGGACGTCACCGCCGAACGCTTCGTCACCCTGTCCACGGGCGAACGGTGCTATCGGACCGGTGACCTCGGCCGCCGACTTCCCGGCGGTGCGCTCGAGTTCGCGGGTCGCGTCGACAGCCAGGTGAAGATCAGGGGCAATCGCGTGGAGCCCGGCGAGGTCCAGGCCGCCATCGAGCAGCATCCCCTGGTCGGCAGGGCCGCGGTGGCGGCGGTCCGGCGCGCGGAGCGCGGCGACAACGTCCTGGCCGCGTACGTGGTGGGCGCTGGCGAGACGGACGCGCCAGATGCACAGCAGCTCCGGGACTTCCTGGCACAGAAGGTGCCCGCCTACATGATCCCGGCCGAGATCCACATCGTCGACGCGATTCCACTGACCGCCAACGGGAAGCTCGACAGCGCGGGACTGAGCGTCGCCGACGCGGTGATCCCGGAGCAGGCGACCGACACCGCGAAGGGCCCCGGATCGGCCGAGCCCGACCGGCGGATCGAGGACGAGATCGCCGCGATCTGGGCGAAGGTCCTCATGGTCGATGTGAGCACCCTGCGCGCGGATTCGGATTTCTTCGCCCTCGGCGGGGATTCACTGGCGTCGGTGGAGATGCTCTCGCAGGTCTCGCGCACGGTGGTCGGACGCGCAGGCGAAGCGGCGTTCGTCGCCGAGCTCGAGGACTTGGTGCACCAGCTCACCCTCGGCAGGGTGTGCGCCGCCGCCGTTTATGCGAAGCGGGCGGGGGAGCTCGGATGATCCTGGTGGGAAGCGGCGCATTGCTCTGGCGCGCTGCGCGATTCGCGTCCGCATCGGATTTCACGGTTGACCTGGTGTGCACCGGGCCCGGCGATGCCGCGCCTGCTGGGCTCGAGGGACTAGCGCACCTCGAGACCACGGATGTCGACGCCGAGGCAGCAGTGCTTGCGGAGGCGTGCACCGACTCGGTGGTGTGGTCGATCAACAACCCCATGATCTTCGGTCCCGCGCTCGTGAACTCCGACCTGCGGATCTACAACATCCACAACGGCCCCTTGCCGGAGTTCCGTGGACTGCCCGCCGCCGCGATCGTGCACGCGATTCTCCAGGGCCGCGACGAGTACGCGGCGACGCTGCACCGGGTCGACTCCGGCATCGACACCGGAGCTGTGGTCGACGTCGAGCGGTTCGCGATCGCACCCGACGACCGCTTCCAGGATGTCATGATGAACGGATTGCGCGCCTGCCACGAGTTGTTCGAGCGGAGCCTGGACGCGGTGATGACCGGGCCGGCACCGTCGGCGCCCGCAGCCGTCGTCCCCGGCGGTTACTACGGTGCGGCGAGCATTCGCGAGCTGCCGGGGCACCGCGGCGACGCGAACTTCGAGCGGGCAACCGCGCTCGGGGTCTTTGCTCCTCGCTACCCGGCGATCGCGGCCGCGGCGGCAGGCGGCGCCGTGCCGGATCTCGAGGCCGCCGCACTGATGTGACGCTCCACCAAGAGAACGCCGAACCACCAGCCAGATCTACCGACCCCCAAGAGGATCCAAGATGACCCAGTCGAGGTTCGAATCGATAGGCGCGTACCTCCCGTCCGCGGTACTCAGCACGAAGGACCTGCTCGCCAAGCTCGCCGTGCCGCCGAGCTTCGATCTGCAGGCGATCACGGGAGTTGTGGACCGCCGGGTGTACGACTCCAGCGCGGACAACTACGAGGATTCGTTCACGCTGGCCTGCAACGCCGCCCGTGACGCGCTGTCCCGATCGAGCTACGAGGCGGGCGATCTCGACGTGATCATCTCGACCTCGATCTCGCGGAGCAAGGACAGGGACTTCATGTACCTGGAGCCGTCCTTCGCGTCGATGCTCGGCAAGGAGCTGGGCGTCAAGGGCGCCATCCATTTCGATCTGTCCAACGCCTGCGCGGGGATGCTCAGTGGCGTCTACGTGCTCGACCGGATGATCCGCTCCGGCGCGGTCCGCAACGGGATGGTCGTGAGCGGCGAGCACATCACCCCGATCTCGGAGACCGCGGTGCGCGAGATCTCGGAGAAGTACGACCTGCAGTTCGCCTCGCTGTCCGTGGGCGATTCGGGCGCTGCCGTGATCATGGACCGATCCGTCGACGACGCCGACAAGATCGACTACATCGAGCTGATGACGGCGTCGGAGTACTCCGACCTGTGCATGGGTATGCCGAGTGACCAGTCGCCGGGCATCGCGCTGTACACCGACAACCGCAAGATGCACAACGAATCACGGTTCCTGCTGTGGACGAACGCGCAGCGGGAGTTCCTCGCTGCCCGCGGCCAGACCTTCGCCGACGAGGAGTTCGACTTCGTCATCCACCACCAGTTCGGCGCCTCGGCCGTCGTGTACATGAACGCGCTCGGTGAGAAGGAGTTTGGCACCCCGATGCCGCCCGCGCTCAACGTGGTGGAGAAGTACGGCAACACCTCCAGCACTTCGCATTTCATCGTGCTGCACGACCATCTGAAGGACAAGGCGGTCCCGAAGGGATCGAAGATCCTGATGGTTCCTGCGGCATCCGGCATCGTGACCGGCTACGTGTCCGCCACGATCACGTCCCTGGAGGTCTGAGCAACATGGGTATCTCGATCAAGTCCACCGGGATGAGCGTGGCCACGGCGACGACGAGCGCCATCGAGCATTCCGCGCGCGCGGCGCGCGGCGCCATGAGCAGTGCGGGCATCGAGCCCGAGCAGGTGGGCGTGCTCATCAACACCGGCGTCTACCGCGACTCGAACCTGTTCGAGCCGGCGATCGCGGCGCTCATCCAGCGGGCGGCGGGCATCGGCCTCGAGTATCCGGAGGGCGTGAGCAGGTCGTTCTCGTTCGACCTGATGAACGGGGCCTGTGGTGTGCTCAACGCGGTGCAGGTGGCGACCGCCCTTCTCGAAACCGACAGTGCGCAGTACGTTCTCGTCGTCTCCGGGGACACCCACCCCTCGCTCCAGCGACGCAGGCCCGCCGCGGACTTCCCGTTCGTCACGGCGGGGGCGGCGATGTTGCTCGAGAAGACCGACACCCCATCGGGATTCGGCCCCGTGCACGTCGCGGAGTTGGAGGGGACCCCGGCGACGAGGGGGTTCGCCAATATCGCCGAGATGGGTGTCCACGGTCGCTCGCTGGTGACCGTGGAGCGCGAGGACGGGTTCGAGGAGCGTCTGCTCGAGGTGGCAGGTGTCGCGGCGGGTAAGGCGATCGGAGCGCACGAGGGCGGGCTGGACCTGTCTCGGACCGCGCTGATCAGCTCGCGGCCGACCGCGGGGTTCCCGGCCGCCCTGGCCGCGCAGCTCGGTATCGCACCGGAGGCGGTGCTCGGCAGCGGTGTGGTCGAGGGTGACGCGCACACCGCCGCGCTGACGGCGGCGTATCACCAGGTGGACGAGGCGATCCTGGCCGGCTACGACACCGTGCTGTTCGTGGCCGCGGGCGCCGGGCCGAGCGCGGCCGCCACCGTGTACCGGCTGGCACCGACGGCGTGAGCAGGGCGACGACCACGACCGCGGTGCCCGCCCGCCCGGCGGCGCACTGCGGATCGGTGGAACGGATCCGGGCGATCGCGCGGGCGCACCCGGATCTGGAGGCGGTGATCTCACCGGACGGCAAGGGCGAGGCGGGTGTGCCGACGTACGGTCGGCTGACCTATCGGGAGCTCGATGACTGGTCCGATCTGCTCGCCCAGCGGTTCGAGGAGATCGGGATCCGGCGTGGGGTGCGAACCCTGCTGCTGGTCACCCCTGGGCCCGAGTTCTACGCCATCATGATCGGTTTGCTGAAGGTGGCGGCGGTGCCCGTTGTGATCGACCCGGGCATGGGGCTACGCCCGATGCTCACCTGCCTGAAATCCGTTTCCCCACAGGCGTTCATCGGCATCTCGAAGGCGCACCTGCTGCGATTGGTGTTCCGTTCGTCGTTCGCGACGGTGGGGGTCATGGTCACCGTCGGGCGCAAGCTGTGGGGCGGCCATTCCCTTCGGGCCTGGGGCCGGACGCCGGACCGCCCGGTGGCCCCGAGCCAGGAGGCACCGGCCGACGAGGTGATGATGATCGCCTTCACCACGGGCAGTACCGGCCCCGCCAAGGCCGTCAACCTCACCCACGGCAACCTCGCCGCGATGCTGGACCAGGTAGACGACGCCCGCAAGCGGGTGCCGCCCGAGACGTCCCTGATCACGTTGCCGATTTTCGGGGTGCTCGACCTGATGCTCGGCTCCCGTTGCGTGCTGCCGCCGATCGTGCCGGGGGAGGTGGGCTCGACGGATCCCGCGCACGTGGTCGACGCGATCCACCGGTTCGACATCCGGACGATGTTCGCCTCGCCTGCCGTGCTGGTTCCGCTGGTGCGGTACGCGCAGACGCACGACGTGCGGCTGCCGTCCGTGCGGTCTATCTACTCCGGTGGCGCACCGGTGCCGGACCACGCCATCGCGGCGCTCCGCGCGATCCTGCCAGCCGAGGCCGAGGTGACCGCCGGCTACGGGTCGACGGAGGCCCTGCCGATGTCGGCGATCGAGTCACGCGAGCTGCTCGGCGAGTTCGTCGCCCGGGCCCACGCAGGCGCGGGAACGTGCATCGGGCGACCGGCGCTCGGCCTCGAGGCGAGGGTCGTCGGCATCACCGACGAGCCGATCCCCACCAGGTCCGACGAGACGGCCGCGGGTGGGATTGGCGAGATCGTGGTGGCCGGGCCGAACGTCAGCACCAGCTACGCCTGGCCGGAGGCGGCGAACGCGCTCGGCAAGATCAGGGACGGTGACCGTACCTGGCACCGGACGGGTGACCTGGGCTGGATCGACGAGGGTGGCCGGATCTGGTTCTGCGGGCGCAAGAGTCAGCGGGTCCGCACCGCGGACGGAGCGCTGTTCACCGTCCAGTGCGAGCAGATCTTCAACACGGTCCCGGAGGTGTTCCGGACCGCGCTGGTCGGTGTCCGTGGTGACAGCGACACCCGCCCGGTGCTCTGTGTCGAGCTGATGCCCGGGGTCAGGAAGAGCGAACGGGCGCGGATCGAGGAGGAACTGCGTGAGCTCGGGGGACAGAGCCACACCACCGATCGAATCCACGACTTCCTCTTCCATCCCGGCTTCCCGGTCGACATCCGGCACAACGCGAAGATCGGGCGCGAGAAGCTGACGGTCTGGGCGGCATCGCAATTGGTGAAGGCGGAACGATGAATACGAAGGTCATGCTGCTGCGTGCCATCCCGGTCTTGGGATGGATCTACCTGGTGGCCGGGCTCATCCGGCCCTCCGGCAACCGTGTCGCGCGGGCGCTGTGGTGGATCGACGTGGTGCTCAGTGTCGGAGCGCACGCCGCGCAGATCCCGGCCGCACTGAAGGAAGGCCGCGCACGGGGGCATTCGGATGTGAAGATCGCCGCGATGACGATGCTGCTCGGTGCGACCTGGTGGCGGACCCAGTGAGGGCACTGGTGACCGGTGCGAGCGGATTCCTCGGTGGCGCACTCGCCCGTCGACTGGTCGCGGACGGCGAGATGGACGTCTCCGTGTTGGTGCGCCGCAGCAGCAACCTCACCGATCTCGGCGACACCTCGAAGCTGACCCTCGTCTACGGCGACCTCACCGACCGTGACTCCCTGTTCGAGGCGACGCGGGGAGTGGACGTGGTGTTCCACAGCGCCGCGAGGGTGGACGAACGTGGTGTCCGCGAACAATTCTGGAAAGAGAACGTGCAGGCGACCGTCGACCTGCTGGAGGCGTCCCACCGAAACGGTGTGTCGCGCTTCGTGTTCATCTCCAGCCCGAGCGCGTTGATGGAGTACGACGGCGGCGATCAGATCGACGTCGACGAGTCGGTCCCGTACCCGAGCAGGTACCTCAACCTGTATTCCGAGACGAAGGCCGCCGCCGAGCGGCTCGTGCTGGAGGCGAACGGCCCCGACCTGATCACCTGCGCGCTGCGGCCGCGGGCGATCTGGGGTGCGGGCGACCGGTCCGGTCCGATCGTCCGGCTGCTCGCGAAGGCATCCGAGGGCTCCCTGCCGGACATCTCCGGCGGCAAGGACGTCTACGCCTCGCTCTGCCACGTCGACAACATCGTCGACGCGTGCGTGCGGGCCGCGGGCTCGGACCAGGTCGGGGGCAGGCCGTACTACATCGCGGACGCCGAGACCACCAACGTGTGGGAGTTCGTCGGGGTGGTGTCACGGATGTTCGGGTTCGCCCCGCCCAGCCGCAGACCCAACCCTCGGGTGCTGGCCGCCGTGGTGACGATCGCGGAGGCGATCTGGCGGGTGCCCTACATCGCGAAGCGCTGGTCGCCGCCGCTGTCGCGGTACGTGATCGCGCTGATGACGCGCAGCGCGACCTTCGACACCGGCGCCGCGAGGCGCGACCTCGGCTACCGGCCGGTGGTGGACCGGGACAAGGGGCTCGCCGCCTTCAAGGACTGGGTGGACGAGCAGGGCGGACTCGAGGCGCTGGCGGCCCCGCTGCGATAGCGGCGCTGTCGGCCGGTTGGGCTACGGTTCCTACCCGTGCCGCACATCATCACCACCGTCAACGTCAACGGGATCCGCGCCGCAGCCAAGAAGGGCATGCTGGAGTGGATCGAGTCCACCGAGGCGGACGTCATCTGCCTGCAGGAGACCCGCGCCGACGACAAGCAACTCGCCACCACCCTGGCCGCTGCCCTCGAGGCCGGCTGGCACCTGGCCTCCGCCCAGCCGTCGGCCAAGGGCCGCAACGGGGTGGCGATCCTGTCGCGTAGGCAGGCGGACGCGGTGCGGATCGGGCACGGGGACGAGGAGTTCGCCGAGGCCGGGCGATACATCGAGGCCGACTTCGACGACCTCACGGTGGCCAGCCTGTACCTCCCCTCCGGGGAGGTGGAGACCGAGCGGCAGGTGGAGAAGGAACGGTTCCTCGGATCCTTCGGACCGTATCTGGCCGCGACGGCAGCGGCGGCCGAGCGGGCGGACCGGCACGTGGTGGTGTGCGGCGACTGGAACATCGCGCACACCGAGCTGGACCTGAAGAACCACAAGGGAAACAAGAAGAACTCCGGCTTCCTGCCGAACGAGCGCGAGTGGATGGGCTCGGTGTTCGGCGAGTTCGGCTGGGTGGACGTGATGCGCCGGCTGCACCCGGACCTCGAGGGTCCCTACACCTGGTGGTCCTACCGCGGCAAGGCATTCGACAACGACTCTGGCTGGCGGATCGACTACCAGGTCTCGACGCCCGTGCTCGCCGAGCGGGCGAAGCAGGCCGTCGTCGAGCGGGCCGCGTCCTACGACCTGCGGTGGTCGGACCACGCGCCGGTCACCGTCCAGTATCGCTAGTCCGATACCGCCAGTCCGATACCGCTAGTCTTCCACCGTGACGCGGTGGACATCGTTCGTGCTGGGGCGCCGTTGGGCCGTGCTGACGGTCGTGGTCGGCGCCATGCTCCTCGGGGGCCTGTGGGGATCCGGTGTGCTGGACCGGCTCAGCCAGGGCGGTGACATCGACCCGTCCAGTGAGGCGGCGCTCGTCGACGAGTTGCTGGCCGACCATTTCGGGATCCGCAGCCCGGACATCGTCGCGATCTACCGTGCCCCCGACGGTAAGACCGTCGACGACATCGGCCCCGCGGTGTCGGCCCGGCTCGCCGAGGTCGATCGGGGCCTGCTGGCGGAGCCGATCGAGGACTACTGGAGCGCGACGGGCCCGATCCGGTCGTTGCTGCGCAGCGCCGACGGATCCACCGCGCTGGCAGTGGTTTTCGTGGCGGGCAGCGAGAGCGAGCGGATCGAGTCGTTCACGGAACTCGAACCGCAGCTGACCGTGCCGGGGGTGTCGACCGAGCTGTCCGGGTTCAGCGCGATCGCGGACGAGGTCAACAAGGAGTCCAAGCGCGACCTGGTGGTCGCGGAGATGGTCTCGTTGCCGGTCACCCTGCTGGTGCTGGTGCTGGTCTTCGGCGGGCTGGTCGGCGCGGCGATCCCGGTCGCGATCGGCGCGCTCTCGATGTTCGGCGCGCTGGCCGCGCTGCGCCTGCTCTCGATGTTCCTCGAGGTCAGCGTGTTCTCGGTGAACATCGCCTCGCTGCTCGGGCTCGGCATGGCGATCGACTACGGACTCTTCATCGTCAGCCGCTATCGCGAGGAGTTGGCGGCAGGCGCGGGCACCGACGAGGCGGTCACCAGGACCATGGCCTCCGCGGGCCGCACGGTCGCGTTCTCCGCGGTGCTGCTGCTGTGTGCGTTCGCGGGCACCCTGGTGTTCCCGCAGCAGATGCTCAAATCGCTCGGGTTCGGCGCGATGGCCGCGGTCGCGCTGGCCGCGGTGCTCTCGTTGACGGCGCTGCCCGCGCTGCTCGCCATCCTGGGCCCTCGGATCGACGCGCTGACCTGGCGCCGCGGGGCGTTCGAGCGGGGTGAGGCTCGCGCGCAACGTTTCTGGGGCGCGCTCGCGACCGCCGTGATGCGCAGGCCGGTCGTCATCGCCGTCACCATCGTGACCGTGCTGTTGCTGTTGACGCTGCCGCTGTTGGGGACCCGTTTCGGCGATGTGGACCACACAGCGCTGCCGCCGGGCAACGAGACGCGCACGACGGTGGAGCAGCTCACCGCGCAGTTCCCGATCGCGAGCAGCGGCGCGACCGTCGTGATCCGCGGCGAGGACGGCGCGCCACCCGACGATGCGGCGGTCACCGAGGTGATCGCGGCGATCGGGGCGACCGACGGCGTCCAGCAGGCGATCACCGTGGGTACCGCCGATGGGATGGTCGCGGTCCGCGCGGTTCTGGAGGACCCGGACCGCTCGGTCGCCGCGGTCGACACGGTCCGCAGACTCGACGAGATCGAGGCGCCCGCGGGCACCGAGTTGCTGCTCGGCGGGATCACCGCGTTGTCGGTCGACAGCGTGAATTCGGTCCTGCACTATCTGCCGGTGATGATCGCGGTGATGGTGATCGCGACGCTGGTGCTGATGTTCTTCGCGTTCGGGTCGATCGTGCTGCCGATCAAGGCCGTGCTGATGGCGGCGTTGAGCCTGGGCGCGACCTTCGGCATCCTCACCTGGATCTTCTACGACGGCCACCTGGCGGGCCTGCTCAACGTCACCCCTGGACCGTTGATCTCGGGGATGGTCGTACTGATCATCGCGATGGTCTTCGGTCTCTCCACCGACTACGAGGTGTTCCTGATCTCGCGGATGGTCGAGGCGCGGCGGGCCGGGGCGACCACCGAGGAGGCGGTGCGCATCGGCGCGGCCAAGACGGGGCGGGTGGTGACCGCGGCCGCGACCCTGCTGATCTTGGTGACCGGTGCCTTCACCCTCTCCGACCTGTCCGTGATGCGGTTCATCGGGGTCGGGATGATCGTCGCGCTGATCATCGACGCCACCGTGGTCCGGATGTTGCTGGTGCCCGCGCTGGTGAAGCTGATGGGCGAGGCCAACTGGTGGGCGCCCGCGTCGATGGTCCGGTTGAGGGAGCGGGTCAATGTCCAC
Organism: Rhodococcus sp. OK611; assembly: GCF_003050885.1. Taxonomy (NCBI): domain Bacteria; kingdom Bacillati; phylum Actinomycetota; class Actinomycetes; order Mycobacteriales; family Nocardiaceae; genus Rhodococcus; species Rhodococcus sp. OK611. The sequence goes on from NZ_QAOZ01000004.1 coordinate 135,460, forward strand.
TAGGTCCCGCGGTGTGATCGCCGCGGCGGTGCTGGTGCTGGTCGCCATCGTGGCGGCACTGCTGCTGACCACCGGCCAGGACAAACCGGGCTCGTCGGCGCAGACCGGGGTTCCCGCGGCAGCCGTCGCGACCCTGCAGAAGATCGACGAGGGCACCTGGCCGGACTCGGCCGTGGCGCCGGGCACCAAGGGCGGTGACCGCTTCGGCAACAGGGAGCGGCAACTGCCCACCACGGATGGGTCGGGTCGGGCGGTCGGTTACCGCGAGTGGGACGTGAACCCGAAGCAGCGCGGAAAACCGAGGGACGCGCAGCGCATCGTCACCGGCAGTGACGGTTCGGCCTGGTACACCGGTGATCACTACACGACATTTGTGAGGATGCGCTGATGACAACGGTGGACGGATTCATCACCGATCGAACCGGTCCGGTGGCGGGCATGCTGACCGGTACCGCGCCGGTCGGCGACACCCTCGCCTACGCGCTCTCCGAGCGCGGCTACACCGTGCGGGTGGTGCGAGCCCCGAAGATGCGGACGACCGACGCCCTGTTCGACGAATTCGCCGCGGCCCTGCAGTTCCCGTACTACTTCGGTGCCAACAAGGACGCGTTCGACGAGTGCCTGCGCGACGCCGACGACTGGCTGGGCGAGTCGCCGGGACTGGTGCTGATGATCCGCGACGCGGCGGACCTGCTGGCCGACGAGCCCGGCGAGTTGGGCTGGTTCGTCGACGCCGTCGAGGACGGCGCGAAGGACCGGACCGACGGTCTGCTGCGGGTGATCCTGCAGGCGGATCGACCGTCGGCGAGCGCGTTGGCCCGCCGCTGGACGTCGGCGGGCGGGGAGCTCGCGTGGGTGGAGCCGTAATCGAATTCCAGGTGGGTGACCGGGCATGAAAGGATCGGGGCCATGTCGAGTTCCGCATCGTCGCCGTCCGCACCGTCATCGGACACCGCCCCGGTGAACACCGCCCCCGCCGCGCCCGGCACCGCCGCCCGCCAGCGGGTGCTCTCGGGCATCCAGCCCACCGCCGACTCGTTCCATCTCGGCAACTTTCTCGGGGCGCTGCAGCAGTGGGTGCCCCTGCAGGATGATTTCGACGCCTTCTACTTCATTCCCGACCTGCACGCGATCACGGTCCCGCAGGAGCCCAAGGAGCTGCGGCGCCGCACGAAGATCGCCGCCGCCCAGCTGCTGGCGCTCGGCATCGACCCGGATCGGTCGACGCTGTTCGTGCAGAGCCAGGTGCCCGAGCACGCGCAGCTCGCGTGGGTGCTGAACTGCATCACCGGCTTCGGCGAGGCCAGCCGGATGACGCAGTTCAAGGACAAGTCCGCCAAGCAGGGCACCGAGTCCGCGACGGTGGGCCTGTTCACGTATCCGGTGCTGATGGCCGCCGACATCCTGCTGTACCGCCCGCAGCGGGTACCGGTGGGCGAGGACCAGCGCCAGCACCTGGAGATGGCGCGTGACCTGGCGCAGCGGTTCAACACGCGGTTCGGCAAGGCGTTCGTGATCCCCGAGGCGCAGATGATCAAGGGCACCTCCAAGATCTACGACCTGCAGGACCCCACGTCGAAGATGAGCAAGTCGGCGGCGTCGGCCGCCGGACTGATCAATCTGCTCGACGACCCGAAGGTGTCGGCGAAGAAGATCAAGTCCGCCGTCACCGACAACGAGCGCGAGATCCGCTTCGACCGGGAGACCAAGCCGGGCGTGAGCAACCTGCTGACCATTCAGTCCGCACTGTCCGGCACCAGCGTCGAGGACCTGGAAAAGGGCTACGAGGGCAAGGGCTATGGCGACCTGAAGTCCGATACCGCCGAGGTACTGGTGGAGTTCGTGACCCCGCTCCGCGCGAAGGTCGACGCGTACATGGCCGACCCGGCCGAGCTGGACCGCATCCTGGATGCGGGCGCGCAACGGGCCCGCGAGGTGTCCGAGCGGACTCTGGCGACGGTCTATGACAAGGTGGGGTTCCTGAAGTACAAGGGGTGATCCGCGGTGCCGGACGTCAAAGCGCTTCTCGAGCGTCTCCGTGCGACGCGGCCGTGGCTTGATCACCTGATCCGTGCGGGCGGGCGGTACCAGGCGCAGAAGGGCGACTACTTCGCGGCCGGGATCACCTATTTCAGCGTGTTCGCGCTGTTCCCGCTGTTGATGGTCGGCTTCGCGGTCACCGGTTTCATCCTGGTCGGACACCCCGAGCTGCTGACCACGATCCACGATGCGGTCAGCAAGGCGATGCCGGGAGACCTGGGCGTCCAGATCAACCAGCTGATCGATGCCGCGATCGCCGCACGCACCACGGTGGGTGTCATCGGTCTGGTCGTCGCTGCGTACTCGGGCCTGGGCTGGATGGCGAACCTGCGCGAGGCGCTCAGCGCGATGTGGGACCAGCGCCATCCCACTGCAGGGTTCCTGCGGACCAAGCTGAAGGACCTCGCGAAGCTGGTGGGTCTGGTACTGGCCCTGATCGTTTCGGTCGGTCTGTCGGTGATCGGTGAGGGCAGCACCACCGGGCGGGTCCTGGGATGGCTCGGCATCGACGACATCGGCTGGGTGGGCACCCTGGTGCGGGTCCTGTCGAGCCTGCTCGCAGTGGTGGCGACGTGGGCACTGTTCGTCTGGGTCATCTCACGGTTGCCCCGCGAGCCCATCACCCTGCGCAGTGCGGCAAAGGCGGCGTTGTTCGCGGCGGTGGGGTTCGAGCTGTTCAAGCGGCTGGGCGCGATCTACCTGAAGGCGGTCACCAACGGTCCGGCGGGCTCCGCCTTCGGCCCGATCATCGGCCTCCTGGTGTTCATCTACTTCACTGCGAGGTTGGTGCTCTTCTCCACAGCATGGGCGGCGACGGCGCACGAGAACGAGGTGAAGGCGTTTGTGCCGCCGCCGGATCCGGCGATCATCGAGGTGAAGCAGGCGCCGGCGAGGGGGCCGACGATGTCCGAGGCCCTCGCCCTGGTCGGGGTGGGCGCGGCGGCCGCGGTCGGACTCGGCGGATTGATTCGTCGGCGCAGGCGCCGCGACTGACCTTCGGTCTCGGCCCGGTCAGCGCCGACGTCGGAGCCGCGCGGCCGCGACGAGGAGCATGCCGACGATTGCCGAACCGACCACCGCGACAGCTGTTCTCGACAACCCGGGGCTGGAGTCCGCAGGCGCGGCCGCGGCGATCGGACCGCCGACCGGACTGGACGGTGGTGCGGCCAGGGTCACCGGTGCGGCTGTCTGCGCCTCGGTCGAGTCCGTGAGGGTGCCGACCGTTTCCGACGCCGGGAGCGCGAAACCGTAGTCGAGGAGTCGGGCGGCCTGTTCCCACGGGCGAATCGGTTTGACGTCACCCGCCATCAGGGTCACCACGAGCGTTCGGCCGTTGCGTTCGGCGGCACCGACGAAGGTCTGCCGCGCATCGTCGGTGTACCCGGTCTTGCCTCCGAGTGCTCCGTCGTAGTTGTAGAGCAGCTTGTTGTCATTGGCGAGGGTGAACCCGGGGTGGTCCTTGTCCTCCGGGTCGGTGGGGTCCTTCGGGAATCCAGGGAACGGTACCGACTCGGTATGGATGAAATCGGCGAAGGTCTTGTCCCGCATGGCCTCACGGAAGATGACGGCGAGATCGTATGCGGAGCTGGACATTCCGGGCCCGTCCAGGCCGGACGGGGTGGCGGTGCGGGTGTCGAGGGCGCCGAGCGAGCGGGCCAGCTCGTTCATCTTCTCCACGGTGCGCTCGTCGCCGCCGAGCTGCGCGGCGAGCGCGTGCGCGGCATCGTTGCCCGAGGCCATCACCAGGCCCTGCATGAGCTGGCGGTTGGTGTATCGCCCGTCCTTGCCGAGGCCGACCGCGCTGCCCTCGGCGTTCGCGTCGTCGGCGGTGGCGGTGACGGTGGTGTCGAGGTCGAGCTCGCGCAGGGCGAGGATCGCGAGGAGCACCTTGATGGTGCTCGCGGGGCGGTAGCGCCCGTGTGGGTCCTTGGCCGCGATCACGGCGCCCGAGTCGAGGTCGGCGAGCACCCACCCGGTCGCGGAGATCTCGGCGGGCAGACCGGGTGCGCCGTCGGGAGCGATGGCGCCGCACTCGCCGAGGCGGGCGCCGCCGACCGGCCGGGCGGGGACGGGTAGCGCGGCGGGCGCGGTCTGTCCGGGGGCAGGCACCTCGGAGAGATCGATGGCCTGCGGCGGGGAGTTGCGCTGCGGGCAGTGGTCGGTGTTCGGGGTGGTGAACGGCGTGGTGGTGGTCGTGCTCGAATCCGGCGGCATGGGGGAGGGCTGCGCGACCGCCGGCGCGCCGACCAGGGCGATCGAGGCGACGGCGGCCAGTGCGGTCAGGGCTCGTGCGGGCGCGTTCATCGAGGATGCAGGGTATTCGACCCGGTGCTGGGGTCCAAGTTTCCACACCGGCCCGTGATCGAATCGGGTCGAGAGCGGCCGTGCCGGCCGTGGTCGTGCTCGAATGAGCGTCATGACCACGAACCGGCACCGGGTGCGCATCGACGGGGACATTCTGCTGACGCTCGACGGCGACATCGTCACCATCGCGACGCCCCGATTCGCACCGGGGATCTTCTTCGTGCACGCGGAGCTCCTCGAGGTGCACGTCGTCCCCAAGGGGGAGGACTGGAAGGTGAGGCTCCAGACCACGGGGGTGAGCATTCCGTTCCAGGTGTTGCCGTTCAGGGTGCCTGCCGCGCAGATCCCGGCCTTCGCCGCCTTCGTCGAACGCGCCAAGGAGGCGAGGGAGCGGTCGCTCCGGGACGAAGCCTCCCAAACGCGTTTGACACCGTAGTGGTGGAGCATTGCTGCCCTGAAATGTAGTAGGTATGCTACAAATCATCGAAGACCAATGACAGGGAGGGTTCATGACTTCGCACAATGGGGTTGTTCTCGATGTCGACACGCTGCGAATGCAGTACGACACGAACGAGGTTCTGCGTGACGTGACATTCCAGGCACGGCGCGGCGAGGTGCTGGTCATGCTCGGCCCCAACGGGGCGGGCAAGACCACCACCATCGAAATCCTGGAGGGCTTCCGTGGCCGCTCGGCCGGCCGCGTCGCGGTCCTGGGTGTCGACCCCGAACAGGGCGACGAACAGTGGCGCGCTCGGATCGGCGTCGTGCTGCAGTCCTGGCGCGATCACGCGAAGTGGCGGGTGCGTGAACTGCTCGCCCATCTCGGCTCGTACTACCGCCCCTTCTCCACCGACCAGGTCCAACGCCCGTGGGACACCGACGAACTCATCGAGCTGGTCGGCCTCGCCGAGCAGGCCGACGCCAAGATCTCCACGCTGTCCGGCGGTCAACGGCGCAGGCTGGACGTGGCGATCGGCGTCGTCGGCAGGCCCGAGTTGCTGTTCATGGACGAACCGACCGCGGGCTTCGACCCGGCGGCACGGCGCGACTTCCACGATCTGGTGCACCGGCTCGCCGACCTCGAGGACACCACCGTGCTGCTGACCACGCACGACCTCGACGAGGCCGAGATCCTGGCCGACCGGATCCTGATCCTGGCCGGCGGCCGGATCATCGCCGACGGCTCACCCGACGAACTCTCCCGGTCGATCGCAGGCGAAGCCCAGGTGAGCTGGACCGTCGACGGTCGGCGCTTCGTCCACACCACCACCGAGTCGACCAAGTACGTGCACGAGTTGTTCAAGCAGCACGGCGAGAGCATCGCCGACCTCGAGGTGCGCCGAGCCTCGCTGGAAGACACCTACATGACCCTGGTCAAGCGCGCCGAGTCCGGCGAAGCGACCGAGCCCGTCCACACCCTCGCGGAGGTCACCCGATGAACGCCACTGCCACCCGCGCCGGTCTCGCCCGCGGCGGCATCGAACTGCGGCAGTTGTACACCAACGGCCCCGACCTGATCGGCCAGTTCCTCACGCCCGCAATCGCGCTCGCCGTACTGTTCCTGTTGCGTGGCCGTATGTACGGCGACAGCGGGCTGTCCGTCGCCGAGCTGGCCGTGCCGGGTCTGCTCGGCAGCATCATCGCGTTCAACGGCATGTATGCCCTGCTCAACGTGCTGGTGCTGGACCGCGAGGACGGGACGCTGTTGCGCGCCAAGGCGGTGCCGCGGGGCATGACCGGCTACTTCGTCGGCAAGATCGTGGCCTCCGCCGGGTCGGTGATCGTGCAGGTGGTTGTCGTGCTCGGGGTGGGCATGGTGATCATCGGTGGCTCCTCGCTGTCCGGACCGGGCGCGGTGGTGACTTTCGTGTGGGTGGTGGCCTTGGGGCTGCTGGCCGTGCTGCCATTCGGCGCGATCCTGGGCAGCGTGCTCGACACGCGGACGGCCTTTCTGCTGACGATGCCGCTGATGGGATTGATCGCCATCTCGGGCATCTTCTACCCGATCACCGCGTTGCCGGGCTGGCTGCAGGCCGTCGGCCAGTCCTTCCCGATGTACTGGCTCGGCCTCGGCATGCGCTCGGCGCTGCTGCCCGAGGAGGCGGCCGCAATCGAGATCGGCCAGTCCTGGCGGCACCTCGAGACCGCGGCGGTGCTGGGTGTTTGGGCCGTCGTAGGCCTGATGATCGCGCCGGTAGTGTTGCGACGCATGGCGCGTCACGAATCAGGATCGAGCATGGCCGAGCGGCGGGACAAGGCGATGCAGCGTGCCTTCTGAGGTCATCTACAACCGCATCGCGATGCTCCGCGCCGAGCGGGGCATCTCGCGGCGGGAACTGGCCGAGGCGCTGGGGGTCCACTATCAGACCGTTGGCTACCTCGAGCGCGGCGAATACAGCCCCAGCCTGCACCTGGCGTTGCGGATCGCGGCGTACTTCGAGGTGGCGGTGGAGGTCGTGTTCTCCACGGAGCCCTTTCCCCGTCTGGGGTCGGGTGCCGCAGTCGCCGATTCTTGACGCAGAAGCCACGAACGATGTCGTCGATGCAGGACATCGTCAGCGCAGAGGACCCCGCGCCAGACCGGCCGCGAGGTCCTCTGTGGTCGCCGACGAGTCCTTCCGTATGTATCGGTCCTCAGCTCCCGAAAACGCTGCCGATGCCTTGTCCTGAACTACTGGAGGAGCCACTCGATCCCGAGGATCCGGCCCCTGGGGCGCCTGCGGGGAGGAAGGCCTCGATCCCACCGCGGAGCGGGGGCATCTTGTGCCCGTCAGGCAACCGCGGATCGATTGCGCCACGGGCCGGTTCGAGTGCAGAGGTGCCTATCGCGCCGTACCCGGCGACGACGAGGTCGTTCATCGTGTTCGGCACCGTGAATCCGTCGCTCTCGCCGGTTTCGGCTGCGAGAACCTTCTCGACCATGCCGTTCGCTGGGTCGATCTTCACGAGCCGGAAATCTGTTGCCACGAATGGAGCGCGGCCGGGCCCCAGCGGGACTTTGTAGCCGAGTGAGATCGGTGCGAGCAGTCCGTCGCGGGTGATGGTCGGAGGGCCTCCCGCGCTCCAGGTGGGTTCCCCGACCGTCGGGCTGACCGGGAGGACATCTTTCGCGAGCGCCGAATAGTCACCACTCCAACGCCGTTGGCACTGAGCATCGTAGGAGGTCAGGCTCGCGCCCTGATCGCCGAGCAGGTAGATGTGTCCGTCAGGACCTGCGGTCGGTGAGCCCCCGTTACTGCCGGCATCTGCGGTGCAGCGGATCGCCCCGTCGTTGGCCCCGACCGCGTAGAGGATTCCGGTGTTGTCGGTGACGTAGGCAGCGCTTCCGTCCGCCGAGATCGACGGGCTCGAGCCGCTGCCGCTGCCGACGGGTGCGCTGAAGGCGAGTGTGATCGTGCCCTGCGCACCGTCCGCGCCGGGGGCGTAGTCGATTCCGTAGACGTACCCCTTCGTCATGTCCGATGCGACGGTGAAGATCCGGCCGGTCTTGTTCGACACCGACGGCGTGTTGGCCTGCGGCATGGTGCCGCCCCAGAACAGTTCCCATGCCGGGGCTTTGAGTTCGGGATCGAGTAGTCCGCCGCCGAGGAGAGTGGGCGGTTGGGGTTGGCTCGCCGCCGGCGCCGCGGTGGCAGGCAACTGCGTCACGGGTGCCCGCAACGCTCCGGTCGCCGGGTCGACCACCACCACCTTGTTCCACGTCGTGACACCCATGACGGAGCCGTCAGCGAGGAACTGGGCGGTGACCAGTGGTCGGAACGGGGTTGCCCGGGCGGGTTCCTGCCAGGGGGCGCCCGGGACCGCATCGGGCAGCGGAATCTTCCACTTCACCTGACCATCCGGGCGGAACGCCCACAGCTGATTGCAGTCGCTGACATAGAGCTCGCCGTTGCGGGCTACCAGCGGGCTCTGAAGGACGGCGCAGCTGTCGAAGTCCTCGGAGTTCTGCCACTCGGCAGACTTCCATCTCAGCGTTCCGTCGGGTGCGTACGCGTACAGATTGGATTGACCCGGTCCGAGTCCGGTGGTGACATAGGTCGTCCCATCCGGGCCGACCACGGGGGCTGTGAGCACCGAAGCGTTCGCCAGCCCGGACCATGCGGACTTGTACTCATCACTCGGCGAGACCGGGACCGATTTCCGGTTGCCGGCGTCGCCGTGCAGGGTCGCCCAGCCGGTCTGCGCGTAGTACGCATCGATGCCAGGTGTGTCCGCGGCCGCGTTCGGTGCGCCAACTCCCGTAGCCGCAAGCGCGGCGCAGGCGAGGACGGTGGCGGACCTGCGAGTGATCCATGTCGATTTCAGCAACTAGCACCTCCCGTACAATTAGGCGTTACATGGTGTATCGCCTGAAGCCGTGACAGCATGTAACGCCAGTCACATCGACGTCAAGGGGGAAGTTGGGTGGCGCGGGGAAGCACTACGCACAAGTTGGGGCCGCATCAAGACCCGGCGGTCGACGCCGCGATACTCTCCGCGACTCGCCGATTGCTGGTCGAAGTCGGCTATTCCGATATCACGATCAACTCGATCGCGGCGGCCGCCGGTGTCGGTCGACCCGCCGTCTACCGCCGGTGGCCGGCCAAGGTTCACATCGTTCACGAGGCTGTGTTTCCCCCGTTGACGGCTGAGTGGGTGTCTGACGATCAGGTCGAAAATGAAGTCAGGAGACTGGTTTTCGGTGCGGTGGCGCTTTTCGGTGACCCGGTCACCCGAGAGGCAGTCCCGGGCTTGATGTGCGACATGCGGTCGGATCCTGCCCTGAAGAAGGTCCTGGCCGAGCGCCTGCTTGCGGGGGCCCGCGAAGGCCTCGCGCAGACCCTCGCCGACGGGGCAAGGGCTGGGCAGGTGCGACCGGGAATCGACGCGGGAACTCTGCTCGACACGTTGGCGGGTGCGGCAATCGTTGCACTGTCGATCCGCGAGGTCGACGACCTCGAACGCCTCGCCACCTCGCTGACGGACTTGCTGCTGCACGGCATCCTGGCTTGAGAGGCCGGCGGGCCTGACAAGTGTGCAATGGATCTACATCGCATCCCAATATATGGATTCAATTTCTTAAATAATGGACTCGACTGTGTTGGAATGTAGGCAACAGGGAGGGGCTGTTGTGGAGCTGCTGGAGTGGGACGCCCGAACCTACGACGCGCTACCGCTGCCGCACAAGCGGTGGGGCGCCGCCGCGATCGCGCGGCTGGAGCTGGACGGCGGCGAGACCGTTCTCGATCTCGGCTGCGGGACGGGACGGGATGCCGAACGGCTTCTCGGATTGCTCCCGCAAGGCCGGGTGATCGCCGTGGACGGCTCCGCGCAGATGCTGCGGGAGCTGCGCACCCGGCTGGAATCGCAGCTGGATCGAATCGACGTCCTTCATGCGGACGTCCGCGAACCGATGGTCCTGCCGCGACCGGCGGATGCGGCGCTGAGCGTGGCCACCCTGCACTGGCTGCCGGACCACGCGGCGGTGTTTCGCACTGTGGCCGCGGTGCTGCGGCCAGGTGGGAGGTTCGTCGCCGAGGCGGGAGGCGCAGGCAACCTCGCGACATTCCGTACTGCCCTGCGAGCCGTGAGCGGCGCCGACGGCAGCGAGATCTGGAACTTCGCCGGTGCCGCCGAAACGACCGATCGCCTACGGGACGCGGGATTCACCGACATCGACGTCCGCCTGGTCGAGGACCCGGCGACCCTGGAGCGCGGCGAACAACTGGAAGCATTCGTCGCCACCGTTCTGCTCGGCGCCCAGCTGCGTGAGCTACCCGACGACGAACGCAGGCCGTTCGTGCACGCCGTTGCCGAACGGCTGCCCGAGCCGGTCGTCGATTACGTTCGGCTGCAGATCAGCGCGACACGCGGCTGACCTGGCGACGATCCTCACAAGCCGTCGACGGTCGAGCGGGGAACCATGTCCACCTCGATCCGGTCCCAGGTCTCCAGCGATCGGATCCCGGCCGTGCACACCGCGGTGGAGGCATAGCCATCCCAGGCGCCGGGGCCGTCGACACAGTCGCCGGATCCGCCGCCTGCCCGGACGGCGTCCACCCAGCGCTGGACTTCGCTGTCGTAGGCCTGCCCGAACCGCTCCCGGAAGCCGGGCGTGATCTGACCGCCCCACCGTCCGGAGTCGGTCCGCCGCACCAGCCCGACGTCGAGGCCGATCATGGCGCTGCCCCGGTCGCCGACGACCTCGGTTCGCACCTCGTAGCCGACGCCGCTGGTGACGAAGGCCTCGATGTCCACCATCCGGCCGGTCTCGGTCTCCAGGATCACCAGCTGTGGATCCTGAAGTCCTTCCGCCGCATGGGAGCTCGGCGTCGGCCGCAGCACCGTGATCGCCATGATCTCCTCGCCCAGCAGGTACCGCGTCGCGTCGATCTCGTGCACCACCGAGTTCCAGATCACCGCCGCGCTGTCGCACTGCGGCGGCACCGCCGGGTTCCGATGGACGCAGTGCATCACGAGGGGCTGGCCGAGCTCGCCCGCATCGATCAGGGACTTGAGCCGCTGGTGCTCGTGATCGAACCGGCGCATGAACCCGACCTGCACGAGCCGCCGACCGAGTTCCGCTTCCCGCCTGACGATCGCGAGTGCGCCCTCCGCGTCGGTGGCCATCGGCTTCTCGCAGAGCACCGGCTTGCCCGCGTTCACGCAGGCGAGTGCCTGCTCTGCATGCACGGCACTCGGCGTGGTGAGCAGGACCGCGTCCACGTCCTCGACGGCGATGGCCTCGAACGGATCGGCCACCAGTTGCGCATCCGGTGCGCTCGCACCGACCTCCGCGGCCCGTTCGGCGGAGGTGTCGCTGATCACCGTGACCCGCGCGCCGCTGATCCGCCGGTTGATCCGGTCCACGTGATCGGCCCCCATGACGCCGACTCCCAGCACGGCCACCCGCAGGTCCTCGGTACCAGACATGGTGTGCTCCTCCTGATCAGTCGAACCGGAGAGCCGGGACACCGCATCCCGACAGGTACTTCTGGGTGCGCGCGGCAATGGGTAGCGGCACGTCGCCCGCACACGGATACAGGTCCTGCTCGACGATCGCGAACAGGTCCACGTCCAGCTTCTCCACCGCGGCGAGCAGCGGGGGCAGTTCGGGGACGCCGCGCGGCGGTTCGACCATCACCCCGAGCATGACGGCCTCGCCGAACGTCAGATCCTGCTCGGCGGCCTTGGCGACGATGGCCGGATCGACCTGCTTGAGATGCAGGTAGCCGATGCGGTCGGGATGGTCTCCGATGATCGCGAGGTTGTCGCCGCCGCAGTAGCTGATGTGGCCGGTGTCCAGGCACAGGGTCACGAACCTCGGGTCGGTGTCCTCGAGAAACCGGACCACCTCGTCCTGTCTGCCGACGTGACTGTCGGCATGGGGGTGGTAACGCAGCGACACCCCGAACTCCTCGAACATCGCCCGGCCGAGCCGGTCGACCCCTGACATCTTGGCGCGCCACTGCTCCGGGGTGAGGTGGCTGTCCTCGCGCACGGTCCCGGTCGCGGGATCGCGCCACATCTCGGGTATCACCACCACCTGACGCCCGCCGGCCCCGGCCGTCAGCGCGGCCACTCGGCGGACCGCATCCCACACCGCATCCCATGAACCCGGCTGGTGCAGGCGCTCGAAGACGGTCCCGGCGGACAGCAGGAGGTCGCGGGCGCCGAGTTCGTCACGGAGCCGCTGCGGGTCGGTGGGCAGGTACCCGAAGGGGCCCAGCTCGATCCACCGGTAGCCGGCCGCGGACACCTCGTCCAGGAACCGCCCGTACGGCACCTGTCGCGGGTCCGCACCGAACCACACACCCCAGGAGACGGGCGCCGATCCGACCCGGATCACGCTCATCATGGCTCCTCTCCAGCCGCTCGGTGCGACTCTCTCAGCTCTCGGACGGACGCAGGTGGTGCCGCTGGGCCCGCTTGCGGGATTCGTACCCCGCGCGGGCCTGCCGGGCGGACGGCAGGGTCGAGACCTCGGAAACCGGTACATCCCACCAGGACCGGCTGTCGGGCGCGGAGGCCAGCGGGTCGGTCTCGACATACAACACCGTGCTGCGCGCGCTCGCCTTGGCGGTCTTGACGGCGTCGGTGAACTCGCTCGCGGTGCGGGCCGAGATGACGTCGACGCCGAGACTGGCGGCGTTCGCCGCGAGGTCGACCGGCAGCGGGCCGCCGTCGAGTCGGCCGTCCGGCGACCGGTACCGGTATCGGGTGCCGAAGCGCTGCGAGCCAACCGATTCCGACAGCGCTCCGATCGAGGCGAACCCGTGGTTGTCGACCAGCACGACGATCACCTTGATCCCTTCCTGGACCGCCGTCACCAGTTCGGTGGCCATCATCAGATACGAACCGTCGCCGACCATCACGAACACATCGCGCCCGGGGCATGCCATCGCGACGCCGAGACCGCCTGCCACCTCGTATCCCATGCAGGAGTAGCCGTACTCCACCTGATAGCCCGCGCGGTCGCGCACCCGCCACAGCTTGTGCAGGTCACCGGGTAGCGAGCCCGCCGCGCACACGACCACATCCGTCGAGTCCGAGAGCGTGTTCACCAGCTCGATCACCTCGGTCTGGGTGAGACCCGCGCCCGTGGACCGATAGGTCGCGTCGACGGCGGCATCCCAGATCGTCACCAATTCGGTTGCCCGCATCCGGTATTCCTGCGGCACCCGGTGATCGTGCAGTTCCGCGGTGAGGGCATCGAGCGCCTCCCTGGCGTCCGCGACCACGCTCACGCCGGACAGCTTGGCGGTGTCCGCGGAGGCGACGTTGATGTTGACGAACCGCACGTCCGGATGGGCGAACGCGGATCGGGAGGCGGTGGTGAAGTCGGTGTACCGGGTGCCGATCCCGATCACCACGTCCGCCGCGGCGGCGAGCTCGTTCGCGGCGGTGGTCCCGGTGGCGCCGATCGCACCGACGGACTGTGGGTGCTCCGACGCCAGAGCGCCCTTGCCGGACTGGGTCACCGCCACCGGGATCCCGGTGAGCCCGGCGAACCGGGCCAGCGACTCGGACGCGTCCGAGTAGAGGACGCCGCCGCCGGCGACGATGAGCGGTCTGTGTCCGGCACGGATGGCCTCGACCGCGCGCGCCAGCGCGGCGCGCTGCGGCAGGGTACGTCCGATGTGCCAGACCCGCTCCGCGAAAAGCGATTCGGGCCAGTCGTGCGCCTGGGTCTGCACGTCCTGCGGGATCGCCACCGTCACCGCGCCGGTCTCGACCGGATCGGTGAGCACCCGCATCGCGCCGAGCAGTGCCGCGGGCAGCTGCTCGGGCCGCCACACCCGGTCGAAGTACCGCGACACCGGCCGGAAGGCGTCGTTCACCGTGACGTCGCCGCTGGACGGCAGCTCCAGCTCCTGCAGGACCGGCCCGCCGACCCGGGTGGCGAAGGTGTCGGCGGGCAGCAGCAGCACCGGCAGGCGGTTGATGGTGGCGAGCGCGGCGCCGGTGACCATGTTCGTCGCGCCCGGTCCGACGCTCGTCGTCACCGCCCATGTCTGTAGCCGGCCGCGCGCCCGGGCGTACGCGGCGGCGGTGTGCACCATCGCCTGTTCATTGCGCCCGAGCACGTACGGCATCAGGCCCGGATCCTCGAGCTCGGCCTCCAGCAGCGCCTGCCCGAGTCCTGCGACGTTGCCGTGGCCGAAGATCCCGAGAAAGCCAGCGAACAGCCGGACGCGGTCGCCGTCGCGCTCGGTGAACTGGTTCGCCAGGAACCGCACGGCGGCCTGGCCGACCGAGAGCCGCACCGTCGCTTCGGTGTTCGCTACGTCCTGTCGCTCAGCCACGCTCACGCTCCTGTGGTCCGGGGGATGGGCAGCCGGGGGTCGACGTCCTGGCCGAGCCAGGTCTGCCTGACCCAGGCATGGGCGGGATCGTCGACGATCCGCCAGGACCGCCCGGTGCCGGCCCCGGACATCACGTTCAGGTAGTACATGTCGTAGCCGGGCGCGGCCACGGACGGTCCGTGGTAGCCGTGCGGCACCAGCACGGCGTCCCCGGTACGCACCTCGGCCAGCACGTCGATCGGTCGGTCCGGCGTGCCGTACACCCGGTGGAACCCGAACCCGCGACGGCCCCGATCCACCGCCCGCCCTCCGGTCTCGCCGAACTCGAAGTAGTAGATCTCCTCGAGTGCGGACTCGTGTGCGGTGTCCTCGTCGTGCTTGTGGCTGGGGTACGAGGACCAGTTGCCCGCCGGGGTGATCACCTCGCAGGCGAGGATCGAATCGGCGTCGAAGGTGTCGGTCATCGCGAAGTTGTGCACCTGACGACTGCAGTGCCCGGCGCCGCGCAGCTCGACCGGGACCGCGGCCGCCGCGACGTGGCGGAACGGGAGGTCGGTTGCCGCCCGCGCGCCGCACAGGGCGAAGCGCCCGCCGTCGACGCTGCCCACCGCGTACGGACGTCCCCGCCCCACGTAGCCGAAATCGCTCGGTCCGTCGAACACCGATCGCCGACCGGCGAGGGTGATCTCGCGACTCTCGCAGCCCACCGCGGCGGACCCGGACAGCGGCAGCACGATGATCTCGTCGTCGCCGGAGTCGAGGTCGACCCGCCCGCCCGGCGGTAGCTCGAGGATCCACAGGCTCGACGCGCTCCAGCCCGCCGACTCCGGGGTGATGGCCAGCGCGAACGGGCCGTCGGCGGCGGTGCCCGCGGGGAGGTGGTTCGGGTCAGGCATCGACGGCACCCACGGCGGACTGTTCGGCGAGGGCCGCGACCTCGTCCGAGGTCGGCATCGCGGTGGAGCATTCCAGGCGCGAGGCGACGATGGCACCCGCCGCGTTGGCATGGCGCAGCGTCTTCTCCAGCGGCCAGCCGGCGAGCAGGCCGTGACAGAGGCTGCCGCCGAAGCCGTCACCCGCGCCGAGCCCGTTGACCACCTCGACCGTGACGGGCGGCACGGTCACCGTCTCGTCCCGCGTCCTGGCGAGCACGCCTGCAGGCCCGCGTTTGACGACCGCGAGCTCGACGCCGAGGTCGAGCAGCGCGTCGGCCGCCCGGCGTGGATCGCACTCGCCGACCGCGATCTCGCACTCCTCGAGATTTCCCACCGCCACGCTGACCTGTTGTAGCGCCCGCCGCGCCACGGCGGTGGCCGCCGCGGGGGAGTCCCAGAACATCGGCCGGTAGTCGAGGTCGAGCACCGTGTGCCGAGAGCGGCCCCGCGCCAGCCACGCGGCGAAATGAGCGTCGCGGCTTGGCTGTTCGGACAGGCCGGTCAGCGTCGACCAGTACAGCGCCACGGACCGGACGGCCGCGGTGTCGATCTCGTCCGCGCGCAGCTGCAGATCCGGCGCGGCGGGGCGGCGGTAGAAGTACAGCGGGAACCGGTCGGGCGGGAAGACCTCGCAGAACGTGATCGGTGTCGGGTACTCCTGATCCGTGCGGACGTACCGGTTGTCGACACCGAGGCGGGCGAGTTCCGCGCGCACGAACGCGCCGAACGGATCACTGCCGACGCCGGAGATCAGCGCGCTGCGGAGGCCGAGGCGGGCCGCCGCGACGGCCACGTTTGCCGCGCTGCCGCCCAGGAACTTGCCGAAGAGCTGAGCGTCCTCGAGGCCGACACCGGTCTGCATCGGGTAGAGATCGACGCCGCATCGCCCGATGGCGAGCACGTCGAACAGTCGATTTCCCGTGTTTGCCAAGAGGGACTCCCGACGTTGATGGAGACTGATCTCTGATGCAAACTCTGCGCCACTCCGCGGGGGAATGTCAACCATTTGTCCTGACATTCTAACTTTCGGTCGACTGGTGTTAATCTTCGCCTCAGCCTGCCTTTCGGTGGCCGCACGGGCGCGGTCGCCGTCGATGATCGGAGCCGAGAGTGGCTGCACCGCTTGCCGTTGAACTCGACCGGTCGAGTCCGGTGCCGCTGTACTTCCAGCTGGCGCAGGCGATCGAGGGCGCCATCCTTGTCGGTGACCTGGGGCCGGGGGACCGGTTCGAGAACGAGCTGGATCTCGCCAAGCGGCTGAACCTGTCCCGGCCCACCGCCAGGCGCGCCATCGCGGAACTGGTCGACAAGGGGCTGCTGGTGCGCAAGCGCGGCGTCGGAACCCAGGTGGTGCAGGGCCCGGTACACCGGCCGATCGAGCTGACCAGCCTCTTCGACGACCTCGCCAAGGCCGGCCAGAACCCGACCACCACGCTGCTCGAGTATCGGGTCGGCGCGCCGACCGAGGACGTCGCGCGGGAGCTGAACCTGCTCGGCCAGGAAGAGGTCGCGACCATCCGCCGGCTGCGGCTGAGCAACGGCGAGCCGCTCGCGCTGATGACCAACCACCTGCCCGCGGCCCTCGCGCCCGGCCCCGAGGAACTGGAGACGCACGGGCTGTACCAGTCGCTGCGCACCCGCGGGGTGCACATCCGCCTCGCGCGGCAACGGATCGGGGCCAAGGCCGCCGACCGGGCCGAGGCCGCGCTGCTCGACGAGAAGATCAGGGCGCCGTTGCTGACGATGAACCGCACCGCGTTCGACGACGAGGGCCGGGTGGTGGAATTCGGCAGCCACGTCTACCGCGCGACCATGTATCACTTCGACATGACCGTGGTCGACCGGTAGCCGCCGACCGCGGTGGTCCGAGGTGACTACCGTGGATCTGGGTGATGGACGAATGGCCGAGACGATCACGCTGTTCCTCGCCGGGGACGTGATGACCGGCAGGGGCGTGGACCAGATCCTGCCGTGTCCGGGCTCGCCTGCGCTGCGGGAGCGCTGCGTTCGCGACGCGCGCGAGTATGTCTCGTTGGCCGAGCGGGTGAGCGGCGCGATCGCCGCACCGGTCGACTACGACTGGCCATGGGGTGCGGCGCTGAAGGTCCTCGAGGAGTCAGGGCCCGACCTTCGGGTGATCAACCTGGAGACCGCCGTCACCACCTCCGAGGACTACGCGCCCAAGGGGATCAACTATCGGATGCACCCATCGAATGTCGGGGTGCTCACCGCCGCCGACATCGATGTCTGCGTCCTGGCGAACAACCACATCCTGGACTTCGGCGTCCGCGGTCTCGAGGAGACACTGCGCACGCTTCGCCGCGCGGGTGTCCGGCACGCGGGCGCGGGCCGGACGGCCCGGCAGGCGTGGGCTCCGGTTGCGGTTCACACCGCGGCGGGCCGCGCGCTGATCTGGTCGATGGGCGCCGAGTCCGCCGGTGTCTCGCCCCTGGACGCGGCGAGGGGCGGCCGCCCGGGTCTGGCGCTGCTCGCGGACTTGTCGAACAGCGGCGCCGACGCCGTGATCAACCGGGTGCTGCGGGCGCGCCGCGAAGGCGACCTGGTGGTGGCCTCGGTGCATTGGGGGTCGAACTGGGGTTTCGGTGTGCCAGGGGCGCAGGTGCGATTCGCACACCGGCTGGTCGACGGCGGCGTCGACATCGTCCACGGTCATTCGTCGCACCACCCGCGCCCCGTCGAGATCTACCGAGGCAGGCCGATCCTGTACGGCTGCGGTGACCTGATCAACGACTACGAGGGGATCGGTGGATACGAACGGTTCCGCGACGACCTCAGGCCGCTGTATCTGGTCACTCTCGATGCCGGGACGCACGAGCTTCGCGAGTTCCGGATCGTGCCGATGCAATCTCGGCGGATGCGGCTGCGCCGTGCCTGCGCGGCCGACACCGAATGGCTACGCGGGGTCCTCGACGGACTCGGTCGCGACCTCGGAACCCGGGTGGACGCGGCAGGCGGCGGCGCCCTCCTCGCCCGTCCGGACCGGGGGAGGGAATGACAAAAGGCGCGGTTCCCGTTGCCGGGAACCGCGCCTTCGGTGTCTGAATCGCTTAGCGCGCGAACAGCAGAGCGCGCTTGACTTCCTGGATCGCCTTCGTCACCTGGATGCCACGGGGGCACGCGTCGGTGCAGTTGAAGGTGGTGCGGCAGCGCCACACGCCATCCTTGTCGTTCAGGATGTCCAGACGCTCCGAGGCACCCTCGTCGCGGCTGTCGAAGATGAACCGGTGCGCGTTGACGATCGCGGCGGGGCCGAAGTAGCTGCCGTCGCTCCAGTACACCGGGCACGAGGTGGTGCAGCACGCGCAGAGGATGCACTTGGTGGTGTCATCGAAGCGCGCGCGGTCGGCCTGCGACTGGATGCGCTCGCGGGTCGGCTCGTTGCCGGTGGTCATGAGGAACGGCTTCACGGCGCGGAACGCGTCGAAGAAGGGCTCCATGTCCACGAGCAGGTCCTTCTCCACCGGCAGGCCCTTGATGGGCTCGACCGTGATGGTGAGGGTCTTGCTGGGGTCCTTCGGCAGCATGTCGCGCATCAGGACCTTGCAGGCGAGCCGGTTCACGCCGTTGATGCGCATGGCATCGGAACCGCAGACGCCGTGCGCGCAGGAGCGACGGAACGTCAGCGTGCCGTCCAGGTAGCCCTTCACGTAGAGCAGCAGGTTCAGCAGGCGGTCGGTCGGCAGGGTCGGGACCTGGAAGCTGTCCCAGTGCTGGCCCTCGCCGTCCTCGGGGTTGAAACGGGCGATCTTGAGGGTCACCATCACGGCGCCCTCGGGAACGGGCGGCAGCGCGGGGGCGTCCTTGTCTACAACGGGTGCGGACATCAGTACTTACGCTCCATCGGCTCGTAGCGGGTCATGACTACCGGCTTGTAGTCGAGACGGATGTCGGAGAGCAGACCGTCGCCTTCCTTGTAGGCCATGGTGTGCTGCATGTACTCGGCGTCGTTGCGGTCCGGGTAGTCCTCGCGCGCGTGGCCGCCGCGGGACTCCTTGCGGTTGAGCGCGCCGACGACGGTCACCTCCGCCATCTCCAGCAGGAAGCCGAGCTCGACGGCCTCGAGCAGGTCGCTGTTGTAGCGCTTGCCCTTGTCCTGCACGGTGATGTGGTTGTACCGCTCCTTGAGGGCGCGGACGTCCTTGAGTGCGTTGCTCAGCGTGGTCTCGGTGCGGAACACGGACGCGTTGTTGTCCATGGTCTGCTGCAGCTCGGTGCGGATGTCCGCGACCCGCTCGCTGCCGTGGTCGGAGAGGATGACCGCGAGCCACTCCTCGACCATCTTCGCCGGGTTCTCCGGCAGCGGCACGAAGTCGGTGTTCTCGGCGTGCTCGGCGGCCGCTATGCCGGCGCGACGGCCGAACACGTTGATGTCGAGCAGCGAGTTGGTGCCGAGACGGTTCGCGCCGTGCACGGAGACGCAGGCGCACTCGCCCGCGGCGTACAGGCCGGGAACGATGTCGTCGTTGTTGCGCAGCACCTCACCGCGGATCTTGGTGGGGATGCCGCCCATCACGTAGTGGCAGGTCGGGTACACGGGCACCAGCTCGGTGACCGGGTCGACGCCCAGGTAGGTGCGGGCGAACTCGGTGATGTCGGGGAGCTTCTCCTCGAGCACCTCCTCGCCGAGGTGGGTCACGTCGATGTAGACGTAGTCCTTGTTCGGGCCTGCGCCGCGGCCCTCGAGCACCTCGAGCACCATGGAACGGGCCACGATGTCGCGGGGCGCGAGGTCCTTGATGGTGGGGGCGTAGCGCTCCATGAAGCGCTCACCGTCCGCGTTGCGGAGGATGCCGCCCTCGCCTCGGACGGCCTCCGAGATCAGGATGCCGAGGCCCGCGAGGCCTGTCGGATGGAACTGGTGGAACTCCATGTCCTCCAGGGGCAGGCCCTTGCGGAAGATGATGCCCATGCCGTCACCGGTGAGGGTGTGGGCGTTGGAGGTGGTCTTGTACATGCGTCCCGAGCCGCCGGTGGCGAACACGATGGACTTGGCATGGAAGACGTGGATCTCGCCGGTGGAGAGCTCGTAGGCGATGACGCCCGTCGCGACGGGGCCCTCCTCGGTCTCCGTCAGCGCGATGTCGAGCGCGTAGAACTCGTTGAAGAACTCGACGTCGTGCTTGACGCAGTTCTGGTAGAGCGTCTGCAGGATCATGTGACCGGTGCGGTCCGCGGCGTAACACGCACGGCGCACGGGCGCCTTGCCGTGGTCACGGGTGTGCCCACCGAAGCGGCGCTGGTCGATCTTGCCCTCGGGGGTCCGGTTGAACGGCAGACCCATCTTCTCGAGGTCGAGGACCGCGTCGATGGCTTCCTTGGCCATGATCTCGACCGCGTCCTGGTCGGCGAGGTAGTCGCCGCCCTTGACGGTGTCGAAGGTGTGCCACTCCCAGTTGTCTTCCTCCACGTTCGCCAGCGCGGCGCACATGCCGCCCTGGGCCGCGCCGGTGTGGCTGCGGGTGGGGTAGAGCTTGGTCAGGACCGCGGTGCGCACCCGAGGGCCGGCCTCGATGGCTGCGCGCATGCCGGCGCCGCCGGCACCGACGATGACCACGTCATAACGATGTTCCTGCATGAAGTTTCTGCTCCCCTAGCTCGCGACGATATTGGGGTCGAAGGTGAAGATGACGTAGGTGCCCAGGCCCATGATCAGGATCATCGACACCACGAGAACCGTGTTGAGCCAGAAGCGCGTCGAATCCTTGCGCGAGTAGTCCGCGATCACGGTGCGCAGGCCGTTGCCGCCGTGCAGCTGGGCGAGCCAGAGCATGGTGAGGTCCCAGAACTGCCAGAACGGGCTGGACCAGCGACCCGCGACGAACGCGAAGTTGATGCGGTGCACGCCGTTGTCAACCATCAGCATGATGAACAGGTGCCCCAGGACCAGCACGATCAGCGCGAGTCCGGACAGGCGCATGAACAGCCAGGCGTAGAGCTCGAAGTTGTTCTTCGCGACGCGGCGCGGCGAACGCGGGTTCTCCAGGCTGGCGGGACGGTCGTAGGACGTGCCGAGAGTCTTGGCTTCAGTCATGTCAGTGCCCCGCAAACATGTTGTAGAAGATGCGACCGGCGCCGGGAATCATCACGACGAACCAGATCGCGATGATGATCCAGAGCATCGGGCGCTGGTACTGCGGACCCTTCGACCAGAAATCGACGAGCATCACGCGGACGCCGTTGAGTGCGTGGTAGAGAACCATCGCGACCAGGGCGAGCTCCATGAGCCCGACGAGCGGGTTCTTGTAGGTCTCGATGACCCGGTCGTAGGTGTCCGGGTTGACTCGCACCAGTGCGGTGTCGAGAACGTGAACGAAGAGAAAGAAGAATGTCGCGACTCCGGTGATCCGGTGTAGAACCCAGGACCACATGCCGGGGTCGCCCCGGTATAGCGACCGTGTGCGCTCCTTCGCCGGAGCGGCTTCAGTCGTGCTACTCATCGAGTGCTGTGCCTCCAACGTCTTTGGTGGACGTGCCGCACCCCGTTTGGCTGTTTCATCTGGGACGACCCTGGAGTTTTCAGCCTTGGCGCGACGTGTACCTGAACCGACTGACTGAACTGTAATCCCCGTCCAATCGGGGAACTAATTCGAGAGGCGGTTCGTACGACGAGGTGGCGACCTTCTTAGGTTTGCCTGTCCAATGGCCCGAGGGGCCATCTCGGGGATCTTCTGCATCCATTCAGTGGGCGTGCCAGGATGGCTCACCGTGGCCCAAATCGATTGGAAAACGTTGCGCGACAATGCTGATCGCGCCATGAGATCCGCCTACGCGCCCTACTCGGGGTTCCCGGTGGGCGCGGCGGCGCTGGTCGACGATGGACGAATCGTCGTCGGATGCAATGTGGAAAATGTCTCATACGGACTCGGCCTGTGCGCCGAATGTGGACTGGTCAGTAACTTGCACTCTACGGGCGGCGGGACCCTCGTCGCCTTCAGTTGCCGGGACGGCAGCGGGCAGACGCTGATGCCGTGCGGACGCTGCAGGCAACTACTGCTCGAGCACGGTGGCGGCGACCTCCTGGTCGATGCTCCCGGCGGAGCCGTGCCGCTCGCAGAGCTCTTACCTGCGGCGTTCGGGCCGCAGGACCTGGACCGGGTGCGGCAGGACGGAGGGGCGAGGTCATGACCGATCCCGTCTCCGTCATCACAGCCAAGCGGGACGGCGGTGAGCTCAGCGCGGCGCAGATCCACTGGGTGATCGACGCGTACACCAGGGGCGAGGTCGCGGACGAGCAGATGTCGGCGCTGGCCATGGCGATCGTCTTCCGTGGACTCACCAGGGCGGAAACCGCCGCATGGACGGATGCGATGGTCGCCTCGGGCGGCCGGATGGACTTCTCGCGCCTGCGCAGGCCGACCGTGGACAAGCACTCGACCGGCGGTGTCGGCGACAAGATCACCCTGCCGCTGGCCCCGCTGGTGGCGGCCTGCGGGGCGGCCGTCCCGCAACTGTCCGGGCGCGGCCTCGGCCACACCGGGGGCACCCTCGACAAGCTTGAGTCGATTCCGGGCTGGCGAGCCGACCTCGGTGCCGAGGAGATCCACTCGATCCTGTCGGACCCCGACGTCGGCGCGGTGGTGTGCGCCGCGGGCTCGGGCCTGGCGCCCGCCGACCGCAAGCTCTACGCGCTCCGCGATGTGACCGGCACCGTCGAGTCCATCCCGCTGATCGCCAGCTCGATCATGAGCAAGAAGATCGCGGAGGGGACCGGGGCGCTGGTGCTCGATGTGAAGGTCGGCTCCGGTGCCTTCATGAAGAACCTCGACGACGCGCGGGAATTGGCGTCCACCATGGTCGATCTCGGCGCTGATGCCGGGGTCCGCACGGTCGCCCTCCTCACCGCGATGGACAGCCCGCTCGGCAACACCGCGGGCAACGCCCTCGAGGTGGCGGAGTCACTGGAGGTGCTCGCGGGCGGCGGGCCCGCCGATGTCGTGGAACTGACGCTGACACTCGCTCGCGAGATGCTCGCGGCGGCAGGCATCGACGGGATCGACCCGGAGCGGGCGCTGCGCGACGGGCGGGCGATGGATCGCTGGCGGTCGATGGTCCGCGCACAGGGCGGGGACCCACGCGCCGCCCTGCCGACCGCCCGCCATCACGAGGTCGTGCGGGCGACCGAGTCCGGCGTGCTGAGCCGGCTCGACGCGATGGCCGTCGGTGTCGCGGCCTGGCGGCTCGGCGCGGGCCGCGAGCGTCAGGGTCAGGCCGTCCAGGCAGGTGCGGGGGTGCGCTGGCACGCCAAACCCGGTGAGACCGTCGCCGCTGGTCAGCCGCTGTTCACGCTGTACAGCGACACGCCGCGGCTGTTCGACCCGGCGCTGGCCGCCCTTGCGGACGCGTGGAGCGTCGGCGACACGCCGCCGTCGACGCCGCTGGTCTTCGAGCGGATCGGCCTGAGCGGGTCTAGCGTCGGAGCATGAGCCCGACACCGCTCGATCTCGCCCACATCAGGACCGCGCCCAAGGCACTCCTGCACGATCACCTCGACGGCGGACTGCGGCCGGCGACCGTGCTCGAGCTGGCTCAGCAGGTCGGCTACAACGCCCTGCCCGCCGACGACGCCGACTCGCTGGCGGAGTGGTTCGCCGAGGCCGCGGGCAGCGGCTCCCTGGTGCGCTATCTGGAGACCTTCGAGCACACGGTCGCGGTGATGCAGACGCAGGAGGGGCTCGCCCGGGTCGCAAGGGAGTGTGCCGAGGACCTGGCCGCGGACTCGGTGGTCTACGCCGAGGTGAGGTTCGCCCCGGAGCAGCACCTGGAGGCGGGGCTGAGCCTGGACGAGGTGGTGCACCACACGCTGCTCGGGTTCGAGGAGGGTGTGGCCGCGGCACGCGAACTCGGACGCGAGCTCCGGATCGGCTGTCTGCTCACCGCCATGCGGCACGCCGCCAGGTCGCGGGAGATCGCCGAACTGGCCGTGCGGTTCCGGGATCGCGGGGTGGTCGGATTCGACATCGCGGGCGCCGAGGCCGGGCATCCGCCGAGCAGGCACCTTGACGCATTCGAGTACATGCGGACGAGCAACGCGCACTTCACCATCCACGCGGGCGAGGCGTTCGGGCTACCGTCCATCCACGAGGCCATCGCGTTCTGCGGCGCGGATCGGCTGGGCCACGGGGTGCGGATCACGGACGACATCACCGTGGCCTCGGACGGCACCGCGAGCCTCGGCCGGCTCGCGAACTACGTGCGGGACAAGCGCATCCCGTTGGAGCTGTGCCCGAGTTCGAACGTGCAGACCGGTGCGGTGGAGAGCCTGGAGAAGCACCCCTTCGACCTGCTGGCGAGGGAGCGCTTCCGCGTCACGGTGAACACCGACAACCGGCTGATGAGCGCGACCAGCATGAGTGAGGAGATGCTGAAGCTGGTCACGACGTTCGGCTACGGCTGGAGCGACCTGGAGCGGTTCACGATCAACGCGATGAAGTCCGCGTTCATCCCGTTCCCCGAGCGCCTGCGCCTGATCGACGAGGTGGTCAAACCCGGCTACGCGGTGCTGATCGGCTAGTCGATCACTCGACCCGCAGGCGCGCCTCGAACTCGCGCTCGAGCACCCGCCAGGCCTCCGACTCGGCGTCGAACGGCGGGTTCGGTGCCATTCGGGTGGGGTCGGGGTTGAGCGTGTACGAGACGTACCAGCCGAGCGGCGTGGACGCGGCGAGGCCCTGCTCGGTGGAGTCGTCGTCCGCGTAATCGGCTGCGTCGGTGAACAGTTCGACCGCGAGGTCGAGCTGGTCCGCGTCGACCGACTGGGGTCCCTGCGCGAGATCGTCCGCGAGGCCCGGCAACACGTAGACGTTTTCGTCGGTGACCTCGATCTCGAGCGCGCCGTCGACCGCCGCGGTCTGCACGTCCGAGTAGGTGCTCACCTGTGCGAGGTCGTGGTCGTGGTTGTCGGCCAGGTAGCGGGCCAGCGCGCGCTCCGAGGTGAAGACCAGGATGCGGCCCGACCTGCCGAGGAAGATCGGATCGTCGTCGAGGTAGCACCGCAGCGTGTAGTACTCCGCGCCCGAGGTGATGATCTTGATCGGGTCGATGCCGACGGACGCCCAGAACGACTCGTCCTCCGCGGCAAGGGCGATCGGGTCGGCGGTGTCGTCGTCGAGGTCGACCGTCATGAACTCGAGGTCGTCCTCGTCCTCGTCGGATTCCTCCGCGGCGTCCTCTGCGTCGACGATGTTCTCCTCGGCGGCAAGGATTTCGGCCTCGGCGACCGCGACGGCGGCCTTGTCGACCTCTGGGGTCGCGACGATCGCATCGATCGCGTCGAGCACGTCGTCCCAACCGCTCGCGACCGCGGTGCCGATCTGGACCCACAGCTCCTCGCCGTCGCGGCCCGCGAACGCGTTCACCCCGCCGGGCAGTGCCCCGAGGACGGGATGGCCGCCGAAGAACTTGGTGACGGCGTCGAGCTCGCACACCTCGCCGATGGTGCGCACCATCTCGAGGGTCTCCTCGAGCTCGGCGATGGTCAGGGCGTCCGGATCCCCCGCGGCGAGCTCGGGCACGCCGACCAGGTCGTAGACGTGCGTCTCGTCGGGTTCCAGCTCGGAGGCCCCCAAGGCCGACAACGTCGACCAGGACGGGTGCTCGACCAGGTCGTTGTCCGAGTTGGTGCGGGTGAACGCGGCCAGTTCGCCGACCGATTCGAAGGCGTAGAGGTCCTCGTCGTGACCGAGGAACGCCTCCCACTCGTCGTCCCCCTCGCGCCACTGGGGAGCCCACAGCGTGACGAGGTCACCATCGGTGAGACCGAGCTGGATCGGGACGATGTCTCCTGCCATGGCTGGCAGCCTAGTCGGTGAACGCGGCCTGCAGCGACGCCAGTATCCGTTCCCGGCGGTCGGCCACCATCTGGGCTGCCCTTGCCGCGGTGGCGGTGATCATCGCCGCGAGCTCGCGGGAGTCGACATGGGCGATCGACTCGGAGATCCACAGGCCGCTCATCCCGCCGTTCTGGTCGACCTCGACGCTGACCAGACCCGATTCGTGGGTCACCCGGGCCCGCGCGCGGGTGAGGTCGTGCAGCGCGTCCTCGAGGCTGTTGGCCAGGCCGGTGGCACGCTCGACCACGAGGTCCATCTGGTGTCCGCTGTTCACGGCGTTGTCCTTCGTTCGTTCACAGCTGCCGCATCCAACTCGTGGGGGCGGCTTCTTCCTCGTCCTCCTGGTACGCGGCGGCGGCCAACTCGTTCCTGGTCGGCAGGCCGAGCGCGTCGAGCACCTCGGCGGGCACGCCCTGCTCGGTCAGGTCGGCGCGTCTGCGGACCTTCGCCTCCGCCGTGGCGCGCGTGCAGACCTCGAGGATCGAGGCGGCAAGTTGCGTTCCGCCATAACGGAGTTCGCGCTGGTCGATGTGGATCGCCAGGGGCATGCCCTGATCGGTGGCGCGCACGGTGACGGTTCCCGCGCGGTTTCCCACCGTCGCGACAGCGACCTCCTCGGCCGTCGCGACCGCGACCTCGTCGGCGTTCATTCGGTCGGCCTGTAGAAGCCATGGAAGCCCATGCCGATGTTCTCGGTGCGGACCGAACTCACCTGCACTGGATCCCCGGCCTCGACCATCTGACCGTTTCCGATCACCATCGCGACGTGGCCGTCCCAGACGGCGAGGTCGCCGGGCTGCAGGTCGGATTGGCTCACCGGGACGCCCACGTTCTGTTCCTGGGCGAGCCGGGGGATCTCCACGCCTGCTTCGCCGTACGCCCACTGGGTGAGCCCGGAGCAGTCCAGGCCCTGGCCGGGAGTGGTGCCACCCCACTCGTAGGGCACGCCCTGCTGGCTGAGCGCGTTGCGGACCGCGTCCGCGGCCTCCCGGTTCGGTGCCATCGCGGTGCTGCCGTCGGGCAGGAAGATCTCGACGCCCTCGCTGCTGCCCAGCGGGTCCGAGCTGCTGCCGGTTCGCTGGCGGGTGGGGGCCTTGCCGATCTCGGGGGGAGCGGTGCCCGCGCCCCGCCCGAGCGGGTTGCCGCCGCCGAGCCCGCGTCCGGGCTGACCCATCGCGCCGCTGAAGCCGGAGTAGGCGTTGCTCGGGGCGGACGAGGCGGCGTTGCCGAAGCTGTTGCCGAAGCCGCTGAAGGCGTCGCCGCGCTGCTGCAGGGAGGACGCGGGAGTGGTGCCGGCGCCCGCGGATGCCGTGGGGCGGATCGGGGCCTGCGCGGCACCGGGGTCCGCGGGATCCGTTGAGTGCTCGGGTGCGGTCAGCGCCGTCATCTTCGCGGTGTGCGCGGTCAGCTCGGCACGGACGCGGGCAACGACCGTCAGCCCACGGGAGAGGTGATCGATCGCGGCGGCGATGATCATGATCTGGCCGGGCGGGGTGGTGAGCGTGGGGCCCGCCGCGACGGCGACCGAGATGAACGATTGCAGGATGTCCTCGAGTTCGACCATCCCGGTGTTCACGTCGCGGGAGGCGACCGTGAGGACCCCGGCGATCTCGTTGCCCCGGTCGGAGAGCTGAACCTGCTGGGCCTGGGCCTGGTCCGCCTTCGCCACGGCGGCATCGGACGCGATACCGGTCCACACGCCGCCGAGTTCGGCGATGCCGAGTTTGCCGACCGCGTACGCGGAGTCCAGCGCGATCGAGGCGATCTTCATGGCATCGGCCGGTCCGCCGGACGGCATCACGCCGGTGCCGAACGTCTCCACGAGTTCGATGATGGGGCGGGCGAGGAGGTCGATCCCGATCATGCTCAGGCCTCCAGTCCGTTGCCCGTGGCGCCGAGGCCGGTGGCCGCGCCCAGGTCCGCGGAGTCGTACGCCGCGGCCGACGCGTGCGCGGCCTCGCTCATGCTGCCGAGTGTCCGCGCGAGGTTCGTCAGCGCGGCCGCGTGGCCGCCGTGCGCCGTCGCGAAGGCGGCGACGAAATCGCCGCCGATCAGCCCGAAGGCGGGTCCGAGCAGAACGGGGCCAGCCGCCGCCGTCCCCATCGCGGCGGTCTCGACCTGCGCCGCCATCGACGAGGCCGTCGCGCCGTAGGCGCGGATGCCCTCGGTCACGGCCGAAAATTCACTCATGTCGTTCCCCCGGGGTCAGAACTGTGCGTTACATGGTTGGACGCCGCCGACGTCGTTCCGGTTCCATCGACGCGAATTCCCCGCATATTCTTTTCGCCATGGACACCCATGTGGTTGATCACCCGCTCGCCGCCTCGCTGCTGACCACGATGCGCGACGCGGGCACCGACAACCCGACCTTCCGCTCCGCGCTGCGCGAGCTGACCCAGATGCTCATCTACGAGGCCATCCGCGACGCCGAGATCGAGGTGTTCGAGGTGCAGACCCCGGTCGCACCCGCCCGCGGGGTCCGGCTGGCCACGCCGCCATTGCTGGTGCCGGTGCTGCGTGCCGGGCTCGGCATGGTCGAGCAGGCGAGTTCGTTGATCCCGCAGTCGCAGGTCGGCTTCGTCGGCATGGCCCGCGACGAGCAGACCCATCAGCCCGTGCCGTACCTCGAATCGCTGCCCGACGACCTGTCCGGGATCCCCGTGTACGTGCTCGACCCGATGCTCGCCACCGGCGGCTCGATGGTGCGCACCATCGAACTCCTCGTCACCAGGGGAGCGGTCGACATCACCGCGGTGTGCGTTGTCGCCGCCCCGGAAGGCGTCACGGCCCTGAAGGACTCGGGATTCCCGGTCCGGTTGGTCACCGCGAGCATCGACGAGGGACTCAACGACGACGCGTACATCGTCCCCGGTCTCGGCGATGCGGGCGACCGGCAGTTCGGCCCGCGCTGGATCTGAGCGTCACAGTTCGCGCGCGTAGTCGCGCAGCTCGCTCAGTCGGCGCGCGGCCTCGGCCCGCGCTCGGTCCAGGCCGGCGCGGTCGTCGACGTCCACGACGACCTCGAGGTAGCACTTGAGCTTGGGCTCGGTTCCGGACGGCCGCACCACCATTCGGGTGCGTTCACCGCGCAGCACGACCGCGTCGGTGCGCAGCGCGCCGCGCCGGGCCAGCAGGTCCTCGGCGGTGACCACGTCGCCGGCCAGCGACCGCGGCAGGTCGGCACGCAGGCGGGCCATCAGGTCCGCGAGCTCACCCTGGTGCCCGACCCGCCGCGACACCTGGTCGCCCGCGTGCACCCCGAACTCGACCGCGTAGTCGTCGAGGACGTCGGGCAGGGATCGGCCCCGCGCCTTGAGCCCCGCCGCCAGATCGGCCATCAGCACGGCAGCGGAGATCCCGTCCTTGTCGCGGACCGCCTCCGGGTCGACGCAGTGCCCGAGCGCCTCCTCGTAGGCGTAGACCAGGCCCGAGCCCGCCCGGACCAGCCACTTGAAGCCGGTGAGCGTCTCGGCGAACCGAGCCCCTCGTGCCGCCGCGACCTTCGCGAGCAGTTGCGAGGACACGATCGTGGTCGCCAGGAGGGGATCAGGCCCCGCGGTGGCCAGCACGTGGTCGCCCAGCAGGACGCCGGTCTCGTCGCCGCGCAGCATCCGCCACCCGTCGGGTCCTGGGACGCCGACCGCGCACCGATCCGCGTCCGGGTCGAGCGCGATCGCGAGGTCTGCGCCGACGCTCTCGGCGAGCTCGAGCAGGGCGTCGGTGGCCCCGTCCTCCTCGGGATTGGGGAACCGCACGGTGGGAAAGTCGGGGTCGGGTTCGAATTGGCTTGTCACGGTGTGCAGATCGGTGAATCCGGCCGCGGTCAGGGCGGCGATCGCGGTGTCCCCGCCGACTCCGTGCAGCGGGGTCAGCGCGATGCGCAGGTCCCGGTTGCTCCCGTGTGGGAGCGCCGCCACCCGCGCGAGGTACTCGGTGAGCAGCGCGTCGTCGGTGGGAGTGGCGGGGGCCCTGCGAACCGCGAGGGCGGGACCGACCGCCGCGATGGCCTGCTCGATCTCGCGGTCGGCGGGCGCGATGAGCTGTGCCCCGCCGTCCGTGTACACCTTGTATCCGTTGTCCGTTGCGGGATTGTGCGAGGCGGTGATCTGGACCCCCGCGGCGGCGCGGAGCCTGCGGACGGCGAACGCCAGCACCGGCGTCGGCAGCGGTCGGGGCAGCACCACCACGTCGAATCCGGCGGCCGCGAGCACCTCCGCGGTCGCGGCGGCGAACTCCCGCGAACCGTGCCGCGCGTCCCGGCCGACCACCACGGTGGACCCGCCGAGGCAGCGGGCCTGCAACCAGGACGCCAGCCCGGCGGTGGTCCGGACGACGGTGTCGACGTTCATCGCGCCCGGCCCTGGCCCCAGCGGTCCGCGCAGTCCGGCGGTGCCGAAGGTCAGCGGCGTCCCGCTCTCGTCCGTCACTGTCTGGTCCGTCACAGCCGGGCGACCAGGTCGCGGAGCAGTTCGCCGATCCGGGCGGCGGACGCGGCACCCGCCGCGAGCACCTCGGAGTGGTCGAGCGGTTCGCCGGTGATGCCTGCGGCCAGGTTGGTCACCAGCGACAGCCCCAGCACCCGTGCGCCGATCGCCCGGACCGCGATCGCCTCGTGCACGGTCGACATCCCGACCAGATCGGCGCCGAGCACCCGCAGCATCCGGATCTCGGCGGGGGTCTCGTAATGCGGTCCCGGCAGGCCCGCGTACACGCCCTCGGCCAGTGTCGGGTCGATCCGCCTGGCGAGCGCGCGCAGATCGGGGGAGTACGCGTCCACCATGTTCACGAACTCGGCGCCGACCAGCGGCGACCTGGCCGTCAGGTTCAGATGGTCGGAGATCAGGACCGGTGTACCGACACTCATGCCCTCCCGGATCCCACCCGCCGCGTTGGTCAGGATCACGGTCCCCGCGCCCGCGGCGCAGGCCGTCCGGACCGGGTGCACCACCCGGGTCAGGTCGTGCCCCTCGTACGCGTGGGTGCGACCGAGCAGCAGCAGCACCCGGGTGTCGCCGACGCGCACCGAGCGCACCTGCCCGGCGTGCCCGGACGCGGACGGAGCGGCGAAGCCGGGCAGTTCCGCCATCGGCACCGTGGCGGTCGGGACACCGAACGCATCCGCGGCGGCCTGCCAACCGGAGCCGAGCACCACCGCCACGTCGTGGGCGGTTACACCGGTGCGTTCGGCGAGCACACTCGCGGCCCGCGCCGCGGTGCCGAACGGGTCGGCGACCAAATCGGAATCGTCCATGGCCGCTATTGTGCCCATATGCCATTTCTTGAGCGCGACGGCGACGTATTCATCCTGTACCTCGGTGCCGAGGGTCAGACGGACAGCGAGAACCGCTTCCATCCGGACTGGATCACCGAGATCCACGCGAAGCTGGACGAGGTCGAGGCCCACGAGGGTCCCGCTGCCCTGGTCACCTATGCCACCGGCAAGTTCTACAGCAATGGTCTCGACACCGATTGGCTGTTCGGCAACCTCGACAAGTCGCACTGGTACCTGGACCAGGTGCACACCGTGTTCACCCGGCTGCTGAACTTCCCGATGGTCACGGTCGCCGCCGTGCAGGGCCACGCGTTCGGGGCGGGCGCCATGCTCGCCACCTCGCAGGACCTGCGCGTGATGCGCGCGGACCGGGGCTTCTACAGCCTGCCGGAGGCGGCACTGAACATGCCGTTCACCATCGGCATGAACGCGCTGATGACGACCGCCCTGCCCCGCCAGACCGCGGTCGAGGCGATGACCACCAGCCGCAGGTACGGCGGTCCGGACGCGCTGGCGGCCGGGATCGTGAACCAGACGGCGGACGGCGACGGCGTGCTGGCCGCCGCGGTGGCGCGGGCGGCGGCGTCGACGGCGCTGCACGGGCCGAACCTCGCCGGGATCAAGTCCGGTATCCACCGGCCGGTCCTCGAGGCCTTCGCCGTGCCGACGGATCCGTCGAACCTCAGCTTCGGGTAGCCATCGGGCTCGAGCGGCGGGTGACGCCGGACACGGATGAGATACTGGAGCCGTGAATTCGGAAGTGGTCGGTACGGTCGCGACAGCGGCGTCCGACCTCGTCGCGCTGTCGCATTCGATCCAGGCGGAGCCGGAGCTCGCTTTCGAGGAGCATCGCAGCGCCGCAAAGGTCGCGGAACTGCTCTCGCAGCGGGGTTTTGACGTCGAGTCGCCGGTTGCCGAACTACCGACCGCGTTCACCGCCAGCTATGGCAGCGGAGACCTGGTCATCGGGATCCTCGCGGAATACGACGCGCTGCCGGAGATCGGACACGCCTGCGGGCACAACATCATCGCGGCGTCCGCGGTCGGCGCGGGCCTTGCGCTCGCGCCGCTCGCGGACCGCCTCGGAATCACCGTCCGGGTGCTCGGCACCCCCGCGGAGGAGAGCGGCGGCGGCAAGGTGCTGATGCTCGAGCGCGGTGTCTTCGACGACCTCGGTGCGGCGATGATGGTCCACCCTGGCCCCGAGGACATCGCGGGTGCCACCTCTCTCGCGATGGCCGATCTGGCCGTTGTCTTCAGCGGCCGCGAGGCACACGCCTCGGCATCGCCGCAGCTCGGGCGCAATGCGGCCGATGCGGCCACCATCGCGCAGGTGGGTCTCGGACTGCTCCGTCAGCACCTGTCGGCGGGCCAGCAGATGCACGGGATCGTCAGCGACGGCGGGATCGCGCCGAATATCGTGCCCGCCAGGACCGAGATGCACTACTACCTGAGGGCGCAGACCGCGGATTCGCTCACCGAACTGACGGAACGGGCGCTGGCCTGCTTCGAGGCCGGCGCGCTCGCGGCCGGGTGCACGCACGAGATTCGTACCGTCTCACCGAACTACACCGAACTACGGCCCGATCCGTGGCTGGTCCGGTCCTATCGTGAACTGATAGTGGAGATGGGGCGCAGTCCGTTGGCCCCGGCATTGGAAGGATCGCGTCCCTTGGGCAGCACAGATATGGGCAACGTCACGCACGTGTTGCCGGGGATCCACCCCGTGATCGGGATCGAGTCGGGCGGTGCGGCCACCCATCAACCGGCGTTCGCCGCGGCGTGCGTGACCGAGTCCGCCGACCGCGCGGTCACCGACGGCGCGGTCGCGCTGGCGGGCACCGCGATCCGTGCGGCGACCGACCCCGAACAGCGGGCGCGTCTGCTCGACGGCGCACAGCGGCGGGGGGTGGGCGGTCGATGACCGAGTGGATCGACCGCTGGGTCGCCGACCACACCGCGGACCTCTCGTCGTGGCGGCGTCACATCCACGCGCACCCGGAGTTGGCCCGGCACGAGTACGCCACCACCGAGTTCGTCGCGACCCGCCTGATCGCGGCCGGCCTGGCACCCGAGATCCTTCCCGGCGGAACCGGTTTGACCTGTGACATCGGCCCGGACGGCCCGCGGGTCGCGCTTCGGGCCGACATGGACGCGCTGCCGCTCCAGGAGGCCACCGGAGCGCCCTACGCGTCCACGGTCACCGGGGTCTCCCATGCGTGTGGC
Source organism: Rhodococcus sp. OK611 (assembly GCF_003050885.1). Taxonomy (NCBI): domain Bacteria; kingdom Bacillati; phylum Actinomycetota; class Actinomycetes; order Mycobacteriales; family Nocardiaceae; genus Rhodococcus; species Rhodococcus sp. OK611. The sequence goes on from NZ_QAOZ01000004.1 coordinate 168,872, forward strand.
CACGACGCACACACCACCATCCTGCTCGGCGCGGGCCTTGCGCTCGCCCAGGCGCCGGACCTGCCGGTCGGGGTGCGGCTGATCTTCCAGCCCGCCGAGGAGGTGATGCCCGGCGGCGCGCTGGAGGCGGTCGCCGCCGGAGCCCTCAAGGGGGTGTCGAGAATCTTTGCGCTGCACTGTGACCCACGGCTGGAGGCGGGCCGCGTCGGCGTCCGGCTCGGTGCGATCACCTCCGCGGCGGACACCGTCGAACTGATCCTCGATTCCCCGGGCGGGCACACGTCCCGACCGCACCTGACCACCGACCTGGTGTACGCCCTCGGCACGGTCATCACCGGACTGCCGGGAATGCTGAGCAGGCGGATCGATCCGCGCACGAGCACCGTGATGGTGTGGGGCGCGGTCACCGCGGGTCAGGCACCGAACGCGATTCCTCAGTCGGGCAGGCTGATCGGGACCGTCCGGACCGGCGACCACGACACCTGGGCGCTGCTCGAACCGATGGTCCACGAGATCGTGGACGGTCTGCTGGCGCCGACGGGGGTGCGCTATCAGCTCAACTACCGGCGCGGCGTGCCGCCGGTGGTGAACGACGAGGACTCCACCCGGATCTTCGAGAGCGCGATCGCCGCGATCGGACCGGACGCGAGATCGGACACCCCGCAGTCGGGCGGCGGCGAGGACTTCTCCTGGTATCTCGAGGAGGTTCCCGGCGCCATGGCCCGCCTGGGGGTGTGGTCGGGAGTCGGGCCGCAGCTCGACATCCATCAGCCGACCTTCGATCTGGACGAGCGCGCGCTCGGGGTCGGTGTCCGGGTGTTGGCCAACCTGCCGCTGGCCGCGGCGGGCGTTCTCTAGCTGGGGTAGCCGGGAGTCCCGGGGCCCACGTTGCGGCTGTTGCGGGTTCGCAGATCGCGGACGTACTCGGCGGGCGCTCCCGCGATCTCGGCGGCCTCGGCCATCACGCCGAGGTAGCGCGCGGAGGGCAGCCCGCCCTCGTAGGCGTCGAGGACGTAGAGCCAGGCCAGCACCGGTTCGCCGTCGGTGTCGACGCGGAGCCGTATCTTGCGGTGGATGCCGAGCTCGGAGCCCTCCCACCGGTCGAGGCTCACCTCGTCCTCGTCGGGGACGTCGTAGAGCACCACGAAGACGCTGGAGTCGGGGTCCTCGACGACGGTGGCCAGTGCGCCTTCCCAGCCGATGTCGCCGCCGCTGAAGGTCAATCGCCAACCGTGCAGCCAGCCCGTTCCCGCCATCGGCGAGTGCGGGCAGCGCTTGAGCATCTGCTCCGGATGCATGTTGGATCCGTAAGCGGCGTAGATCGGCACGGCGAAAGCCTAAACCGTGTCGGGGTGACTGCAGAACCGCACACAGCAAAACGAAACCCGTTCGCCGCAGGGAACCGGTGCCAACGTGCGTCGGAAGGGGCCGGTGCAATAGCGTGGAACGCACCGACACCCTGCGTAACAGCTCCCGAACAACTGGAGGATGAATGACCCGGATCGTGATCATTGGCGGCGGACCGGCCGGGTATGAGGCGGCGCTCGTCGCCGCCCAGCACGGTGCGTCGGTTTCGCTGATCGATTGCGACGGGGTCGGCGGTGCCTGCGTGCTGTGGGACTGTGTGCCGTCGAAGACGTTCATCGCCTCGACCGGGGTGCGCACGGACATGCGCCGGGCCACCGACCTGGGCATCAGCCTCGAGCCGTCCCAGGCCACCATCTCGCTGCCGCAGATCCACTCCCGGGTCAAGAGCCTCGCGCAGGCCCAGTCCTCGGACATCAGGGATCGGCTCCAGACCGTCGGCGTCGAGCTGCTCGCGGGGCACGGGGAGCTGATCGACCAGGAGCTCGGGATGGCGGCGCACCAGGTGAAGGCGACGCTGCACGGCGGCGGCGAGCAGGTACTCGACGCCGACGTGGTGCTGATCGCCACCGGCGCGAGCCCCCGCATTCTGCCGACCGCCAAGCCGGACGGCGAGCGCATCCTGAACTGGCGTCAGCTCTACGACCTCGATTCGCTGCCCGAGCACCTGGTGGTGGTCGGTTCAGGCGTCACCGGCGCCGAGTTCGTCTCCGCCTACACCGAGATGGGCGTCAAGGTGACGATGGTCTCCAGTCGCGACCGGGTGCTGCCGCACGAGGACGCGGACGCGGCCCTCGTCCTCGAGGATGCGCTGTCCGAGCGTGGTGTGACGCTGGTCAAGCACGCCCGCGCCGACTCCGTCGAGCGCACCGCGGACGGCATCGCGGTGACGCTGGCCGACGGTCGGGTGGTCACAGGAAGCCACGCCCTGATGACGGTCGGTTCCATCCCCAACACCAACGATCTCGGACTCGAGCGGGTGGGCATCGAGCTCGACCCGGGCGGCTACCTGCGGGTGGACCGCGTCTCGCGAACCTCGGTGTCGGGGATCTATGCGGCAGGCGACTGCACCGGACTGCTGCCGCTGGCCTCCGTCGCGGCGATGCAGGGCCGGATCGCGATGTACCACGCCCTGGGCGAGGGGGTCAGCCCCATCAAGCTCAAGACCGTTGCCTCCGCGGTGTTCACCCGTCCCGAGATCGCCACCGTCGGTGTCAGCCAGGCCTCGATCGACGACGGCGAGGTGCCGGCGCGCACCGTGATGCTCCCGCTGAACACCAACCCGCGGGCCAAGATGTCGGGACTGCGCCGCGGCTTCGTGAAGATCTTCTGCCGCCCGGCCACCGGCGTGGTGATCGGCGGGGTCGTGGTCGCCCCGACCGCGTCGGAGTTGATCCTCCCGATCGCCATCGCGGTCCAGAACAACCTGTCGGTGAACGACCTGGCGCAGACCTTCTCGGTGTACCCGTCGCTGACCGGATCCATCACCGAGGCCGCCCGCCAGTTGATGCGCCACGACGACCTCGACTGACCTCGCTGGTCCCACGATATGAAACAGAGGGTTCATATCGTGGGCCCGCCTGTGCGATAGTCGATGGTGCCGGCCGCGACCATCGGCCCCCCGCTTCGGCGCCTCCCGCCCCGCAGACCCGGGACGACCAGGTGTTTCTGCCTCGTCCTGTCCCCGCCTGCCCCGGGAGGTCTCATGTCCCCGTCCCCGCACCCCGTGTTCGCACGCCGCATGAACGGGCTGCGCAGCTCGGCGATCCGGGATCTGCTCACCATCACCGCCCGCCCGGAGATCGTCAGCCTGGCAGGCGGGCTGCCCGACCCAGAGCTCATCCCTCGGGAGCGGATCCGCGAGGCGAGCGAGGCGGTGCTCGCGCGACCCGACGCGGTCCAGTACACCGAGACCGCGGGCTGGTTCGGCCTGCGCGAGGTGATCGCGGCGCGGGAGTCCGCAGTCGGATCGCGCTCGGTGGACCCGCGTGAGGTGGTGGTGACCCACGGGTCCCAGCAGGCGCTGAGCCTGCTCGCCCAGGTGCTGCTCGACCCCGGCGCCACGGTCGTCGTCGAGGAACCCGCCTACACGGGGGCCCTCCAGGTGCTCCGCCTCGCCGAGGCGAGGATCCTGACGGTGCCGCTCGACGCGGACGGAATGCGCACCGACCACCTGGAGGAGCTCCTCGCCGCGGGCGAACGGCCCACGCTGGTGCACACGGTGAGCAACTTCCACAACCCCGGAAGCGCGACGATGTCCGTCGCGCGCAGGCGGCACCTCGCCGCACTCGCCGAGGCGTACGGATTCTGGGTGATCGAGGACGACCCGTACGGCGAGATCTGGTTCGACGGCGCGCCGCCCGCACCGGTCGCGGACCACTCCGACCGGGTCATCCGGCTCTCGAGCGCGTCGAAGATCCTGGCACCCGCGCTACGGGTCGGGTGGCTGCGCGGCCCGCGCGCGGTCTGCGACGCCGTCGAGTTGGTCAAGCAGGGCGCGGACCTGTGCGGCGGGGCGTTGACCCAGCAGATCGCGGCGACCATGCTGGCCGACGGACCGTGGCTGGCCGGGCACCTGGCGCGGATCCGCGCCGTGTACGGCGCCCGCGCCGGGGCGCTCGCCTCCGCGGTCACCGGCGCGTTCGGTGACGCCGTGTCCGCGACCGAGATCGGCGGCGGCATGTTCTGCTGGCTCGAGTTCCGCGACGGCACCGACACCGGGCTGCTGCTGCCTGCCGCACTCGACCACGGCGTCGCGTTCGTGCCCGGATCGGCCTTTGCCGTCGGTGGTGACCATCGGGGCACCGCGCGGTTGTGCTTCACCACCAACGACGAGTCGACCCTGAGCGATGCGGTCGGCCGGCTGGCGGCGGCGCACAGAGGCCGCTGAGCGCAGGGGGGCCTAGTCGACCCAGTCGTAGGTCCGCTCGACGGCCTTGTTCCACTCCCGGTACAGCCGATCACGCTCGGCCGCGGCCATGGTGGGCTTCCAGGTGCGCCCGACGGCCCAGTTCTTGCGGATGTCGTCCTCGCCCGCCCAGAACCCGACCGCGAGCCCCGCGGCGTAGGCGGCGCCGAGGGCGGTGGTCTCGTTGACCACCGGCCGGATCACCGGGACGTCGAGGATGTCGGACTGGAACTGCATCAGGATCTCGTTGAGCACCATGCCGCCGTCCACCTTCAGGGCGGTCAGCTCGACACCGGAGTCGGCGAGGCACGCCTCGAGGACCTCGCGGGTCTGAAAGGCGGTGGCCTCCAGCGCGGCCCGCGCGAGGTGCCCCTTGTTGACGAACCTGGTCAGCCCCACGATCGCCCCGCGTGCGTCGGGGCGCCACCTCGGCGCGAACAGACCGGAGAACGCGGGCACGAAGTATGCCCCACCGTTGTCCTCCACGCTGGCGGCGAGTCCCTCGATCTCCTTGGCGGAGTTGATGATCTCGAGGTTGTCGCGCAGCCACTGGATGAGCGATCCGGTGACCGCCACCGAACCCTCGAGCGCGTACACGGCGGGCGCGTCGCCGATCCGGTAGCAGACGGTGGTGAGGAGCCCGTTGCTGCTCGGCATCGGGGTGGTGCCGGTGTTGAGCAGCAGGAAGTTGCCGGTGCCGTACGTGTTCTTGGCCTCACCGACGCTCAGGCAGGCCTGCCCGAAGGTGGCGGCCTGCTGGTCGCCGAGGATGCCCGCGATCGGCACCCCGGCCAGGATGCCGCGCTCGCGAACCTGCGCGTACACCTCGGAGGAGCTGCGGATCTGCGGCAGCATCGAGGTCGGGATCCGGAACTCGGCGCAGATCTGTTCATCCCATTCGAGCGTCCGCAGGTCCATCAGCATGGTCCTGGACGCGTTGGTCGGATCCGTGACGTGCAGCCCACCGTCCGCGCCGCCGGTGAGGTGCCACAGGATCCAGGTGTCCATCGTGCCGAAGCAGAGCTCGCCCGCCTCGGCTCGCTCGCGGGCCCCCTCGACGTTGTCGAGGATCCAGCGGATCTTGGGGCCGGAGAAGTAGGTGGACAGGGGCAGCCCGGTGCGCTCGCGGTAGCGTCCCGGGCCCTCGTCGCCGGCGAGTTCGGTGCAGAGTTCGTCGGTGCGGGTGTCCTGCCAGACGATCGCGTTGTACACCGGCTTGCCGGTGCGGCGGTCCCAGACCACGGTGGTCTCGCGCTGGTTCGTGATGCCAACCGCGGCGATGTCGTGCCGGGTCAGATCCTTCTTGGCCAGGGCGGCCGCGACGACCTCGCGGGTGGCCCGCCAGATCTCCTCCGGATCGTGCTCGACCCACCCCGCACGAGGGAAGATCTGCTCGTGTTCCTTCTGAGCGGAGGCGACCACCAGCCCGTCATGATCGAAGATCATGCATCGGCTCGAGGTGGTGCCCTGGTCGATCGCGGCGACATACACGGCTAAAAGCTACTAAAGCGCGCCTCACAATTCACGTCGATCGTGAGACGGCGCCCTTCCCAAGCGTCGTCCCGGTGCTGCATACCACCCGTTCGAGGCAGCGAAGACCGGTCGACATGGCCTAGCCTTGGTGCTGATTCGTCGACAACTCACAGGAGCATGCGTTGAGCAAGCAATCGGGAGCACAGTTTCTGGGCCCGCAACAGCGCAAGGATGCGTGGGACCAGCTGGGATCCGAGCAATTCGACATCGTCGTCGTCGGTGGCGGAGTCGTGGGCTCGGGCATCGCGCTCGACGCCGCCACCCGGGGGCTGCGTGTCGCCCTTGTCGAGGCGCGCGACTACGCCTCCGGCACCTCCTCGCGGTCGTCGAAGATGTTCCACGGCGGCCTGCGCTACCTCGAGCAGCTCGAATTCGGACTGGTGCGTGAGGCTTTGCGCGAGCGCGAGCTCTCGCTGTCGACGCTGGCCCCGCACCTCGTCAAGCCGTTGAAGTTCCTGTTCCCGATCACCCACCGGGTGTGGGAGCGTCCGTACATGGCGGCCGGGATCTTCCTCTACGACACGATGGGCGGCGCCAAGTCGGTGCCTGCGCAGAAGCACCTCACCCGCTCGGGCGCGCTCCGCCTGGCACCCGGCCTCAAGCGGAACTCGATGGTCGGTGGGATCCGCTACTACGACACCGTCGTCGACGATGCCCGCCACACCATGACCGTGGCCCGCACCGCCGCGCACTACGGCGCGGTGGTCCGCACCTCGACGCAGGTGGTCGGATTCCTGCGCGAGGCCGACCGGGTTTCCGGTGTGCGGGTGCGGGATTCGGAGGACGGCAGCACCACGGAGGTCCGCGGTCACGTCGTCATCAACGCGACCGGTGTGTGGACCGACGAGATCCAGGCGCTCTCCAACCAGCGTGGGCGGTTCCGCGTGCGTGCGAGCAAGGGCGTGCACATCGTGGTGCCCCGCGACCGGGTGGTCAGCGAGGCGGCGATCATCCTGCGCACGGAGAAGTCGGTGCTGTTCGTGATCCCGTGGGGAAACCACTGGATCATCGGAACCACCGACACCGACTGGAATCTCGACCTCGCCCATCCGGCCGCCACCAAGGCGGACATCGACTACATCCTGGGCCACGTGAACAAGGTGCTGGTCACGCCGCTTACCCACGACGACATCGACGGCGTGTACGCCGGGCTGCGGCCGTTGCTCGCGGGGGAGAGCGACGAGACGTCCAAGCTCTCGCGTGAGCACGCCGTGGCGCGGGTCGCGCCGGGACTGGTGGCGATCGCCGGTGGCAAGTACACGACTTACCGGGTGATGGCGGAGGACGCCGTCGACATGGCCTCCGAGGACATTCCGGCCCGCGTCGCGCCCTCGATCACCGAGAAGGTGCCGCTGGTCGGGGCGGACGGATACTTCGCGTTGGTGAACCAGACGACAGCGGTCGGTGAGCAGTACGGGCTGCACCCGTACCGGGTCAAGCACCTGCTCGACCGGTACGGTTCGCTGATCCACGAGGTGCTCGGGCTCGCGACGGATACCCCGGAACTGCTGCAACCGATCACCGATGCGCCCGACTACCTTCAGGTCGAGGCGGTGTACGCGGCCGCAGCCGAGGGCGCGCTGCACCTCGAGGACATCCTCGCGCGGCGCACCCGGATCTCGATCGAGTACGCGCACCGCGGGGTGAACTGCGCCGAGCAGGTCGCGCAGCTGGTGGCGCCGGTCCTCGGCTGGGACGCGGCCACCGTGGACCGGGAGGTGGAGACCTATCGCGCGCGGGTCGAGGCGGAGGTCCACTCGCAGGCGGAGCCCGACGACTCCGCGGCGGACGCCCTGCGGGCCGCCGCGCCCGAGGCGAGGGCGGAGATCCTGGAGCCGGTGCCGATCTCGCGCTGATCGGTTGCGCCGGGGGTCAGTGCGTCAGCACGAGCTTCACTGCGACCACGGCGATCGCGACGAAGGCCAGCAGGCTGCAGGCCACCAGGGTGTGCCTGCTGAGCTTCTCGCCGCGCAGGCGGGTCATGACGATGCCGAGGCCGGCGATGCGGCTGACCACCCAGATTTCGGCGAGCAACAGCGCGGTCTGCCCCTCGAGCACGCCGAGGGCGTCGAGCCCGACCACCGCCGCCGGGACGAGCCCGGAGGTCAGCACCGGCACCGAGTCGCGGAGCTCCTCGAAATGCTCGGATCGGGTCAGCGGGCGCCCGATTCGGGCGCTCCTGCCGACCGACTCGGCGAAGGCGTGCGCGATGAAGGTCGACAGCACGGTGCCGATGACCACCATGGCGGCGTGCGAGGTGCTGGCGTCGTGCAACGGGATGAGGGCGGCGAGCACCAGGACGTTGCCGTAGACGTACGCGCTGATCCGACTCGCCGAGTCCTCGACGTCCAGGGGTGTTCGCTCCATGGACGTAGAGCTTTCCACGTCCGTCCGGGTCAACGCGTGCGGACCACGGTCGAGGGAACCGAACGAGCGGCGAGGCCGGACACGGCCATGGCGGTCAGGACGATGAAGACGAGCGGGAATGTGATCATGTCTCAAGGATCACGAGCGAACCCTTGACACACATCAGCGCCAGGTGTGAACTCGCTGAGAGTCGTGTCATCCCTGAGGAGTACGCAGACCGGCGGTGAGCGTCCGGATGCATCGCGCGACGATCTCGGCGGGAGTGCCGTCGCTTCCGGCGGCCACATCCGAATCCGCCCAGGTCTGGATGGCGATGCGCATCGCGGTGTTGCCTGCCACCGCCATCAGCCGCACGTCCAGCGGGTCGGCCTCGGGGCCCATCAGGTCGCGCAGGACCTCGACGAGCGACTCCTCCGTGTCGTGGACGATCCGGAACCAGACGGACTCGAGTCCGGGGTCGCCGGGAATCGCCCGGAAGAGCTCGTGCGTCAGCCGCAGTGAATCGACGCCTGCCCGGTCGGTCCGGGAGAGGGCGCGGCGCGCGGACCGCTCGAGTGCCTCGGCCGCCGGGAGGTCGCGGGGGCCACGGGCCAGGTCGTGGATCCAATCCCGGACCCCGCCGGCGAGCATCGGGGTGACCGCCTCTTCCTTTGTCCGGAAGTACCGGTAGAAGGTCCGCAAGCTGATTCCGGCGGCGGTCGCGATGTCCTCGGCGGTGACCGCGGACGCGCCCCGCGCGGCGAACAGCTCGGCCGCGCAGTGTGCGATCTCGAGCTGGGTCTGGAGTCGCCGTCGCTCGGTGAGAGGGAGGGGGGCTTGTGCGCCGGGGTCCGCCATGGACACCATCATGGCACGTTGTGCCATCTCGGCGTAACGTGCAGCTGAGACCGGGAACACACCACTACCCAGTAGAAGGAGATCAGTTCATGAACCGCTTCGAGGGCCGCAAGACGCTCATCACCGGGGCCGGATCCGGCATCGGTCAGGCGACGGTCGCCCGGATTCTCGCGGAGGGCGGCGTGGTCGCCGCCGCCGATGTGTCCGAGGAGGGGCTCGCGGTCACGCGCGCCCGCGCCGAGGAGGCCGGGGCCGCGGACCGCCTGACCACCGTCGTCGTCGACATCTCGAACGAGGCGTCGGTACAGGAGGCCATCGGCGGCGCGATCAAGGACCTCGGCGGGCTGCAGGTGCTGATCAACGCCGCGGGCATCCTGCGCGCCTCGCACACGCACGAGACCAGCCTCGACTTCTGGAACAAGGTGATCGGCGTCAACCTCACGGGCACCTTCCTGGTCACCCGCGAGGCCTTGCCCGCGCTGGTCGAGAACGGTCAGGGTGTCGTGGTGAACTTCAGCTCCACCTCGGCGTCGTTCGCGCACCCGTACATGGCGGCGTACGCGGCCACCAAGGGCGGCATCCGGTCCTTCACCCATGCCATCGCCCTCGAGTACGCCAAGGCCGGCCTGCGCGCTGTCGCGGTCGAGCCCGGCAGCATCGCCTCCGGCATGACCAGCAACCCGGGCTTCCCGGAGCACGACCTGGACCCGACTCTGATCGGCAAGCTCTACCCGTGGATCGGCGAGGGCTTCGCGCCGCCGGAGGACGTCGCAGGCGTGATCGCGATGCTCGCCTCCGACGACGGAAAGTTCGTCACCGGCACCGAGATTCGCATCGACGGCGGCACCCACATGTGATCGACCGGGCCCGAATACACTGGGTCCGATGAGCACCACCGACCGCCCCGGCCTCGATCAGCGCCGTCTGCAGCGACGGACGCGCCTGCTCGAGGTCGGGGTGGATCTGCTCGGTGCGGCAGGCGGGCCCGCGGTGAGCGTGCGCGCGGCGTGCCGCGCGGCCGGGGTCACCGAGCGGTATTTCTACGAGAGCTTCGACGACCGCGACGCCTACATCCGCGGTGTGTACGCGGAGGTCGGTGAGCGGGCCCGCGACGCGTTGGTGTCCGCGGTCGCGGGCGCCGAGACGCCGACGGAGATCGCGGAACTCGCCGTCCGCGCGTTCGTTGCCCTCGTCCTCGACCACCCCGAAGCAGGCCGGGTCCTGCTGCTGGCGCCGCTGCGGGAACCCGCACTGGGCGGGCGCGGCCTGGAACTCGCCCCGAGTTTCGTTGTGCTGGTGCAGGATCAACTGCAAGGCGTCGCCGATCCCGACGAACGGACCCTGCGTGCGCTCGGTCTCGTCGGGGCCCTGACGAGTCTGTTCATCGGTTACCTCGACGGCACGGTCACCGTGCCCCGCGAGACGCTGATCCGGCACTGCCTCGGCCTGCTGGACCGGGCGAGCCGTCCCTAGTGCCTCGCGCCCGAAGTCTTCTCGCGGTTGCCGGGGCCCACGCGGCGCCTCGCTGCGTTGTCGAAGTCCCAGGTAGAACCCCGCTACCTGGGACTCCTCCGCCTGGCGATGCATCCACGTGGATCCCCGGCAACCATCAATTGACTTCGGGCACGAGGCACTAGCTCAGACGGACGGTTGGCAGCGCGGACACCAGAAGATCTGCCGTTCGCTTACGTGGGTTCCGTCGCCGAGGACCCCGCCCCTGACGAGGGTGCCGCAGCGCAGGCAGGGCCTGCCGGAACGGCCGTACACCCAGGTGCTGCGGCCGCGCCGGCGGTCTCCGGTGGTGATGCGCACGACGCGGTCCCGGTTCGCCACCAGTAGTCGGTGCGCGAGTTCGGCCCACGCGTGCGGCTCACCTGCGGCGGCCACCGGGGTCGCCGGGTGCACTCCGCGCAGGAAACACAGCTCGTTGCGGTAGACGTTGCCGATGCCCGCCATCACGCGCTGGTCCAGCAGGGCCAGGCCGATCGTGCGGGCGGGGTCGGCGGCGAGATTCGTCGCGGCGCGGTCGGGGTCCCAGTCGGGGCCGAGCAGGTCCGGCCCGAGATGACCGACCGCCCGCTCCTCTTCGTCCCTGGCGAGGACCTCGACGATGCCGAGCTGGAACCCGACCGCGAGGAAGTCGGTGGTGCCCAGCAGGATCCGCGCCTGCCACGCGGGCCTCCGCCAGCGTCCGCCCTCGGGATAGACGTGCCAGGCGCCCTCCATCTTCAGATGGGTGTGCACGGTCTGCCCGCTCACCCGGATCAGCAGGTGCTTGCCCCTGCTGACCACCTCGTCGACCGGTCCAGGGGTGAGGTCGACGGTCGCGAAGCGCGGCACCCGGATGTCGCAGACGGTGAGCGGCCGGCCCGCGAGCGCGGCGCGGAGCTGCCCCGCGACCTGCCAGACGGTGTCACCCTCGGGCATGGAGGGCCCGCTTGCGGAGGCCGCGCGGAGTCGCCGCGAAACCGGCCTCGACGAGGACCGGCGAGAGGGGGCTGGTGTGCACGGACTCGCCGTCGACCTTCTCGATGACGATCTTGTCGACGCCGCCGTGGTCCACCACGGCGGCCAGCGATCCGGCCGCACCGTGCAATGCGCCGGGATCATCGGTGAAGGTGAGCACGGTCTTGCCGCCGCGCTCGACGTACAGCGCGAGCTCCCCATCGATGAGCACCACCAGGGCGCCCGCCTTGCGGCCGGGCCGGTGCCCGCCCGTGGTGGCGGGCCAGGCCAGCGCGGCGCCGAACGGGTTCGCCGGGTCCGTCGCGGCGAGGGTCACGGCGGCTGGTGCGTTGGCCGGGCCGACCCGGTCGCCGTAGGCCCGCAGCCGGTCGACCACCTCGGAGGTCGAGAACTGTGCGGCGCCAAGGGTGTTGACGAAGTACCCACGTCTGCACCGCCCGCTGTCCTCGAAACCCCGCAGCACCTTGTACATCAGGGCGAAGCCACCGGGGACCGATTCGCTGACCACCGATCCCCGCGTGAGCACGCCGTACCGGTCCAGCAGCACGTCCGCGCGCGCGTGTGCCCGGATGGTCGGGTCGGGTTCGAGTTCGGGCAGCAGCGACCACCGTCCGCCGACGGTGGGCGGCCCGGTCCGGCTCGGCAACGCCGGACGGGCGAGGGCGCGGTAGGGCCGGGCTCGCGGTGCCCGGCGCGGCGCCCGGTGGCTCGGCGTCGAGCGCGAGGGCCCCGACAACAGGGCACGCAGGGGAGCGAAGGTGTCGTTGCTGAGGTGGCCGGCCCACACCAGCTCCCACAGCGAGGCCGCGAGGCCGGCGTCGTCGGTCCCGCCGATCAGGTCCGAGAGGTTCCGGAAGAAGTAGGCGCCACCCGGCGCGAGCGCGTCGAGGATCTGGCGTTGCTGCTCGGACAGCTCCGTGTCGACGGGCGGGGCCAGCGTCAGCGGCGCCGCATCGGCCGGGTGCAGGCACACCCAGCCGTCGCTGCCGGAGATCGCGCCTGCGCCCGACCACAGCACCTCGCCCGTGGCGGTCAGCTCGTCGAGCATCGCCGGCTGGTAGTCGCGCACCCGCGAACTCAGGATCATCGGTTCCCAGGCGGAGGCGGGGATCGGTACGCCCGCAAGCTGTTCGATCACCGCGGCCACCCCGTCGATTCCGCGCAGGCCGCCGCCGATGTGCTGCCAGTCGGGCAGGAAGCGGCCGAGCGCGGACGGCTCGACCGGCTCGACCTCCTTGCGGGCGGCGGCGAGGGAGCGGCGCCGGAGCCGCCGCAGCACCTCGGCGTCACACCACTCGCTGCCCGCGGCTGCGGGCCGGAACTCGCCCTCCAGCACGCGCTTGTCGGCGGCGAGGCGGCGCAACACGTCCCGGACCACGGAGGTCCCGAGTCCGAAGCGGGCGGCCGCGTCGGCGAGGGAGAACGGTCCGTGGGTGCGGGCGTAGCGCGCGACGAGGTCGCCGAGCGGGTCGTCGACCGGTTCGATGAACGCGGCGGGGGTGCCGATCGGCAGCGGCACGCCGAGCGCGTCGCGCATCCGGCTCGCGTCCTCGATCGCCACCCACCACTGCTCGCCGGCGAAGCCGACCCGCATGGCCCGACGTTGCGCTTCGAGCTCGCGGACCCAGAGCGCGGCATCACCGTGCGTCCGGTTCGCGATCTCCGCGTCGGTCAGCGGCCCGAGCAGGCGCAGCAGGTCCGCGACCCCTTCGAGATCCTTTGCCCTGCGATCGGGGACGAGGCGTTGTAGTTCGCGTTCGGTGAGGTCGATGACGTCGGCATCGAGCAGTTCGCGCAGCTCCACCCGGCCGAGCAGCTCGGCGAGCAGGGTGGAGTCGAGGGACAGGGCGGCGGCCCGTCGCTCGGCGAGCGGGCTGTCGCCCTCGTACATGAACGCTCCGACGTAGTCGAAGAGGAGCGCCCCCGCGAAGGGCGACGGCGACGGCGTCTCGACCTCGACGAGCCTGATCTGCTTGCGGCCGATGCCGTCGAACAGGGCGGTGAGGGAGGGCAGGTCGTAGACGTCCTGCAGGCATTCGCGGACGGTCTCGAGCAGGATCGGGAAGGTCGGGAACTTGCGCGCGACGTCGAGCAGCTGGGCGGAGCGCTGTCGCTGCTGCCAGAGCGGCGCCCGCTTGCCCGGATTGCGCCGCGGCAGCAGCAGGGCACGGGCGGCGCACTCGCGGAATCGGGACGCGAACAGCGCGGAGTTGCTGACCTGCTCGGTGACGATGTCCGCGATCTCGTCGCGATCGAAGACGAACAGCTCCGAGCCGGGCGGGGCGTCCTCGGTGTCCGGTAGCCGGACGATGATGCCGTCGTCGGATGCGGTCGGCGCGGAGTCGATCCCGTACCGCTCCTGCAGCCGGGCGCCGACCGCGAGGGCCCAGGGCGCATGCACCGGCAGCCCGTAGGGCGAGTGCAGCACGAGTCGCCAGTCGCCGAGCTCGTCGCGGAACCGCTCGACCACGAGGGTGCGGTCGGTGGGGACCTGTCCGGTGGCGGTGCGCTGCTCCTCGACGAGGGCGAGCAGGTTCTGGGTGGCGTTGGTGTCGAGGCCCTGGTCGGCCAGGCGGGCCCGCAGATCCGTGTCCGCGCCGAGTGACATCTCGCGCAGGAACTCGCCCAGAGCCGCGCCGAGCTCGGCGGGCCTGCCGAGGCCGTCACCGTGCCAGAACGGGAGCCGGCCGGGCAGGCCGTAGGCGGGGCTGACGAGGACCCGGTCGTGGGTGATCTCCTCGATCCGCCAGCTGGTGGCGCCGAGCGCGAAGACGTCGCCCACCCGCGACTCGTAGACCATCTCCTCGTCGAGCTCGCCGACCCGGGAGGCCTTCTCACCCACCATGTACACGGCGAACAGTCCGCGGTCCGGGATCGCTCCGCCGGAGGTGACGGCCAGCCGCTGTGAGCCGGGCCTGCCGGTGAGGACATCGGCGTCGCGATCCCAGACGAGTCTCGGGCGCAGCTCGGCGAACTCGTCGGACGGGTAGCGGCCCGCCAGCAGGTCGAGGGTGGCGTCGAACGCGGACCGGGGCAGTGTCGCGAAGTTCCCGGTGCGGCGGACCGCGTCGAACCAGGACTGGACGTCGAGCTGGTCGAGGGCGCAGGCGGCCACGGTGTGCTGGGCCAGGATGTCGAGCGGGTTCGCCGGGACCGCGAGCGCCTCGATCCGGCCCGCGGTCATCCGTTCCACGGTGACCGCGCAGTGGATGAGGTCGGTGCGGTGCTTGGGGAAGAGCACCCCCCTGGAGATCTCCCCGACCTGGTGCCCGGCTCGCCCGACCCGCTGCAGCCCGCTCGCCACCGAGGGCGGCGCCTCCACCTGCACGACGAGATCGACCGCGCCCATGTCGATTCCGAGCTCGAGGCTGCTGGTGGCCACCACGCAGCGTAGCCGCCCGGATTTGAGGTCGTCCTCGATGAGCGCGCGCTGGTCCTTGCTCACCGAGCCGTGGTGGGCGCGGGCGAGCAGCGCCTCGGCGCCGTGCCCCACCTCGGCGGTGGAGCCGATCAGCGAGGCCGGCTTGTGCACGGTCTCGACCGGGGCGCCGAGGCGGTCGGCATAGACCTCGTTGAGCCTGGCGGTGAGCCGCTCCGCGAGCCGGCGGGAATTGGCGAACACGATCGAGGACCGGTGCTCGAGGACCAGGTCGACGATCTGCTCCTCCACATGCGGCCAGATCGAACCCTGTTGTGGGGCCGGGGAAACGGAATTCTCGTCCGGTGTCGTGACCCCCAGTTCGGTCATGTCCTCGACCGGTACCCGCACGGTCAGGTCGAAGGTCTTCGGGGAGGGTGGGCAGACGATGTGGATGGGCGCGGACCCGGTGAGGAAGCGGCCCACCTCCTCGTGCGGGCGGACCGTCGCGGACAGCCCGATCCGTTGCGCAGGACGGGGGAGCAGCATGTCGAGCCGCTCGAGCGAGAGAGCCAGGTGTGCACCGCGTTTGGTCGCCGCGACGGCGTGCACCTCGTCGACGATCACGGTCTGCACGGTGGCGAGCGATTCGCGGGCCGCCGAGGTGAGCATGAGGAACAGCGACTCGGGCGTGGTGATGAGGATGTCGGGGGGTGTGCGCACCAGGGCACGGCGATCCGCGGGGCTGGTGTCGCCGGAACGGACGCCGACGGTGATCTCCGGCGGCGTCAGGCCAAGGCGCTTGGCGGTCTGGGTGATGCCGACCAGCGGGGCGCGCAGGTTCCGCTCGACGTCCACCGCGAGCGCCTTGAGCGGCGAGACGTACAGGACGGTGGTGCCAGGCGGGCGCTGATCGTCGTGCGGGCGGGCGGCCAGCTGGTCGAGCGCCCACAGGAACGCGGAGAGTGTCTTGCCGGATCCGGTCGGCGCGACGACCAGCGCGTGCGAGCCGTCGGCGATGGCGTCCCAGGCCCCGAGCTGGGCGGCGGTGGGCGCGGGGAAGGCGCCGGCGAACCACTCCCGGGTGGGGGCGGAGAACCTGCCGAGCACCGTGTCCATGGTGTCCATAGTGCCTCGGGCCCCCGACACTGGGCGCACACTGAGGGAGGCGTACTGCATCCGAGTCCGGAGAGGTGAACCGTCGTGTCCGAGAAGTCGAGCGTCAAGCAGGAGGTCGCCGCCGGCACCTCGATCGGGGCCGCGGTGCTTCTGGTTGCCGTCGGCGTGCTCCAGGTTCTTCAGGGGTTGGCTGCGGTCGGCACCGACGAGGTCTTCACCGTCGGCGTCGATTACACCTACGAGCTCGATCTGACCGCGTGGGGCTGGATCCACATCGCCCTCGGTGTGGTGATCGCGCTGGTGGGTGTCGCCTTGTTCCGGGCCGGGATATGGGCGCGGACGTTGGCGATCGTCATCGCGGCACTGTCGATCGTGGTCAACTTCCTGTGGCTTCCCTACGCCCCGGGGTGGGCCGGCCTGATCATCGTCCTCGATGTATTCGTCATCTGGGCGGTATGGACCTGGATTCCGAGCTCCGGCTGGGAGAAGCCGTTGCGGTAGGCGGAGGTGGCCATGGTGTCGACGGTCGTGGATACGCCCGAGTCCGGTGAGCACAGGAAGCTGCTGTATGTCACGCTGCCCGGGTGCTGGGGTGCACTCGTTTTCGCGTGCCTGTCGTTCACGCCGTCGCTGCTCCCGCGCGGGGGTGTGCTGCAAGGGGTGGTCTGTGGAATCACCGCCGCGATCGGGTACGGGCTGGGCGTGTTCGCGGCCTTCGTGTGGCGCGCGTTCGCGGATAGAGCTGCTCGGCGCCCGGGACGTCGCTCGTGGCTGGTCTTCCTCGTCAGTGCGGTGGTGCTGTTCGCAGTCTCGTTCGCGGCAGGGCAGTACTGGCAGCACCAGATCCGCGCGTTGATGGGTGTCACCGAGTACAACGTTCCGCTGGTGGTGCTCGCGCCCGTCGTCGCGGCGGTGGTGTTCTGTCTCCTCATTGCGATCGCGCGCGGCATTCGCGGCATGTATCGCTGGAGCGCGCGGCGGCTCGACCGGTGGATCGGCCAGCGGGCGGCGAGCGTTGTCGGGTGGTTCCTGATTGCCGGAATCGTCTACGCGGTGGTCTCGGGAGTGCTGCTCGGAGGCCTCGTCAGCGTCGCGAACGGGGCGTTCTCGTTGCGCGACACGATGACTCCGGAAGGTGTCCAGCAGCCCGCGACCGGCCTCCGGTCAGGCGGCCCCGGCTCAGTGGTGCCGTGGGATTCGCTTGGATGGCAGGGGCGCAGCTTCATCGGCGCAGGTCCGACCACCGATCAGATCGGCCAGTTCGTCGACCACCCGGCCCTGGAACCGATTCGCAGCTACGCCGGTCTGGCGTCGTCGGACGATTCCGAGTCGAGGGCGGCGTTGGCGGTCGAGGACCTCGGCCGTGCCGGAGGCTTCCAGCGCGCCAACCTGCTCGTGGTGACGACGACCGGGAGCGGCTGGGTGGATCCGGCCCTGGTGGACAGCTTCGAGTACCTCACCGGTGGCGACGCGGCGACCGTGGCGATCCAGTACTCGTACCTGCCGTCGTGGATTTCCTACCTGGTCGATCAATCGAAGGCCAGGGAGGCGGGCCGCGATCTGTTCGACGCGGTCTACGACGTGTGGTCGAAATTGCCGCAGGATGCCCGTCCCCGGCTGTTCGTGGCGGGGGAGAGCCTTGGCTCGTTCGGCGGCGAGACCGCCTTCAGCGGTGAGTACGACCTGCGCAACCGGACCTCGGGAACGTTGTTCGCCGGCCCTCCCAACTTCAACACGCTGTTCCGCGAGTTCAGCGACCGGCGTGAGCCGGGGAGCCCGGAGGTCGAGCCCGTCTACAAGGACGGGCGAACGGTGCGATTCAGCAACGACCCCGAGGCCGGGATTCCCCCCGAGGGGAGCCCCTGGGACGGCAGCCGCGTTCTGTACCTGATGCATCCCTCGGACCCGATCGTCTGGTGGAGTCCGAACCTGATCTTGAGTGAGCCGGACTGGATCGGTCAGCCGCCGGGGCGGGACGTGCTCGAGGAAATGGTCTGGATACCGTTCGTGACGTTCTGGCAGATCACCGCAGACTTGCCGTTTTCCACCGGCGTTCCCGGCGGTCACGGCCACAAGTACACGTCCGAGTACGTCGACGGATGGAACGCGGTGCTGCAGCCCGTGGATCTCACTGGCGAGCAGCTCGCCACCCTCAGGACCGTCATCGGCACCGGCGGGTAGTGGCGATCGGCCGCCGCGTCGAGACGGTTCAGACGCCGGCGGCGTCAGCCCCGAGCTCGCCAAGCAAGGCCGCTCGCATCTGCGGCCTCGACGCCGCCACCAGTGTGAATGTGGCCTCGCGCATCAGCCGTTCGGCGGTGGCGCCGCTGACGGCCGCGGGGCTGCCCGTCGCGGTCACCAGCGCGGCGGCGGCCCGGATCGCGAGCTCGGAGGCCTGGGCCCGCGCCGCGAAGAGGTCGAACCGGCCGCCGAGTGCGGCATCGAGATTCGCCCGGACCGCCGTCGCCTCCGACGCGAATCCGGTGGTGTCCACGCCCCGCTCGCCGAGCTCGGTGAGGCAGCGCCGGGCGACGCCCATCGCCATGCACGCGTTGAGCCAGGACCCGAATCCCTGACCGGCCGCGAACTCCTCCTGGGGCACCACCGTGCTCACCCGCTCGTCTGGCACCTCGAAGCCGTCGAACCGCATCCGGACGGTGTTGCTCCCGCGCGCGGCGATCAGCGGCAGCTCCTCCACCGACACGCCCTGGCCGGGGGCCGCGTCGACGATGGCGTGCACGATCGAATCGTCGAACTCGTCGCGGGCGCTCAGCTGCAGGATGTCGACGATGCCCAAGCCGGTCACGAACGGCGCGACGCCGTCGAGCACGTACCCGCCCTCGACGCGGCGCGCGTACAGGAGCGGCGGCTGCGGGATGGCGCCTGCGAAGGCGACGCCTGCCCGGACCGACCCGTCCATCAACCCGTCCCAATATTCATCGCGCAGATCATGATTCGGGCTCGAAGCCAGCCCCGCGACCACGCTGTGGTGCTGCATCCACGTGAAACAGGTGGCGAGGCAGCCGCCGCACAGCGTCTCCACCACCGCCACCAGGTCGTCGATACCGAGACCGGGTCCGCCGAACTCGGGCGGGGCGGCGAGGCCGTAGAAGCCCTCCGCGGCCAGCGCCTCGAAGTGACTGAGCGGGATCTCGCCGTCGGCATCGACGCTGTCGGCGGCGGGGTACAGCACGTCGTCGGCGATCTCGCGTGCGAGCTCGGGCCAGTTCGTCACGCCTGTGAGGGTAGATCCGCGGGGCCGGCAGCAGTGAGAAGCGCGCGGAGGTTTCGGGTGACGATGCCGGTCGAGATCGTGGGGTCGATGGCGCGCTGGATGCCGAGGCCGACGCCCATACTCAGCACGCTGGTCGCGGCGTCGTCCACCGACATCGGGAGCGTGACCTCCCCGGACGCCGTGAGCGCATCGAGCAGGGCCGCCACGATGCCACGCGCCATGTCGAGACTGGCCACGAGCGCGGCCCGCAGCTCCGGGGCGTGGCGCGCCAGCACGATGAACTCGAACTCGAGCGTCGTCCAGCCGACATCGCCGAGGGTGCGCTGCGCCCAGTCCTCGAACGCCGTCAGCCGTTCCTCCAGCGGCGCCTGCCGCGACATCACCTCGGCCACCTCGGCGCCCTTGGTGACGTGGATCAGCTGGAGCACCTCCAGGCACAGCTCGTTCTTGTTGCGGAAGTTCGAGTACACCGCGCCCTTGGAGTAGCCGGCCTCCTCGGCGACCTTCTCGAGCGAGGTCGCGGCGAACCCGTCGGCGAGGAACAGGTCGCGGGCGGTCGCGATCAGATTGGTCCTGGTCTGGGCCTGGCTCTCCGACCTGGTCAAGCGTGCCATTTGCGGTCCTCTCGAATATTCTCACTCTTGGTATACCCATCGTATCCAAATACTGCTAGTTTCTGAATATGACTTCGAGTGACAGACAACTCCGTCGCGGCCTCGTCATCGGTTGCGGCGGAACTCTCGGCGCGGCCTGGACCGTTGCCGCGCTGGTGGCGGTGCGCGACAGCCTCGGCTGGGACCCCCGCGAGGCGGACGTTCTCGTCGGCACCTCGGCGGGCGCGGAACTGGTCACCATGCTCGGCAGCGGGGTTGGCGTGGACGAGATCCTGGCCATGCAGCTGGGGGAGCAGCCGACCCATCCGGCGCTGCGCGATCACCTGGCGGACGCCCCCGGCCGGGTGCCGCCGCTGCCTCGACTCGGGCTCGGCTCGCCGAAGCTGGTGCGCGCGGGCCTGCGCCATGAGGTGGCGCCGGTGACGGCACTGAGCGGGTTGCTGCCGCCCGGCGGGGGTGACGCGTCCTGGCTGCACCGGCTCGCGGTGGGACTGAACCCCGACCGTTCCTGGGTCCCGCACCCCGCGACCTGGCTCGTCGCGATGGACTACGACACCGGAGCCCGCGTCGCGTTCGGCTCGCCCGGTGCGCCGGAAGCGACACTGTCGCAGGCGCTCCGCGCGTCCTGGGCGATCCCGGGCTGGATGCCACCCGTCCGGATCAAGGGCCGCCGCTACGTCGACGGCGGCGCCGCCTCGACCGCGTCCGCGGACGTCCTCGCCCCGCTCGAACTCGACGAACTGGTGGTGCTGGCGCCGATGGCCTCCACCGGCCCCGTCCGCGCCAGGGGAGCCGCCCGCGCGGAACGACTGGTCCTGCGGAGCTGGATGAGCGCGGGCCTGGACGCGGAGATCACCACCGTCGAGGCGGCCGGCACCCGGGTCATCCGGCTCGACGCCACCGCCGAGGACCTGGCCGTGATGGGCCCGAACTTCATGGACGACCGCAGGCGTCTGGCCACGCTGGAGGCCGCCCTCCGCACGACCCGAAAGGCGCTCGCATGACACAGGAACAGCACTTCGAGGTCCTCATCGTCGGGGCCGGCATCTCCGGCATCGGCGCCGGGATCACCCTGCGACGGATGGGGATCACGGACTTCGCGATCCTCGAGAAGGGCGACTCGGTCGGTGGCACCTGGCGCGACAACGACTACCCCGGGTGCGCCTGCGACGTCCCGTCCGGCCTGTACTCGTTCTCGTTCGCGCCGAATCCGGAGTGGACCAGGCTGTTCGCGGGTCAGGACGAGATCCGCGGCTACATCGACCGCACCGCCGCTGAACACGGGGTCGACGCGCACGTTCGATTCGGCACCGAGCTGATCCGCGCGGACTGGGACGAGCCCGCCCACCGCTGGGTGCTGCAGACCTCGACGGGCACGCTCACCGCGAACTCCGTCGTCGCGGCCGTCGGGCCATGGAACGAGCCGCTGGTGCCGCCGATCCCCGGCCTGGACACCTTCGGCGGCAAGGTGTTCCACTCCTCGCGCTGGGATCACGACTACGACCTGGCAGGCAAGCGCGTCGCGGTCGTCGGCACCGGCGCCTCCGCGGTGCAGTTCGTGCCCGCGATCGCACCGACCGTGGGGGAGCTACACCTCTACCAGCGCACGGCGCAATGGGTGCTGCCGAAGCCGGACCATCACGTGCCGAAGGCTGAACGCTGGGTGATGCGCCGTGTCCCGGGCGCGCATCGCGCCCTGCGCGCGATCGAGTACTCGATCATGGAGGCGCTCGGGCTCGGATTCCGGCACCCGTGGATCCTGCGGATCGTGCAGCAGATCGGCAAGGCGCAGCTGCGTGCCCAGGTGCGCGACCCGGAGCTGCGGAAGGCACTCACGCCCGACTACACCCTCGGCTGCAAGCGCATGCTGCTGTCGAACACCTACTACCCGGCGCTGACCCGCCCCAATGTCGAGGTGCACGCCAACGCGGTCGCCTCCGTCCGGGGCAACACCGTGGTCGGGGCCGACGGTGCCGAGCGGGAGGTCGACGCGATCATCTTCGGCACCGGCTTCCACATCCTCGACATGCCGATCGGCGGCAAGATCTTCGACGGTGAGGGCCGCAGCCTCGACGAGCACTGGAAGGGCAGCCCGCAGGCCTACCTCGGCACCACGATCGCCGGCTTTCCCAATGCCTATGTGCTGCTGGGCCCGGCGCTCGGCACCGGCCACACCTCGGCGTTCATGATCCTCGAGGCGCAGCTGGGATACCTGGCGAAGGCGATCGCCGCGGCCAAGGACGGCAACTGGACCCGGATGGAGACCCGCCAGCAGGTGCAGGCGGCCTTCAATGCCGAGGTGCAGCAGGCGTTGGCCACCACCGTCTACAACGCCGGCGGATGCCAGAGCTACTTCCTGGACGTGAACGGGCGCAACAGTTTCAACTGGCCGTGGTCCACGGCGCGGATGAAGACCAGGCTCGGCGAGTTCGACGAGCGTGCATACGAGATGGAGACGCGATGAAGTATCCCGAGATCGATCTGCGCGGTGCGGTCGTCCTCATCACCGGAGCGGGCCGTGGCATCGGCCGTGCGACCGCACACGCCATGGCCGCGCGCGGCGCCTTGATCGCGGTCGCCGACCTCGATCGCGGCGCGGCCGACGAGGTCGCGGCCGAGATCGGTTCGGCGGCACGGGCCTACACGCTCGACGTGCGGACCCGGGCGTCGTGGGATGCCTGCGTCGCAGGCGTCATCGCCGATCTTGGCCCGATCGACATCCTGGTCGGCAACGCAGGCGTGATGCCGGTGGCCGCCTTCCTGGACGAACCGGACGAGATCGGCGAGACCACCCTCGACGTGAACGTGTGGGGGCTGATCCACGGCATGCGGACGGTGGCCCCCGCGATGGTCGCACGCGGCCGCGGCCACATCGTCAACGTCGCCTCGCTCGCGGGCAAGATCGCGATCCCGGGGCTGGCCGTGTACAACGCCAGCAAGTTCGCCGCCGTCGGACTCTCCTCGACGGCCCGCCTCGAGTTCGCGGAGGCGGGCGTCAGCGTGTCCACGGTGCTGCCCAGTGCCGTGCGGACGACGTTGACCTCTGGGCTCCCGCTCGGCAAGGGGCTGCCGACCGTCGACCCCGAGGACATCGCGGCGGCGGTCGTGCGCACGGTGTCGACGCGGCGCGCGCAGACCCCGGTGCCCGGCTACCTGGCCGCACTGGATGTCGGCCTGGCGCTGGCCCCCGAAGCGCTGATCACCCTGGTGCGCCGGGTGATCGGCGGGAACCGGGCGGTGACGTCCGTCGACCCGGCAGGGCGAGCAGACTATGACGAACGGGTGAAGTCGATCAGCCGAACTTCACCCCCTGCGCGAGCGGAAGCTGATCGGAGTAGTTGACGGTGTTGGTGGCGCGCCGCATGTAGGCCTTCCACGAATCGGATCCCGACTCGCGGCCGCCCCCGGTTTCCTTCTCGCCGCCGAATGCACCGCCGATCTCCGCTCCTGAGGTGCCGATGTTCACGTTGGCGATCCCGCAATCGGAGCCGTCCGCCGCGAGGAACCGTTCGGCCTCGCGCTGGTCGGTGGTGAAGATCGCGGACGAAAGCCCCTGCGGCACATCGTTGTGCAGCGCGATCGCCTCGTCGAGGGCCTCGTAGGTGAGCACGTAGAGGATGGGGGCGAAGGTCTCCTCGCGCACCACCGAGGTCTGCGCGGGCATCCGGACCAGCGCGGGGGAGACGTAGTGGCCGCCGTCCGACTCCACCCGTTCGCCGCCCCATACCAGGGTGCCGCCGTCCGCCCTGGCCTTGTCCAGCGCGACCGTCATGGCCTCCCAGGATCGTTCGCGGATCAACGGACCGACGAGGGTGTCCGCCTCGAGTGGGTTGCCGACGCGGAGTTGCCGGTAGGCGGCTGCGACCCGCTCGATCGTCTCCTCGGCGATCGAGGAGTGCACGATCAGCCTGCGCAGGCTGGTGCACCGCTGGCCTGCCGTGCCTGCCGCGGAGAACACGATCCCCCGCACGGCCAGGTCGAGGTCTGCAGACGGCGCGATCACGGCCGCGTTGTTTCCGCCGAGCTCGAGCAGGCACCGGCCGAAGCGCTGCGCGACCCGCGGTCCGACCTCCCTGCCCATCCGGACCGACCCGGTCGCGCTGACAAGGGCGACCCGCGGGTCGTCGACGAGCTGCTCACCGACGGGACCGGCGCCGAGGACAAGGCGATGGACCCCGGCGGGCGCGCCCACGTCCTCGGCGGCCCTGCGCAGCAATGCATCACACGCGATCGCGGTCAGCGGCGTCAGCTCCGACGGCTTCCACACCACGGTGTCCCCGCACACCAGGGCGATCGCGGTGTTCCAGGACCACACCGCCACAGGGAAGTTGAACGCGGAGATCACCGCGACCACGCCCAGCGGATGCCAGGTCTCCATCAGGCGGTGTCCGGGGCGCTCGGACGCCATGGTCCTGCCGTACAGCTGGCGGGACAGGCCGACCGCGAACTCGCAGATGTCGATCATTTCCTGGACCTCACCGAGCGCCTCGGAGGTGATCTTTCCCGCCTCGAGCGTGACGAGGGTGGCGAGGTCCGACTTGTGCTCGGTCAGCAGTTCGCCGAGCCGTCGGATCAGCGCGCCACGCTGCGGTGCCGGCACCGTCCGCCACTGGAGGAATCCGTCGTGCGCGTCGGTGATGGCGTCGGCGACCTGCGCCGGTGTGGACGGCGTCAGCCGGCACAGGACTCCGCCGGTGATCGGGGTGCGGGCGAGCAGGGTGCCATCGGACGACGGGTGCTCGTCACGGGCACCGCATGCGCGCAACGCCGTCTCGGCCATCGTCCGCAGGGTCTCGGTGTCGGGAAGGTCCATGGTGTTCCTCCTGTCGGTGCCTGCTCCAGTGTCCGCTGAGTTAGCCTGCCTTGGTGCCGGACACACTGGACGAGATCGACACCCTGTTGGTGCGTGAACTGATCGCCGATGGCAGGGCCACGCTGGCGACGCTTGCCGAGAAGGCGGGGTTGTCGGTGTCGGCCGTCCAGACCCGGGTGCGCAGGCTGGAGGCCCGTCAGGTGATCCGGGGTTACGCCGCGAAGGTCGATCCGGAAGCGCTGGGCAACCAGCTCTCGGCGTTCGTCGCGATCACCCCTCTCGACCCGTCCAGTCCCGATGACGCGCCTGCCCGCCTCGAGCACATCCCGGGGATCGAGGCCTGTCATTCGGTCGCAGGGGAGGAGAGCTACGTCCTGCTGGTGCGAGTGGCGTCGCCGCGGGCGCTCGAGGCGCTGCTGCAGGAGATCCGGTCGACCGCGAACGTACGGACGCGCAGCACCATCATTCTGCAAACATTTTACGGTGACTAGCTAAGTGCCGAACAATTTTCCACATACTAGTGACTCTGACAGGATTATTAACATAATCTTGGGGTATGAGCACCGCGATCCGGCGTTCTCGGCCCGTCCCCGGCCTCGCCCCTGACGAGGTGCACGAGGTGCTGCGGGCGAGCCTGCTGGTCGACGGCTTCGACCTGGTCCTGGATCTGGAGCGATCGCACGGGCGGCGGCTCGTCGATCAGCGCGACGGCACCACCTACCTGGACATGTTCGGCTTCTTCGCGTCCTCGGCGCTCGGGATGAACCACCCCGACCTCGCGGCGGACGAGACCTTCCTGGCGGAGCTCACCACCGCCGCGGTGAACAAGCCGAGCAACTCCGACATCTACACCGTGCCGATGGCAGAGTTCGTGCGCACCTTCGTCCGGGTCCTCGGCGACCCGGCACTGCCACACCTGTTCTTCGTCGACGGCGGGGCGCTCGCCGTCGAGAACGCGCTCAAGGTGGCGTTCGACTGGAAGAGCCGGACGAACGAGGCCCGCGGGCTCGATCCGGCGCTCGGCACCAGGGTGCTGCACCTGACCCACGCCTTCCATGGCCGGAGCGGGTACACGCTGTCGCTGACCAACACCGACCCGAACAAGGTCGCGCGGTTCCCGAAGTTCGACTGGCCTCGCATCGACGCCCCCTTCCTCGAGCCCGGCCGCGACGCGGACGAGGCCGACGAGCGGGCGCTGGCACAGGCGCGACTGGCGTTCGATCGACATCCCGACGACATCGCCTGCTTCATCGCGGAGCCGATCCAGGGCGAGGGCGGGGACCACCACTTCAGGCCCGAGTTCCTCCAGCAGATGGCGGCGCTGTGCCACGAGCGCGACGCCCTCTTCCTGCTCGACGAGGTGCAGACCGGCGTCGGACTGACCGGGACCGCGTGGGCGTACCAGCAGCTCGGGCTCGCGCCCGACGTGGTCGCGTTCGGGAAGAAGTCGCAGGTGTGCGGGATCATGGCCGGTGGTCGCGTGGACGAGGTGCCCGACAACGTGTTTCGGGTGGCCTCGCGGATCAACTCGACCTGGGGCGGCAACCTGGCCGACATGGTCCGGGCCCGCCGCATCCTCGAGGTGATCGAACGGGACCGGCTGATCGACCGGGCCCGGCTGCTCGGCGCGCACCTGCTCTCGCGGCTCGTCGAACTGGCCGAGCGGCACCCGACCGTGACCGACCCCCGCGGGCGGGGGCTGATGTGCGCATGCACCCTGGACTCGACCGCCAGGCGCGATGCCCTCGTCACCCAGATGCGCGAACGCGAGCGCGTTCTGATCCTGGCGACGGGGGAGCGCGGCATCCGGTTCCGGCCACCGCTCACGGTGACGGTGGCCGAACTCGACGCCGCAGTCGATGCGCTCGATCGGCTGCTGAGCCGGTAGCGCGTCAGCCCCTGGCTGCCTCCCGCTCGAGGCGCTCCAGACGAGGGCGATCGGCGAGGATGTGGATCTCGACGATCCGGCCGTTCGTGATGGTCACGGCCATGACCGACTGCAGCAGGCCGTCCGGTGCGTTGACCATTCCGACCGTGCCGTTGACGAGCGCGGGCACGGACGAGTGGGCGAACCGCGCGAAGCTGAGCGCCTGCGCGGACACCGCCTCCGCCCCGCGAACCACCTTCAGGATTCCGACGCCGGTGTCGGCCCTGAGCACCACGTCGGGGTCGAGGACGGCGACGAGGGCGTCGAAGTCGCCGCCCCTGGATGCGGCGAGGAACGCGTCCACGACCTCCCGCTGTCGGGCGAGGTCGGGATCGGGTACCGGGGTCGAGTCCTGGACGCGGCGGCGGGCGCGGCTGGCGAGCTGCCGGGTGGTGGCGGTGGTCTTCCCCACGACGGCCGCCACCTCCTCGAAGGGCACCGCGAACATGTCGTGCAGCACGAAGGCGAGGCGCTCGGCGGGGGTCAGGGTGTCCAGGACCACGAGCAGTGCGAGGCCGACGGAATCGCCGAGCAGCGCCTCGTGTTCGGGGTCGGTGCCCTCCACCGCGCTGACGATCGGATCGGGCAGCTGCTGGTCGTCGATGGAGTCCTCGCGGCGGACCTTGCGAGAGCGCAGCATGTCCAGGCAGACCCGTCCCATGACCGTCGTCAGCCACCCGCCGAGATTCGTGAGGCTCTCGGCCTCGGACCGGCTCAGTCGCAGCCAGGTCTCCTGGATCGCGTCGTCGGCATCGCTGAACGAGCCGAGCATTCGGTAGCCCACCGCCAGCAGATGGGTGCGGTGGTCCTCGAAACGCAGCGCCAAGGAGTCGTTCTCGTCCATCTGTCACATTCTCCCGTCGCGTTCCGTCATCACTGTGACGGACGAAAACCCGGACAACACTGGAGGGGTCATTATGCAGGCACGAATGGGCAACCCGGCAATGGTGGTTCCAGGCGCGATGGAAGCGTTGCTGGCGCTGGGCAAGGCGAGCGAGAGCGGCACCGTTCCGAAGACCACACACGAGCTGGTCCACCTGCGGGCCAGCCAGATCAACGGCTGCAGCGTCTGTGTCGACATGCACGCCCGCGAGCTGAAGAAGGGCGGCGAGTCGGACGAGCGGGTGTTCGCCGTCGCGGCGTGGCGGGAGACTCCGTACTTCACCGACGCCGAACGCGCTGCACTGGCGCTGGCCGAGGCGGTCACCCGGCTCAGCGATCGGGCGGACGCGGTGCCGGACCAGGTGTGGGACGAGGCCGCGGACCTCTACGACGAGCAGGAGTTGGCGTCGCTGATCCTGTCGATCGCCACGGTGAACGTCTGGAATCGGGTGAACGCCGCCACCCGGCAGGTCGCGGGGGCTTGGGGGTAGTAGGCGCCCAGCTCAGGATTCGCCGGCCCGATCGAAGACGAGCTGCGCACGCTGCGCCATGTCGGCGCCGATCTTGTAGCCCTCGGCGATCAGGTGCTCGTGCACCTGCGGGTCATCGGTTTCCGCTCCGAAGAGCAGCCGCACGGACGACTCCTCGATTCGGGAGTATCCCGCGATGCCGTGCTGTAGCTGGGTGGTCATCGCCTCGCGGTAGCCGCGCCGATCGTAGGTTCCGCCGTCGACGGCGGCGACCCCGACGAAGTGCAGCTGGTCGATCGCGCTCGGACCGCCGTCCGGGCCGTCGTCGTAGGCCCAGCCGCGGGTGAACACGCGGTCGATCCAGCCCTTGGCGAGGGCGGGCATGGCCCACCAGTACACGGGGAAGAGGACGACGACCACGTCCGCGGAATCGAGGAGTCGCTGCTCCCGCAGCACGTCGGCGGGGACGGCACCGGCCTGCCGGTAGTGCGCGAGATCCTGCTCGCCGAAGACGGGATCGAATCCCGCTCGAGAGAGGTCGTGCGTCGTGACGGTCGCGTTCCCGTCGGTCTCGATGCCCTGCTCGATTGCGCGGCCGATGGCCCAGGTGGCCGAGTCGTTGTCCGGATGGGCAACCACGAGAACCACGTTCGGTCGAGTCGTTTCGTTTGTCATGCGGCCAACGTAAAGTATGACATTAACGTCAATGTCAAGGGTGGAGGGCTGATGCGGATCAGTGAGCTGAGTGCCGTGACGGGCGCGAGTGCCCGGATGCTTCGTCACTACGAGAGCGCCGGCCTGCTCTCGCCCGGCCGCGACCTCAACGGCTATCGCCGCTACGCGCTCGAGGACGCGAAGACGGTCGACGATGTCCGATGCCTGCTGGCATCGGGTCTGACGTTGTCCGAGGCGGCCGCGATGCTGCACATCGTGTGCGGCGACGAGCCGAACCCATCGGACGACGAGCGCGAGGCCGCTCTGGCCAAGCTCGACGAGCGCAGTCGCCAGTTGGACGCGGGTATCGCGCGTCTGCTCGCCGAGAAGGCGAGCATCCATGAAATCCGTTCAAACATCGAACGAAATTACGGGCGGGCCTGAGAGCGGCGCGGGATCGTGGTCTACCGTGCTGATATGAGCACTTCTTCCACGGTCGGCGCCGGCATTCCCATCCCTTCGGTGCCCAACCTACGCGACATCGGCGGCTACCCGGCGGCAGAAGGGGCCCGGGTCAGGACCGGCGTCGTCTACCGGTCGACCGACCTCGGGCGCGTGGCCGACGGTGACGTCGCCGCGTTGGACGCCCTGGGGATCACCACGGTCTTCGACCTGCGGACCGAATCCGAGCGGGAGCTGCTGCCCGACCGGGCCCCGAGCGGCGCGAAGGAGGTGGCGCTGGACGTCCTCGCGGACACCGACCCGAGCGCGGCCCCGGCGATGATGCAGCACATCCTCACCGACCCGAAGGTGGCGGAGCAGCTGCTCGGCACCGGCGACACCAACGAATTCCTGCTCAAGGTCTACGGAGAGTTCGTCACCCTGCCCAGCGCGGTCTCGTCCTACCGCATGCTGTTCACGGACCTGGCGCGCGCGGAGGGCGCGCCCGCGCTGATCCACTGCACCACCGGCAAGGACCGGACGGGCTGGGCGTCGGCGTCGCTGCTGCTGTTCCTCGGGGTCAGCGAGGAGGACGCGTTCGCGGACTACCTGCTGACCAACGAGCAGCTGCTGCCCTCGTTCGAGCCGGTCTTCGACAAGTTCCGTGCCGCGGGCGGCAACCCCGACCTCCTCCTGCCGATCCTCGGCGTGCGCAGGCCCTACCTCGAGGCCGCGATCGAGCAGGTTCGCTCCGGCTTCGGCGACTTCGAGGGCTACTTCGCGGACGGCCTCGGGATCTCGGCGGCCGACCGGGACGCGCTGCGCACGAACCTGCTCACGTAACAGTCAGCTCCAACGCGCCCTCGGCGAACCGGCGGATGACGGTCGTCGCAGTACCGAGCGCATCCTCGTGCCCTGGACGGGCCCAGCCGGCCAGCACGGCCCTGGGTCCGTCCAGGGTCAGGCCCACCTCGGCGAGCAGCTCTCCGGTGTTCGGCTGGCACACCGCCCACGAGTAGTGCTCGTCGGACGCCCACTGCGCGGTGCGGGTGGCGACGTAGTCAGGGTCGTCGATCCCGCCGTCGGCGAGGGCGGGCCGGTCGTCGACCCGCTCGTCGGCGCGCAGCGCGCGCAGGTACCAGGCGCCCGCGTTGACCTCGATCGGTTCCATCTACTCGCCGTTCCCGTCTCTCGATGTAATGACGAACGCCCCGACCGCTGATGCGGTCGGGGCGTTCGTCGTTGGATTGCGAGCTACTTGAGCTCGGCCAGGACGGTGCCCTGGGTGATGGCGGCGCCCGGCTCGACGGCCAGTCCGGTCACGATGCCGGCCTTGTGCGCGTTGACGGGGTTCTCCATCTTCATGGCCTCGAGCACGGCGATCAGATCGCCCTCGGCGACCTCCTGGCCCTCCTCGACGGCGACCTTGACGACAGTGCCCTGCATGGGGGCCGTGACGGCGTCACCGGACGCGGCTCCGCCCGCGCCGCCGCCACGCTTGCGCGGCTTCGGCTTCTTGCGGGTGGCACCGTTGGTGGACCCGCCGCCGCCGAGCGAGAACTGCCCGGGCAGCGACACCTCGACGCGGCGTCCGCCGACCTCGACCACGACGGACTGACGCGGCAGCGCCTCGTCCTCGTCGAGCGCCTCACCGGCGGTGAACGGCTCGACGGTGTTCTTCCACTCGTTCTCGATCCACTTGGTGTAGACGTCGAAGCTCTCGCCGTTGCCGATGAACGCGGGGTCCTCGACGATGGCGCGGTGGAACGGGATGACCGTCGCGAGGCCCTCGACGTGGAACTCGGCCAGCGCGCGGCGGGCGCGGGCGAGCGCCTGGTCGCGGGTGGCGCCGGTGACGATCAGCTTGGCCAGCATCGAGTCGAACTGGCCGCCGATGACGGAGCCGGACTCGACGCCGGAGTCCATGCGGACGCCGGGGCCGGTCGGGGGGACGAACTTGGTGACCGGCCCGGGGGCGGGCAGGAAGCCGCGGCCCGCGTCCTCGCCGTTGATCCGGAACTCGAAGGAGTGGCCACGCGGTGCCGGATCCTCGGTGAACTCCAGCTCCTCGCCGTTGGCGATCTTGAACTGCTGGAGGACGAGGTCGATGCCGGCGGTCTCCTCGGTGACGGGGTGCTCGACCTGCAGGCGGGTGTTGACCTCGAGGAACGAGACGGTGTCGCCCTGCACCAGGAACTCGACCGTGCCCGCGCCGTAGTAGCCGGCCTCCTTGCAGATGGCCTTGGAGCTGGAGTGGATGCGGGCGCGCTGGTCGTCGGTGAGGAACGGCGCGGGCGCCTCCTCGACCAGCTTCTGGAAGCGGCGCTGCAGCGAGCAGTCGCGGGTGCCCGCGACGATGACGTTGCCGTGCTGGTCGGCGATGACCTGGGCCTCGACGTGGCGGGCCTTGTCGAGGTACTGCTCGACGAAGCACTCGCCGCGGCCGAAGGCGGCGATCGCCTCGCGGGTGGCGGAGTCGAAGAGCTCGGGGATCTCCTCGATGGTGTGGGCGACCTTCATGCCGCGGCCACCGCCACCGAAGGCGGCCTTGATCGCGACCGGGACGCCGTACTGCTTGGCGAACTCCACGACCTCGTCGGCGTTCTTGACCGGGTCCTTGGTGCCTGCGGCCATCGGGGCCTTGGCGCGCTCGGCGATGTGCCGGGCGGTGACCTTGTCTCCGAGGTCGCGGATGGACTGCGGCGAGGGACCGATCCAGATCAGCCCGGCGTCGATGACGGCCTGGGCGAAGTCGGCGTTCTCGGACAGGAAGCCGTAGCCGGGGTGGATCGCGTCGGCACCGGACCGCTTCGCTGCGTCGAGGATCTTGTCGAACACGAGGTACGACTCGGCGGATGTCTGGCCGCCGAGGGCGAAGGCCTCGTCGGCAAGGCGCACGAACGGCGCGTCGGCATCCGGCTCGGCGTACACGGCGACGCTGGCCAGGCCTGCGTCCGCTGCCGCCCGGATCACACGCACGGCGATTTCGCCGCGGTTGGCGACGAGCACCTTGGTGATGTGCGCGCTGGCATGACTGGGCACTGAGCCTCCTGTTTGTCGCAAGGGGTACCCGCTGTTCGATCCCCTTCCGGGGGTCGTACCCGGCGGGGTGGTTACGGGCATCACATCGGAGTGTAGGCATCGCCCACCGGCCCTATGTAATCGGATAGCGAATTCGTCGCGAAGGCCCCGTGGGGCGGCCAAACCCTACTGACCAGTAATTCTTCCGGTCACCGGGTGATCTGGTCCGCGAGCGTGCAGGTACCGGTGCCCACGACCTCCTCCATCAGGTTCCGGAGCCGGCCGAGATAGCGGTGGACGTTGGCCGCCGCCTCACCGGTGTCGGGGTACCGGGCGGCGATGTTCACACCTCGAGGGGTTCGGTTCACCCAGATGTGCACGTCGTGCTCGTACTGCTTGCTCCGCAGGGCCCGCGCGTTCCATTCCGGCCACTGCGTCGCCGCAGGAACGAAGCGCAGATCCATGTAGGAGACGACGAATCGCGGCCTGGCCGCGGTGGTGAGGACCTCACTGACCCGTTCGTAGGGATACCGGGCCGCGGGCTTCGCCGCCGCGATCTGCGCCTGCGCGCGCGCCGCCAGTTCGCCGAACGACTGGGCGCCGTACACGTCGAAGCAGATCGGGCCGAGTCCCACATACCAGCCGACCGACGCGGCCAGCTGCGGGTCGTTCCTGGTGTGCATCGGGGTGACCGCCTCGAATCGCGGCTCGCCCGCGAGCTCGGCTCCGACGATGCCGAGGCACGCGAGGGTGCCCGCGAAGAAGCTGTGACCGAGCTTGCGGCAGGCGAGCGTGAACGCGTCCGCGCCGTCGGCGTCGAGCGCCCACGCGGACACGCCGCTCTGCGGCACCGGGCCGGGGTCGGCGGCGCCGATGTCGAGCGGGAACTCGGGCAGGGTCCCGCCGCAGTGATCGAGGGTCGACCGCCACAGTTCGACCACCGGGTGGCCGGGGTCCAGCTCGGCCGCGGTGTCCCGTTCACGGGCCCCGAAGTCCACGTAGCTGCCCACCGGGAACAGGTCGGCGTCGATGCCGCCGCGGGCCTGCCGGTACAGCGCCTCGATCTCCTGCGCGACGATCACGACGGACAGGCCGTCGATGATCGCGTGGTCGGCCGCGAGGAACACGGTGAAGCGATCGTCGGGGCCGGGCGGCACCAGCGTGGCGAAGGCATACGAGGGCCAGGACAGCGGGGACGTGCAGCCGTCGAACAGCTCGGCCAGGTCGGCGTGGTTCTCTGCACCGCTGGTCCGGTAGCCGTGGCTGCGGGCGGTGACCCGAACCCGCCCCGTCTCGATCGTGTGACGGCTGACCGCGCCTGTGGTCGGGCTGATGCTCGCGTGACTTCGCAGCGCCTCGTGCCGATCGATCCACTCGTTCAGCGCGTGTGCGAGGGCCGCGGTGTCGAGCTGTCCGGTGATCTCGAATGCTGTCCCGAGCCACGATCCGTGTTCGGGACCGGTGGTGCGGGTGGCCTGACGCAGGCGAGCCTCGTGCACGTACGACGCGGGCCGGGGATCGTCGAACCAGGGCGACGATCCGTCGTCGAAGGGCGCGGACGGGAGCCACTCGGTGAGGGTGCCCGCGGAGATGGGGTAATCGGAGAGTTCGGTGAATTCCATTGGCAACATCCAATTCTTGCGAGTGGTGTGCTGATGGATGGGGAGGACAACACTGACCCGCCCGTCCGGGAGTCTACCGGCGGGCGGGTCGGTGTGCAGGTCTCGATCAGTCCGTGAGGTGTCGCTTGATGCGCGTCAGCATCGCGGACATCCCGCGTAGCCGGAGCGGGCTCACCGCCTCCGCGAGGCCAAGCGCCGAATAGAAGTCGGCGGGGACATCGAGAATTGCCTTGGCGCTCTGGCCGTCGAGGCCCTGGTGCAGGATCGACGCGAAGCCTCTTGTCGTCGGCGCCTCGGGTGGGGCGCTGAAGTACAACCGCACGTGCTCCCTGTCGGCGGCGTCGACCGAGAGGAACAGCGGCGACTGGCACTCGGGGACCGGTTCCATCGCCGCCTGCTCGAGCTCGGCGGGCAGATCGGGGAGTTCGCGGCTGAACTCGAGCAACAACTGCAGCTTCTGCTGACCGTCGACGGCGGCGAAGTCGTCGACGATCTCGGCGAGCGGTTCGGGCAGGCTCATGCGGTCGCCGGGACCTCTCCGGGCTCCTCACCCTTGGCGATCGGGACCCGCACCGCGTTGCCCCACTCGGTCCAGGAACCGTCGTAGTTGCGCACCTTGTCGAAGCCGAGCAGGTGGGTGAGCACGAACCAGGTGTGGCTCGACCGCTCGCCGATACGGCAGTACGCGACCACGTCGTCGGTCGGCGCGTAGGCGGCGTAGATCTCTTCCAGCTCCGTGCGGGAGCGGAACCGGCTGTCCGGCGCCGCGGCCTTTGCCCACGGGATCGATGCCGCGGTCGGGATGTGGCCGCCGCGGAGGGCGCCCTCCTCCGGGTAGTCGGGCATGTGGGTGCGCTCGCCGGTGTACTCCTGGGGCGAGCGGACGTCGATCAGCGGTCCCTTGCCCAGGTGCCCGAGGACGTCGTCCTTGAAGGCGCGGATGGCGGCATCGTCGCGCTCGACCACCGGGTAGTCGGTGCGAGGGTTCTCCGGCACGTCGAGCGTGGTGCCCCGGTCCTCCGCGATCCACGCGTCCCGGCCGCCGTCCAGCAGTCGCACGTCCTCGTGGCCGAAGAGGGTGAACACCCACAGCGCGTAGGCGGCCCACCAGTTGCTCTTGTCGCCGTAGATCACGACGGTGTCATCGCGGCTGATGCCCTTGCGGCTCATCAGGTCCGCGAAGGCCTCGCCATCGATGTAGTCGCGGGTCACCGGATCGTTGAGGTCGAGGTGCCAGTCGATCTTCACCGCGCCCGGGATGTGGCCCACGTCGTAGAGCAGCACGTCCTCGTCCGACTCCACGATCTTGACGCCCGGTGCGCCGATGTGAGCGCCCAACCATTCGGAGGTGACCAGTCGTTCGGGATGGGCGTACGCCGCGAAGGAGGGGTTCGGGTCGGGCGCTACGGGCACTGGGGATCTCCTGACGAGGCGGCAAATGGGTCGCCGTCGATTCTAAGCTGACGGCGCCGGGTGTGCCGCCCGCGCCGACGTCGATCGGCGCGGGCCTCGCGCGGGATGAAGTGTATAGTTCGCGGTTTCGGACTCCGGACAACGCCGGTAGGGGAATCGTCGTTAGCCGCCTTGTGGCACGTTGACCTGCATCGATTCGATGTCGAATCGATCCGGGGGCTCCCTTGTAATTTGTCGGACAATTGGACCATTCGCATGCGCGATGCCCGCGGTGTCTCGTAGTCTCCCGCACAGACACGCGCCGATCCGCGTGCGTAATTCGCGTGCCCAGCACTCGCCATCGGCACTGAAGGACCCCGCCGCAAACCACACATTGCCCACGCATCGCCCCATCAACTGGACACTTGCCTAATCGCCGAGTCTCTTCGGGCTTAGCAATCATCTCGAGAGGTTCTACCCGTGGTTCCTGCACGCGACGCTGTCCGTGAGTCCGATCCCCGCCACTCGCATCCGCAGCTGGATGCGGACCGCAGTGCCGAAGCGTTCCCGCTGTCGGCTGCGCAGCGCGGGATCTGGTTCGCGCAGCACCTGCTGCCGGATGTGCCGATCACGATCGCCCAGTGTGTCGAGGTGGTCGGTGACCTCGACGTCGAGACCCTGCGGGCCGCGGGGGCCCTTGGTTCGCGGGAGATGGGCACCGGCATGCTGCGGATCGTCGAACACGAGGGTGATCCCGCCCAGGTCGTCGACGCGACGCTCAACGACCAGATGAAGGTCATCGACCTGCGGTCCGCGGCCGATCCGGCCCAGGCGGCCGAGGACTGGATGCGTGCCGAGTACAGCGCTCCGATCGACCTGCTCACGGACCGGTTGATCGAATCCGCCGTCCTTCGGCTCGGGGACGACCACTACTACTGGTACGCCCGCATCCACCACATCGTGCTCGACGGATTCGGCGCGATGACGTACATGAACCGCGTGGCCGAGCTGTACACGGCGACCGCCGAGGGCAGGCCCGCCGCCGAGCTCACCGCCAGTCCCGTCCGTGAGATCTGCGAGGACGAGGCTCGCTACCGGGAGTCCACCCGGTTCGCCAAGGACCGCGAGTACTGGACAGAGCGGACCCGGGACCTGCCCGAGCCGATCAGCCTCGCCGCCAGCACCGCGGCGGTCGGCGCCTTCTCGCTGGTGGCCGGAGGGCCGATGGCCGCTGCGACCGAGGCGGCCATGGAGGGACAGGACTCCCAGTTCACCCCGACCGCCATCGCCGCGGTCGCGGCCTTCCTCTCCCGGCTGACCGGCGAGAGCGATGTCGCGCTGAGCCTGCCCGTGTCGGCACGGACGACCGCCCGGATGCGCCGATCCGGCGGCATGGTCTCCAACGTGATCCCGCTGCGGGTGCAGGTCGGCAACGAGACGACCGTCTCGGACCTCGTCTCCCAGGTGCAGTTGGAATTGACCGGGGCGCTGCGCCACCAGCGCTATCGCCACGAGGACATCCGGCGCGGACTCGGCTCGGGTGCGGGACAGCGTGGATTCTTCGGTCCCGCGATCAACATCATGATGTTCCACAGCGAGATCCGCCTTGGCACCCTGACCGGGCAGATGCGGGTCCTGACCACCGGGCCGGTCGAGGACCTGTCCGTCAACATCTATCCGAGCGTCGCCGGGAGCCGGCCCCACATCGACTTCGAGGCGAACCCGAACCTGTACACCGCCGAGGACCTGGATGGGCACCACGCGCGGTTCCTGGAGTACCTCACGCAGTTCGCCGCGGCCGATCGTGCCGCGCTGGTGTCCGATCTGGACGTGCTGCACGACGACGAGCGCGCGGAGTTGGTGCCGCTGCGTGGGCCCGCGGCCTCCGATGCCCGACTCCTGCCGGACCTGTTCGCGGACGGTGCGACGGCAAATCCGGACGGCCTCGCGATCGTCGCAGGCGAGGATCGGGTCAGCTACCGCGAACTCGATACCCGGTCCAACCAGCTCGCTCGGCTGCTGATCGACAGCGGCGTCGGCCCGGAGTCGTTCGTGGCCCTCTCCTTCGCCCGGTCGGTCGAGGCGCTGGTGGCCGTGTGGGCCGTGGCGAAGTCCGGTGCGGCCTTCCTGCCCATCGACCCGGAACTGCCCGTCGATCGCAAGTTGCACATGGTCACCGACTCCGGCGTCCTGGTCGGGCTCACCACGGCGGCGCAGCGGGGTGTGTTGCCGTCCTCGGTCGACTGGCTGATCACGGACGACGAGGAGACGACCGCCCGGTACTCGGTGCTGCCGACGGATCCCGTCACCGACGCGGACCGGCGACGTCCGCTGCGCACCGGAAACCCGGCGTTCGTCATCTACACCTCGGGATCGACGGGGCTGCCCAAGGGCGTGGTGGTCACCCACGCCGGTCTGGTCAACTTCGCGGCTGCGGCGCGCCAGGAGCTGGGGATCACCTCGGCCTCCCGGGTGCTGCGTTTCTCGTCCGCCAGCTTCGACGCCTCGGTCTTCGAGATGCTGCAGGCCTTCACCGCAGGCGCGACGATGGTGGTCGCCCCGCCCGAGGTGTACGGCGGCGAGGACCTCGTGGACCTGCTGCGATCGGAGCGGGTCACCCACATCATCTCGGCGCCGACCGTGCTCGGGTCGGTCGACCCGAAGGGTCTCGTCGACCTGCAGGCGGTGGTCGTGGGTGGCGACGTCTGCACCCCGGACCTGGTCGGGAAGTTCGCCGACGTCTGCAGGTTCACCAACAGCTATGGGCCGACCGAGACGACGATCGTCATCACGACCGGCCGCCCGCTCTCGGTGGACGATCGGATCACCATCGGTGCGCCGATCCAGGGTGCGAGCGCCCTTGTGCTCGATCGCCTGCTCCGCCCGGTGCCGGTGGGGGCCATTGGTGAGCTGTACCTGGCCGGCCCCGCGCTCGCCCGCGGATACCACGACCGGCGGGGGCTGACCTCCGACCGTTTCGTCGCGAATCCCTTCGCGGAGCCCGGTTCTCGGATGTACCGGACCGGCGACGAGGTCAGGTGGACTCCCGATCACGAGCTGATGTTCGTCGGACGCGCCGACCACCAGGTCAAGATCCGCGGATTCCGGATCGAGCTCGGCGAGATCGACGCCGCGTTGACGTCGCAGGACGGGATCGACTTCGCGGTCACCATCGCGCACGAGCGCAGCAACGGCGCGATCGCGCTGGTGTCCTACGTACGTCCCCGGACCGGTCACGCGGTGGATCCGGCCGCTGTCATCACCCGCGCCGGGGAGTTCCTGCCCGGTCACATGCTGCCGTCCGCGGTGATGGTGATCGAC
The DNA here is from genome assembly GCF_003050885.1 of Rhodococcus sp. OK611. NCBI lineage: Bacteria > Bacillati > Actinomycetota > Actinomycetes > Mycobacteriales > Nocardiaceae > Rhodococcus > Rhodococcus sp. OK611. The sequence goes on from NZ_QAOZ01000004.1 coordinate 207,217, forward strand.
CACGTCCCGCTGACCACCGCCGGCAAACTGGATCGGCGCGCGTTGCCCATCCCCGTGTTCGGCACCGCCACGGCGGAGTACCGCGAACCGGTCACCGAGGCCGAGAAGCTGATCGCGGAGGTGGTCTCGGAGCTGCTCGGCGTCCAGCGCATCGGTGTCGACGAGTCCTTCTTCGCGGTCGGCGGCGACAGCATCATCGCCATCCAGCTCGTCGCGCGGGCCAAGGCACGTGGACTGCGGTTCTCGGCGCGGGACGTCTTCGAGCGCAAGACAATCGCCGAGATCGCGAAGATCGCAGTCCAGGCAGAGGGCGCGGAGAACACTGCGCTCGAGGAGCTCGCGGGCGGGGGCATCGGAGCGGTGCCGCTGACGCCGATCGTGCACTCGATGCTCGACCGCGGAGGACCGGGCACGTTCTTCCAGGCGATCGCCCTCACCCTGCCCGACGGCATCGACCACGCCTCGCTGACCGCCGCCGTCGCCGCGCTGACCGATCGTCACGACGCGCTGCGCGCGCGGTTCCTGCCCGACGGAGATGGCTGGGTCTTCGAGACCAGGGCCGACTCGCTCGACCCGGAACGGCTGCTGCGCACTGTCACCGTGACCCAGGCCGGCATGACCGAAGCCCTGCTCGAGGAGTGCGAGACGGCCGCGGGCCGACTCGACCCCGCCGGCGGAATCATGATCCAGTTCGTATGGCTGACAACGGAATCGGCGGAACGGCTCCTGATAGTCGCCCACCACCTCGTCGTCGACGGGGTGTCGTGGCGCACCATCGTCCCCGACCTCGCGCAGGCGTGGATGCAGGCTTCCGCTGGCGCCACGCCGGAACTCACGCCGATCGGGACCTCGCTGCGTAGGTGGGCCCACGGCGTCGCCGATTCCGCCGCCGCGAAGACGTTCGCCGGCGAAATGGACTACTGGACGGGTGTTCTCTCGGGTCCGGACCCGGCGCTCGGCACCAGGGACCTCGACCCGGATCTGGACACGGTGGAGACCGCGGGCCGGGTGCGGGTGGAGCTGACCACCGCCGTCACCGAATCCCTGCTGACCACCCTGCCTGCTGCCTTCCGGTGCGGAGTCAGCGAGGGGCTGATCTCCGCACTCGCCGTGGCGGTGTCGGCATGGCGCCGCGATCGCGGGCTCGAGTTGCCCTCGCTCCTGCTCAACCTCGAGGGTCACGGCCGCGAGGACGAGGCCGTCGCCGGCGCGGACCTGTCGAGGACGGTGGGTTGGTTCACCAGCCTGTTCCCGGTGCGATTGGACCTGACCGGGGTCGATCTCGCCGACGCCGTGGACGGGGGCACCGCGGCGGGCGCAGTGATGAAGGCCGTCAAGGAGCAACTACACGCGGTTCCGAATCGCGGTGTCGGATTCGGCGTGCTGCGGTACCTCGACGACGCGACCTCTCCGGTGCTCGCGTCGTTGCGCGTGCCTCAGGTCAGTTTCAACTATCTCGGACGCACCGGCGCGGCCCAGGTGCCCGAGTCGATGCGGGGTCTCGGGTGGATCCCGGACCCGGACGCACCGGACCTCAACGCCGCCAGCGGTTCCGATCTGACCGTCGGGGCGGTGGTGGACGTCAACGCGGTGGTCGACGACGGAGTCGACGGGCCGCGGCTCTCGGCGATCTTCGCCTTCCCGACCGGACTGCTGACCGCCGACGACGTCGCCGAGCTCGCCGGACTCTGGCAGCGTGCACTGGTGGGGCTTGCGGCGCGCGCCGAGCTGCCCGCCGCGGGCGGGTTCACGCCCTCGGACTTCCCGCTGGTCCGGGTGGGTCAGGCCGAGATCGAGCGGTGGGAGAGCCGGTACCCGCTGCTGTCCGACGTGTGGCCGCTCTCGCCGCTGCAGCGTGGCCTGCTCTTCCACGCCGAGCTGTCGGAGCAGACGGTGGACGTGTACACCGCGCAGCTGAGGCTCAACCTGGCGGGGGTCGTCGATTCGAGCAGGTTGCGTTCCGCCGCAACGGATCTGGTTCGGCGCCACGAGAATCTGCGTACCGCGTTCGGCTACGCGGAGGACGGTTCCGCCGTGCAGATCGTGGTCGAGCGCGTCGACCTGCCGTGGCGGGAGGTGGACGTCCGGGCGCTGCCCGAGCACGAGCGGGACGTGCGCCTGGAGAAGCTACTGGACGACGAGCGGACCGCTCGGTTCCCGATGGACAGCCCGCCGCTGCTACGGATCCTGTTGGTGCGCACGGCGCCCGAGCGGTACGTGCTCGCCATCACCAATCACCACATCCTGCTCGACGGTTGGTCGATGCCGCTGCTGGTGCGGGAACTGTTGATCTCCTATGCCGCGGGCGCCGACATCGCGGGCCTGGCCCGGCCGCGCTCCTATCGCGAGTACCTCGCCTGGCTGGCCGATTGTGACACCGCGGCCGCACACGCGGCCTGGGGTCGCGCACTCGACGGCGTCACCGAACCGACCCTGCTCGCGCCTGCCCGGCTGCCGGGGGAGCAGGGACCGCTGCCCGAGGAGTTGGTCGTCGATCTGCCCGCCGGGCTGGAGGACGGGATCGGCCGGATGGCCCGCGAGCTCGGGGTGACCGTGAACACGGTGATCCAGGCGGCGTGGGGGCTGCTGCTTGCCCGGCTGCTCTCCCGCGACGACGTCACCTTCGGCGCCACCGTATCCGGACGCCCGCCGCAGCTGGCAGGCGTCGAGTCCATGCTGGGCCTGTTCATCAACACCGTGCCCGTCCGCGTCCGCGTCGACCAGGACGAGTCGGTCTCGGACTTCCTGTCCCGGCTGCAGGCCGACCAGGCGGACCTGCTCGATCACCATCACGTCGGACTCGGTGACATCCAGGCTGCGGTCGGTCTGGGGGAGCTCTTCGACACCTTGACGGTGTTCGAGTCGTATCCGGTCGACAAGTCCGGATTCGACGAGAACACCGACATCGGCGGAATGCGGGTGCTCGACCTCGACGCACACGACGCGACGCACTTCCCGCTGACGCTGATGTCGATCCTCGACCCGCGGCTGCGACTGAACCTGCGGTACAGCCCGCAATCCTTTGATCGGGATGCCGTGACGCTGTTGGCTTCCCGGCTGATCCGCATCTTGGACACGATGGCGGCGCAGCCCGGCCTCGCGGTCGAGGAGATCGACATCCTCGCCCCGGGCGAGCGGGACCTCGTGGTCGCGGAGTGGAACGACACCGACCACCCAGTGGCCCCGGCCACCCTGGTCGACCTGTTCGCCGCGCAGGTCGCCTCGACCCCGGACGCGGTCGCGTTGGTGGCCGGGGACGAGTGCGTCTCGTACCGCGAATTCGACCGCCGGGTCAATCGACTGGCGCGGTACCTGCTCGCCGCCGGGGTGGGGCCGGAGTCGTTCGTCGCGGTGTCGATGCGACGGTCCGTCGACCTGATGGTGAGCATCTACGCGGTCCTCGCCGCGGGCGGCGCGTACGTGCCGATCGATCCCGACCAGCCCGCCGAGCGGACGGACTACGTGCTGTCCCAGGCCCGGCCGGTGCTGGTGCTGACCACCTCGGCCGACGCCGCCGCCATGCCCGACGCCGCGACGACGGTGGCGGTGGACACCATGGACCTGTCCGGCCAGGGCGATGCCCCGCTGCAGGAGTCCGAGCGGGCGCAGTTGCGCGGTCACAACACCGCCTACGTGATCTACACGTCCGGCTCGACCGGGCGGCCCAAGGGCGTCGCGGTCCCGCACGCCGGCATCGTGAACCGACTGCTGTGGATGCAGAGCAGGTACCCGCTCGGCGGCGACGACGCGGTGCTGCAGAAGACGCCGGTCACCTTCGACGTTTCGGTGTGGGAGCTGTTCTGGCCGTTGCAGACCGGCGCCCGCATGGTCATCGCGGAACCCGACGGCCACCGCGACCCGCGGTACCTCGAGGCGGTGATCCACGACCAGCGGATCACGACGCTGCACTTCGTGCCGTCGATGCTCGAACTGTTCCTCGCCGACGCCGACCTGTCCCGGTGTGAGTCCCTGCGCCACGTGTTCGCCAGCGGCGAGGCGCTCCCGCCCAGCGCGGTCGCCGAGTTCCACCGGCGCAGCCGGGCGCGGCTACACAACCTGTACGGCCCGACCGAGGCGTCGGTCGACGTCACCTTCCACGAGACGCACCGAGCGGAGCCGGTCGTCCCGATCGGCGCACCGGTGTGGAACACCCAGACCTACGTGCTGGACGCCAGGCTGCGTCCGCTCCCGGTCGGTGCCGCGGGAGAGCTCTACCTCGCGGGCGTCCAGCTGGCGCGCGGGTACGTCCAGAGGCCGGACCTGACGGCGGACCGTTTCGTGGCGGACCCCTTCGGCCGCCCGGGCGCGCGGATGTACCGGACCGGCGACCTGGCCCGGTGGAACTCTCAGGGTGAGTTGGAGTACCTGGGGCGCACCGACTTCCAGGTGAAGCTGCGCGGCCAACGCATCGAGCTGGGCGAGATCGAGTCGGCGCTCACGCGTGACGACTCGGTCGGCCAGGCCGCGGTGCTGCTGCGCGGCGGCGCCGGCGGCGAGTTCCTCGCCGGATACGTGGTGCCGGCGGCCGGCGCGGAGATCGACCGCGCGGCGTTGCTCGAGTCCGTCGGGCGCGACGTGCCGGCGTACATGGTGCCCTCGGTCCTCATCGTCCTCGACGCGTTTCCGCTGAACGCGAACGGCAAGCTCGATCGGAAGGCGCTGCCGGAACCCGAGTTCACGGGCGCAGAATTCGTCGCCCCCGCCACCGCCACCGAGATCGTGGTCGCGCGGATCAGTGCGGAGTTGCTCGGGAAGCCTCAGGTCGGCGCGTCCGACAACTTCTTCGACCTCGGCGGCAACTCGTTGCTCGCCACCCGTCTGCTCGCACGGCTCGACTCGGAGCTGGGTGTGCGGGTGAGCGTGCGGGATCTGTTCGAGTCGCCGACGGTCGGGGCACTGGCTGCCCGGCTCGACGACGCCAACGGCGCCGGCGTGCGGCCGCCCCTGGTGCCGGCGGTCCGTCCGGACCGGGTCCCGCTCTCGCCGGCGCAGTCCCGGATGTGGTTCCTCAACCAGTTCGACACCAGCTCCGGCGCCTACAACGTCGCCGTGGCACTGCGGCTGAGCGGCACCCTCGACGTCGCGGCGTTGCGGGACGCGGTCGCGGACGTGACGGGCCGGCACGAGTCCCTGCGCACCCGCTACCCCGACTCGGTCGACGGTCCAAGCCAGCAGATCCTGGCGGTCGGCGAGGTCGCGGTCGACCTGCCGGTCGCGGCGATGGCGCCGGCCGAGCTCGCGGACCGACTCCGCGAGGAGGTCGCGGGCGGCTTCGACGTCACCACCGAACTGCCGATCCGGCTGCGCCTGTTCCGGGTGGCCGGTGACGAGCACGTCCTGTCGATGGTCGTGCACCACATCAGCATCGACGGGTGGTCGATGCAGGCGTTGGCGCGTGATGTCATGTCCGCGTTCAGTGCTCGCGCGCACGGCACGGCGCCCGGATGGGAGCCGCTGCCGGTCCAGTACGCCGACTACGCGCTGTGGAAGCAGGAGATCCTCGGATCGGAGTCAGACCCGCAGTCGCTGGCCGCGCGGCAGCTCGGGTACTGGTCGCAGCAGTTGGCGGGTCTGCCGGACCTGCTGGCCCTGCCCCACGACCACCGGCGTCCGGCGACCCCGACCTACCGCGGCGCCGGAGTGCCGTTCAGCATCGACGCCGACGTCTACCACGGCGTCCGCGAGCTCGCCCGCCGCGCCAACGCGACGCCGTTCATGGTGCTGCACGCCGCGCTCGCGGTTCTGCTGGCCAGGCTGAGCGAGTCCACCGACATCGCGATCGGCACCCCGGTCGCCGGCCGCGGCGAGTCGGCGCTCGACGACGTCGTGGGCATGTTCGTCAACACGCTGGTGCTGCGCTCCGAGGTCGACGGCGCGCTGCCCTTCGACGAACTGCTCCGTGAGATCCGGGATGTCGACCTCGCCGCGTTCGGACAGGCGGACGTGCCGTTCGAGCGACTGGTCGAGGTGGTGGCCCCGGCCCGATCCACCGCGTACCACCCGCTGTTCCAGGTGGTGCTGGCGTTCGAGGACCTGCAGGTCGACGGTTTCGCCCTGCCCGGACTGCAGATCCACCGTGAACCCCTCGACTTCGGGGTCGCGAAGTTCGACCTGCAGCTGACGGTCGGCGAGCTGGTTGACGGGGAGGGCGCCGCAGCCGAGTTCGTCTATGCGAGTGACCTGTTCGACGAGGCCACCGTGCTCGAGTTCGCGGCGCGCTTCCTGCGGATCCTGGCCGCTGCGGTGGAACGGCCCGACGGAGCCGTCGGTGACGTCGAGATTCTCGACGAGTCCGAACGGACGGCGTTGCGATCGCTGGGCGGCGCGCCGTCGCGGTCCGAGCGGCCGGGGGTGACCCTGGCGGCGCTGCTGGCGGAGGCGGCGGACCGCAACCCGGGCGGGGACGCGATCGTGTTCGAGGGGACAGCTCTGTCCTACGCCGAGCTGGATGTGCGCTCGAATCGTCTCGCGCGTGAGCTGATCGGCATGGGCGCCGGGCCCGAGTCCTGCGTGGCCGTGGCCCTGGAACGGTCCGTCGAGTCCGTCACCGCGGTGTGGGCGGTGGCGAAGACGGGTGCCGCATTCCTGCCGGTGGATCCGACGTATCCGGCCGACCGGATCGAGCACATGCTCTCCGACTCCGGCGCGCGGGTCGGTGTGACCGTCGGGCAGAACCGGCCCGCGCTGGGAGACTCGGTGCACTGGTTGGTGCTCGACGACGCCAGTGCTGCGGCTCGGGTCGCGGACCGGAGCTCGGCGGCGGTCACCGGCGGCGAGCTGTCGGGCGTGGTGCGGCCGGAGAACCCGGCCTACGTGATCTACACGTCCGGGTCGACGGGTGTCCCGAAGGGCGTGGTGGTGAGCCACGCCGGTCTCGGTGCGTTCGTGGACGACCAGCGCGACCGGTACGGGGTGCGGACCGATTCGCGGACCCTGCACTTCGCGTCGCCGAGCTTCGACGCGTCGATCCTGGAACTGATGATGGCGGCGGGCGGCGCGGCCACGATGGTGGTGGCGCCGACGCACGTCTACGGCGGCGAAGCCCTCGCCGACCTGCTGCGCGAGCAGCGGGTGACACACGCGTTCGTGACCCCCGCGGCCTTGGCGACGGTCGATCCGGCCGGGCTCGAGCAGCTCGAGGTCGTCGTCGTCGGCGGTGACGCCTGCGAGGCCTCACTGGTCGAGCGGTGGGCGCCGGGCCGACGGATGTTCAACGCATACGGGCCGACCGAGTCGACGGTTGTCGCGGTGCACTCGGACCCGATGGTCGCGGGTCGGCCGGTGGTGCTTGGCGGTCCCGTCGTTGGCACCGACGTCGTGGTGCTCGACGCCCGGCTTCACCCGGTGCCGGTCGGCGTCGCGGGAGAGCTCTATCTGTCGGGAGCCGGGCTGGCACGCGGCTACCACGCGCGGCTGCCGCTGACCGCGGAGCGGTTCGTGGCCAACCCGTTCGGAGGCGCGGGGTCGCGGCTGTACCGGACCGGTGACCTGGTGCGGTGGTCTCGGGAGGGGACGCTCGAGTACCTCGGACGGACCGATGCCCAGGTGAAGATCCGTGGCCACCGGATCGAGTTGGGTGAGATCGACGCCGTGCTGTCCGCTCATCCGGACGTCGATTTCGCGGCGACGGTCGGGTTCGACGGCCCGGCCGGTGGCCGGTCGCTGGTCGCGTATGTGTTGCCGCGGGCAGGCGCCCCGGTGGAGACCTCCGCGTTGACGAGCTTCGTGCGCGATCGGTTGCCGGAGTACATGGTGCCGGCATCGGTGACGGTGCTCGAGGCGGTGCCGTTGACACCGGGTGGCAAGCTGGATCGGAAGGCATTGCCTGCGCCGGTGTTCGAGGTGCGCGAGTACCTGCCGCCGCGCACGGCCACCGAGCAGGTGGTGGCCGACATCTTCGCCGAGGTGCTCGGGAGCGAGCGGGTCGGCGCGGACGACGACTTCTTCGCGCTCGGCGGCAACTCGCTCAGCGCCACCCAGGTTGTCGCGCGGCTCAACGCCACCGCGGGCACCGGCCTGCGGGTTCGGGAGATCTTCGGTAGCTCGACCGTGGCAGGCCTCGCCGCCCTGGTGGACACACACGAGGCCGCGGACCGGATCCCGCTCGTGGCCGGGACCCGGCCGGACCGGATCCCGCTGTCGCTGGCACAGCAGCGGATGTGGTTCCTCAACCGATTCGACCCCACGTCCGCGGTCTACAACATCCCGCTGGCGGTGCGCCTGACCGGCGAGTTGGACGCCGCCGCGCTCGCCGCCGCCGTGCACGACGTGATCGACCGGCACGAATCCCTCCGCACGGTGTTCCCGGATTCCGCTGACGGTCCGCAACAGCGGATCCTGCCGGCGACCGAGGTGCCCGTCGACCTCAGTCCCGTCGACGTCGACGGCGAGGACGCGCTACGGACGGCGATCGTCGAGCTCGTCTCCGGTGGATTCGACGTCACCGCCGCCATCCCGCTGCGCGGCGGCCTCTTCCGCCTCGACGCAGGCGACTACGTGTTGGTGCTCGTGGTCCACCACATCAGCGCCGACGGATTCTCGACGCTGCCGCTGGCCCGCGACCTGGTCACCGCCTATGCGGCCCGGACCCGCGGCGAGTGCCCGGCCTGGGCGCCACTGGCGGTCCAGTACGCGGACTACGCGCTGTGGCAGCGTGAGGTACTCGGGTCCGAGGACCGCATGGACTCGCTGGCATCGGTCCAGCTCGCCTACTGGGCCGAGCGACTGGCAGGCGTGCCTGCCGTGCTCGACCTGCCCGCCGACCGACCCCGGCCTGCGGTCGCCTCCTATCGCGGTGCCCGCGTCGACTTCGTCGTCGACGCCGAGTTGACCGATCGTCTGCGTGGGCTCGCGCTCGAGCACCGCGTGACCCTGTTCATGGTCCTGCACGCGGCGCTCTCGCTCCAGCTCGCTCGGCTCAGCGGCTCCACCGACATCACCGTCGGCAGCCCGATCGCCGGCCGCGGCGAGGCGGCGCTGGACGACGTGGTCGGAATGTTCGTCAACACCCTGGTGCTGCGCACCGAGGTCGATCCGACCGCGACTTTCGCGGACCTGCTGGCCCAGACCCGCGGGGTCGACCTGGCCGCGTTCGGGCACGCAGACGTGCCGTTCGAACGCGTCGTCGAGGTCGCCAACCCGCCTCGCTCGCAGGCGTATTCGCCGTTGTTCCAGGTGGCGCTGTCGCTGCAGAGTCAGGGCGTCGGCTCGCTCGAGCTGCCGGACGTCCGCGTGACGATGCTCGACCAGGAGACCGACCTCGCGAAGACCGATCTCGAGTTGACCTTCCGCGAGAGCGAGGCGGGCATGTCGGGCTCGCTCATCTACGCGGCGGACCTGTTCGACGGCGGCACCGCCCAGCGGTTCGTCGACCGCTTGGTGCGGGTGCTGGGTGCGGTCTCGGCCGACCCGTCGGTCCTGGTCGGCGAGGCCGATCTGCTCGACCCTCGGGAGCGGTCGGTGCTCGCGGAGCGCGCGATCGCGGCGCCGCTGCCGGTGCGGCTGCTGCCGGAGATCCTCGGCTTCGGAGCGGCCGTCGACCCGGCGGCGGTCGCGCTGACCGCGAGCGGCACCGAGATGTCCTATGCGGAGTTGGACGGGTCGTCCAATCGTCTTGCCCGGCTTTTGATCTCGCGGGGTGTGGGGCCGGAGACGTTTGTGGCGTTGGCGTTCCCGCGGACGGTGGAGTCGGTGGTCGCGATGTGGGCGGTCGTCAAGACCGGGGCCGCGTTCGTGCCGGTGGATCCTGCGCTGCCGGACGCGCGGATCGAGCACATGTTGACCGATTCCGGTGCGGTGCTGGGGCTGACGATGACCCGGGTCCGTGATGGGCTGCCCGGCCTCGTCGAGTGGCTCGAGTTGGACGGCGAGGTGGCCGAGGGGCTGCCGGACGGCCCGGTCTCGGATCGGGACCGGACGGCGCAGGTGTCCGCGAACACCGCCGCGTACATGATCTACACGTCAGGGTCGACGGGCACGCCGAAGGGCGTGGTGGTGACCCACACCGGTCTCGCGACGTTCATGGCCGAGGCACGTCCGGAGCTGGCGATCACGGCCGCGTCGCGCGTGCTGCGACTGTCGTCGGCGAGCTTCGACGCGTCGCTGTTCGAGATGCTGTCCGCGTTCAGCACCGGCGCCACCATGGTGGTGGCGCCGCCGGAGGTCATGGGTGGCGACGAGCTCGCGGTGCTGTTGCGGGACGAGCGGGTGAGCCATCTGATGAGCGCGCCCGCGGCGTTGGGAACCATGCGCGGCGAGGACCTGCCGGATCTCGAGATGGTGGGCGTCGGCGGTGACGTGTGCCCGCCGGAGTTGGTGGAGCGGTTGGCGCCGGGGCGCCGGTTCTTCAACGGCTATGGTCCGACGGAGACCTCCATCGTCATCACCTTGACGGCGCCGCTGTCGGTGGACGACCGGATCACCATCGGTGCACCCATCGGGGGAGCGGGCGCCGCGGTGCTCGATGCGCGGCTGCGGCCGGTCCCTCTCGGGGTGGTGGGAGAGCTGTACCTGTCGGGTGCCGGGCTGGCGCGGGGTTACCACGGCAGTTCCGCGCTGACGGCGAGCCGGTTCTTGGCGAATCCGTTCGGCGCCCCTGGGAGTCGGATGTATGCGACTGGCGACCTGGTTCGCTGGACCGTAGACGGCCAACTGGACTTCGTGGGGCGTGCGGATTCGCAGGTCAAGCTCCGCGGGTTGCGGATCGAGCTCGGCGAGATCGAGGCGGCACTGGCCGGCTGCGACGGAGTGGCGCAGGCGGTCGTGATGGTGCACGAGGACCCGCACACCGGACAGCGGTTGCTCGGTTACGTGGTGGGTGAGGCGGATTCGGCGCTCGAACCGCAGGTGTTGCGCGATGGGCTGTCCGCTGTGCTGCCGACGTACATGGTGCCTGCGCAGGTGGTGGTGCTCGACGAGCTCCCGCGCACGGTGGTGGGCAAGTTGGACCGGAAGTCCTTGCCTGTGCCGGAGTTGGAGGTGCGGGCCTTCCGGGCGCCGTCGACGCCGATCGAGGAGATCGTGGCCGGGGTGTTCGCGGATGTGCTCGGCGTGGAGCGGGTCGGCGCAGACGACGACTTCTTCGAGTTGGGTGGCAACTCGCTGATCGCCACGCAGGTGGTTTCGCGGTTGGGTGCGGCGCTGGATGCCCGGGTTCCGGTACGCCTCCTGTTCGAGGCGTCGTCGGTGGCGGCACTGGCGGTGGCCGTCGAGCGGCACGCCGGTGCGGGCGGACGCACGGCGCTGGTCGCGGCTCCGCGCCCGGAGCGAATCCCGTTGTCGCTTGCGCAGCAACGAATGTGGTTCCTCAACCGGTTCGATCCGCAGTCGTCGGCGTACAACGTGCCGATCGCGCTGCGTCTGTCGGGCGAGTTGGACGTCGATGCGCTGCGGGCCGCGTTGGCTGACGTGCTCGAGCGGCACGAGTCCCTGCGGACAGTCTTCCCCGGCTCGGACGACGGCCCGCGGCAGCGGATCCTGACCTCCTCCGAGGCCGGAATCGACATTGTCGGCCTCCCGCTCACCCCGGACACGCTGATCCCGGCACTGACCGAGGTGGCCTCGGCCGGATTCGACGTCACGACCGGCGCTCCGGTGCGGGCGCGGCTGTTCGAGCTCTCCGACGCCGAGCACGTTCTCGTCGTCGTCGTGCACCACATCGCGGCCGACGGGTTCTCCGTCGGGCCGCTGGCCCGCGACGTCATGGTCGCCTACGAGGCCCGCAGTCGCGGACAGGCACCGGGCTGGGCACCGCTGGCCGTGCAGTACGCGGACTTCGCTCTGTGGCAGCGTGAGGTCCTCGGCTCCGAAGACGATCCGACGTCCCTGATCGCCGGTCAGCTCACCCACTGGCGGGACGCGCTGGAGGGTCTGCCGGACCAGCTGAACCTCCCGGGTGACCGGCCTCGGCCGAGTGTCGCCTCGTACCGTGGTGCGCGGCATCGCTTCTCGCTCGATGCCGACCTGCAGCGCGGGCTGAACCGGGTGGCGCGGGAGAACCACGTCACGCTGTTCATGGTCGTGCACGCGGCCTTGGCGGTCCTGCTCTCGCGTCTGTCCGGTACGGACGACATCGCTGTCGGCACCCCGGTGGCGGGTCGCGGCGACGCGGCCCTCGACGACCTCGTCGGCATGTTCGTCAACACGCTGGTGTTGCGGACGGAGCTGGACCAGTCCGAGTCCCTCGCAGCGCTGCTCGTGCGCGCCCGGGAGTCGGATCTGCAGGCCTTCGGGCATGCCGATGTACCGTTCGAGCGGCTGGTCGAGGTGCTCAACCCGGCTCGCTCGCAGGCCCGTCACCCGTTGTTCCAGGTGATGCTGGTGTTCCAGAACTTCGCGGAGGCCTCGTTCGAGCTGCCGGGACTGACGATCTCGGGAGTCGACTACGACGCAGCGGCAGCGAAGGTCGACCTGCAGCTGACGATGTCTGAGGTTGACGCGGCGGGCGGGGGAATGCAGGCCGAGTTCGAGTACGCGACAGATCTTTTCGACGAGTCGACGGTCGCGTCGTTCGCCGAGATGCTTCAGCGGATCCTGTCCGCGATGGCGGCCGACATGTCCGTCGCCGTCGGCGACGTCAAGATTCTCGACGAGGTCGAGAGCGCCCGCGTGCTCGGGTGGTCGCGGGGCAGGCGCTCGGCGGTGTCGGTGACGTCTCCGGTGTCGCTGTTCGGTGACCGGGTGGACCGGTTCCCCGACGCGGTCGCGGTGGCGGCCGGTGACGAATCGGTGACCTACGCGGAGCTCGACACACGATCGACGGCGTTGTCGGCCGAACTGGTCCGGCTGGGTGTCGGCGTCGACGATGTGGTGGCGCTGGTGCTGCCGCGGTCGGTGGAGTGGGTCGTCGCGATGCTGGCGGCGTGGAAGGCCGGTGCGGCCTACGCGCCGATCGATCCGACGTACCCGGCGGATCGGATCGAGTCGATCCTCGACGACACCGGTGCGCGGTGCGTGGTGAGTGCGTCGGCCAGGGACCTGCCGATCCCGGTCGTCGCAATGGACGAGTTCGTAGGGGCCGGTGAGGTTTCCGCGCGTCCTGTCGACCGGTGGCGTGAGCCCGCGGCGGGGCTGCGGCTGGGCTACGTCATCTCGACATCCGGGTCGACGGGCAAGCCGAAGCCGACGCTGGTGCCGATGGCAGGCATTGAGAACACCCTGGCCTGGTACCGACGTGAACTGCCCGCCGTCGGTGGACTGTTGATCGCCTCCTCGCCGAGCTTCGACCTGACGCAGAAGAACGTGTGGGCGGCGCTGACGGAGGGGCGCGCGATCCATCTCGCCGCCGACGGCTTCGACGCGCGGGACATCCTGCGGATTGTCGAGGCCGGCGCCGCGGTCGGGTCGGGTGTCAGGGTGGCGAACATGTCGCCAAGCGCGTTCGAGGCGGTCGTCGACACCGACGCCGACGGGATCCTGTCCGCCCTTGAGGTGGTCTTCCTCGGTGGCGAGGCGATCCGGATCGGCAAGTTCGAGACGCTGATGAATTCCGGTCTGCGGGTGGTCAACAGCTACGGACCGACCGAGGCCTCGGACGTGGTCTCCGCGTTCGACGCGGCGGTCTCCGACGGCTCCGGCGTACCGATCGGATCCCCGATCGCGAACATCGACCTGTTCGTGCTGGACCGGCGGATGCAGCCGGTCCCGACCGGTGTGGAGGGCGAACTCTACGTCGGCGGCATCGGCGTGGGTCGCGGCTACGGTGGCCGGTTCGGGTTGACGGCGGACCGGTTCGTGGCCAACCCCTTCGGGGACAACGGTTCCCGGATGTACCGCACCGGTGACCTGGTGCGGTGGAACGGTGACGGCAACCTGGAGTACATCGGGCGGTCGGACTTCCAGGTGAAGTTGCGCGGTCAGAGGATCGAGCTCGGAGAGATCGAGGCCGCGCTGGTCGAACACGGCTCGGTCGGACAGGCTGTGGTCGTACTGCACCACGACCGACACCTCGGTGACCGGCTGGTGGGCTATGTGGTGGCGGTGCCGGGTGAGACCGTCTCGGCAGACGACCTGAGGTCGGCGCTGGCGACGCGGTTGCCCGCGTACATGGTGCCCTCGTCGGTGACGGTGCTCGATCGGATTCCGTTGAGTGCCAACGGCAAGGTGGATCGGACGGCGCTACCGGCCCCGGTGTTCGAGGTGCGGGCCTTCCGGGCGCCGTCGACGCCGATCGAGGAGATCGTGGCCGGGGTGTTCGCGGATGTGCTCGGCGTGGAGCGGGTCGGCGCAGACGACGACTTCTTCGAGTTGGGTGGCAACTCGCTGATCGCCACACAGGTGGTTTCGCGGCTGGGCGCGGAGTTGGATGCCCAGGTTCCGGTGCGGGTGCTCTTCGAGGCGTCGTCGGTAGCGGCCCTCGCCGTGGCCCTCGAACAGCACGCGGGCTCCGGTGGGCGCCCCGCGCTGGTGGCGGGCCCCCGGCCGGAGCGGATCCCGCTCTCGCCCGCGCAGTCCCGGATGTGGTTCATCAACCAGTTCGACACCGCCTCGCCTGCCTACAACATTCCGGTCGCGGTGCGGCTGTCGGGCGAGCTGGACGTCGCGGCCCTGCGGGCGGCCGTCGGTGACGTTGTCGAGCGGCACGAGTCGCTGCGGACGGTGTTCCCGAACTCGGCGGACGGCCCGTCCCAGGTGGTCGTCGGCATCGACGACGTCCGGTTGGAGCTGGACGAGGTGGCGGTGTCTGCGGACGGCTTGATGGCCGCGTTCACCGGTTTCGCGCTGCGGGGCTTCGACGTGTCTGCGGAGATCCCGTTGCGGGCAAGCCTGTTCCGCGTTTCGGAGACGGAGCATGTCTTCGCGTTCGTGGTGCACCACATCTCGTCCGACGGATTCTCGGCGGGGCCGTTGGCGCGGGATCTGATGGTGGCGTACCTGGCGCGGACCGAGGGTCAGGCCCCGACGTGGGCGCCCCTGACGGTGCAGTACGCGGACTTCGCGCTGTGGCAGCACGAGGTGCTCGGGTCGGAGGACGACCCGGAGTCGCCTGCGGCAGTCCAGCTCGGCTACTGGGTCGAGCAGCTGGCAGGGGTGCCCGCACTCCTGGAACTGCCGACGGACCGCCCGCGGCCGCCGGTGGCGTCGATGCGCGGCGCGCGTACCGACTTCACAATCGACGCGGAGCTGCTGGGGCAGCTGACGGAGCTGGCTCGGGAGCGTCAGTCCACGCTGTTCATGGTGCTGCACGCGGCACTGACGGTGCAGCTGGCCCGCCTGAGCGGGTCCACCGACATCACCATCGGCAGCCCGATCGCCGGTCGGGGTGATGCCGAGCTCGACGACGTGGTCGGCATGTTCGTCAACACCCTGGTGCTGCGCACGCAGGTCGACCCGACCCTGACCTTCGCCGAGTTGCTGGCGCGCACCCGCGCGGTGGACCTGGCCGCGTTCGGCAATGCCGACGTGCCGTTCGAGCGGGTCGTGGAGGTGGTGAACCCGCCTCGATCGCAGGCGCACCCGCCGCTGGCCCAGGTGGCCCTGTCGCTGCAGAACCAGGGGTTGGCCTCGTTCGAGCTGCCGGGCATCGAGGTGTCGCCGCTCGAGGCGGACGCCGCGGTCGCGAAGATGGACCTCGAGCTGACCTTCCGGGAGAGCGCGGACGGCCTGGCCGGTTCGCTCACCTACGCGGCGGACCTGTTCGACGAGTGCACGGCACGAGTCTTCGTCGAGCGCCTGGTGCGCTTGCTGGGATCGATCGTGGCCGAACCGGCCGTGGTGGTCGGCGAGCTGGACCTGCTCGACGAGGGCGAGCGGGCGACCCTGGCGCAGCGCGCGCTCGCACGACCGCTGCAGGCGCGACTGCTGCCGGAGATGCTCGCCGCCGGCGCGGCAGTGGACCCGCAGAAGGTCGCGCTGGCCGCGAGTGGCACCGAGATGACCTATGCGGAGCTCGATGCGACGTCGAACCGTATTGCGCGGCTGTTGATCTCGCGGGGTATCGGGCCGGAGACGTTCGTGGCGTTGGCGTTCCCGCGGTCGCTCGAGTCGGTGGTCGCGATGTGGGCGGTCGCCAAGAGCGGGGCCGCGTTCGTGCCGGTGGACCCGGCGCTGCCGCTCGCACGGATCGAGCACATCCTCACCGATTCCGCCGCGGTCCTGGGGCTGACGGTCGCCGGGGTCCGCGAGGATCTGCCGGGCACCACCGACTGGCTCGAGCTCGACGGCGCGACGGCCGACGGGCTCTCGTCCGCCCCGGTCACCGACCGCGACCGGACGGCGCCGCTGTCCGCGGGCAACGGCGCGTACATGATCTACACCTCGGGTTCCACCGGCCTGCCGAAGGGCGTGGTGGTCACCCACACCGGGCTGTCCGCATTCTCCGCGGACGCCCACCCGGAGATGGTCATCACCGCCAAGTCGCGGGTGCTGCGCCTGGCCTCGGCCAGCTTCGACGCCTCGATGTTCGAGATGCTGACCTCCTTCAGCGCAGGCGCCACGATGGTGGTGGCGCCGCCGGAGGTCGTCGGTGGTGACGAACTCGCGGGGCTGGTGCGCGAGCAGCGGGTCAGCCACCTGATGAGCGCGCCCGCCGCGATGGGGACCATGCGCGCCGAGGATCTGCCCGACCTGGAGATGGTGGGCGTCGGCGGCGACGTCTGCCCGCCGGAGCTGGTCGCGCGGCTGGCGCCGGGACGACGGTTCTTCAACGGTTACGGCCCGACCGAGACCACCATCGTCGTCACGCTGACGGGGGCGTTGGCCGCCGGTGACCCGATCACCATCGGCGCGCCGATCGGCGGCGTCGGTGCGGTGGTCCTCGACACTCGGCTGCGGCCGGTGCCGATCGGCGTGGTCGGTGAGCTCTATACCTCCGGCGCCGGGCTGGCGCGCGGCTACCACGACCGCGCCGAGCTCACCGCGGGCAAGTTCGTGGCCAACCCGTTCGGCGAGGCAGGTACGCGGATGTACGCGACCGGCGACCTGGTGCGCTGGACGTCCGACGGCGAGCTCGACTTCATGGGCCGCGCCGATTCGCAGGTCAAGCTTCGCGGTCTGCGGATCGAGCTCGGCGAGATCGAGTCCGCCCTCCTGGCCTGCGCCGGGGTGGCGCAGGCCGTGGTGACGGTGCACGAGGACCCGCACACCGGACAGCGTCTGCTCGGCTACGTCGTCGCCGACCAGGAGATCGCACTCGACCCGCAGGAACTGCGCACCCAGCTGTCGGGATCGATGCCGGCGTACATGGTGCCGGCCCAGTTGGTGGTCCTCGACGCGCTGCCGGTGACGGTCAACGGCAAGCTCGACCGAAAGGCGCTGCCGGTGCCTGCCTTCGAGGCCGTCGCATACCGGGCGCCGTCGACGCCGATCGAGGAGATCGTGGCGGGCGTGTTCGCCGATGTGCTCGGGGTCGAACGCGTCGGCGTCGACGACGACTTCTTCGCCCTCGGTGGCAACTCGCTGATCGCCACCCAGGTGATCTCGCGGTTGGGTGCTGCGCTGGACGCGCAGGTGCCGGTTCGAGTGCTCTTCGAGGCGTCGACGGTCGGCGCGCTCGCAGTTGCGGTGGAGCGTCACGCAGGCGAGGGCGGGCGCCCCGCGCTGGTTGCGGGTCCTCGGCCGGAACGTATCCCGCTGTCACATGCACAGCAGCGGATGTGGTTCTTCAACCAGTTCGACACCAGTTCGCCCGCGTTCAACATCCCCCTCGTGGTGCGCCTGAGCGGCGCGCTGGACACCGCGGCGCTGCGCGCGGCCATCGCCGACGTGGTGGAGCGTCACGAGGCGCTGCGCACGGTCTTCCCGGACTCGGCGGAGGGACCGCAGCAGGTGATCCTGCCCGCTGCCGACGTGGTGCCGCCGCTCGAGCCGGAGCGCATCGACGAGGATCAGATGTGGTCTCGGCTGATCGGGATCGTCGGCGGCGGGTTCGACGTCGCCGCGGCGGTCCCGTTGCGGGCCGGCCTGTTCCAGCTCGACGAGGACGAGTTCGTGCTCGCCATCGTCCTGCACCACATCTCCAGCGACGGTGGGTCCATGGCGCCCATGTCGAGGGACATACTCGTCGCCTACGAGGCGCGACGCATGGGCCTCGAGCCCGGTTGGGCGCCATTGGCGGTGCAGTACGCGGACTATGCACTGTGGCAGCGAGCGTTGCTCGGCGATCAGGACGATCCGAACAGCTTGTCCGCCAAGCAGATCGGCTACTGGACACAGCACCTCGATGGGGCTCCCGACCTGTTGGAGCTCCCGACCGATCGGCCGCGTCCCGCGGTCGCGTCGAACCGCGGCGGCTACGTCGACTTCGTGCTGTCGGCGGATCTCGCGGATCGGATCGACCGCATGGCGCGGGAACACAACTCGACCTTCTTCATGGTGGCCCACGCCGCACTCGCGGTGCTGTTGTCGAGGCTCTCCGGCAGCGATGACATCGTGATCGGAGTGCAGGTCGCCGGCCGAGGTGAGGAGGCCCTCGACGACCTGATCGGCATGTTCGGCAACACGTTGGTTCTGCGCAACCGGGTCGAGGCCGCGACCGCGTTCACCGACTTCCTGGACGAGGTCCGCGCGAACGACATCGACGGTTTCGCCCACGCCGACACCCAGGTCGAGCAGTTGATCGAGGTGCTCAACCCGAGGCGGTCGACCGCCTACTCGGCGCTGTTCCAGGTGCTGCTCGTGGTGCAGAACTTCGCCCGAGCGGAGGTCGCGCTGCCCGGGCTGACTGTCACCCCGCTCGACGCGGTACCCGACGGGGCGAAGCTGGACCTTCAGGTGACGCTGTCGACCGAGTTCGATCAGGAGGCGCGGCGCACCGGGATCCGGGGGGTGTTCAACTACGCGCGTGACCTCTTCGACGAGTCGACGGTGGTCGGCTTCACGGAGAAGTTCACCGCGATCCTCGAGGCGGTCACCAAGGACGCCACGGTGAGTGTCGACGCGATCGAACTGCGCAGCGACACGGAACGTTCCGAGATGGAACGCTGGAACGAGACCGATGTCGTCGTACCCGCACTCACGCTCGCCGATGCCTTCGAGGCACAGGTCGAACGCACGCCCGATGCCACCGCGCTGATCTTCGGCGAGCAGGAGCTGACCTACCGGGAGTTCGACCGCGAGGCGAACAGGCTGGCGCGCCACCTGGTCTCGATCGGTGTCGGGCCCGAGACGCTGGTCGGGCTCGGCATGTATCGCTCGGTCGACCTGATGGTGGCCATGTACGCCATCCTCAAGGCCGGCGGCGGCTACCTGCCCATCGATCCGGAGCATCCGGACGAGCGCACCGAGTATGTCGTGGCGACCGCGAATCCGGTTGTGGTGCTGTCGAGATCACAGGACGCCGGTGACCTGCCGGCCTCGGTCGACGTGATGGAGATCGACGGGCTCGACCTGTCCGGCTTCGCCGACACCGCGTTGACGGATGCGGATCGTCTCCGACCGTTGCGGCCGGCCAACGTCGCGTACGCGATGTTCACGTCGGGGTCCACCGGTCGACCGAAGGGCGTGACCGTCACACACGGTTCGGTGGTGAACCAGATCGCCTGGATGAAGGGCCAGTACCCACTGGGTCCGTCCGACACCGTGCTCCAGAAGGCCCCCGTCACCTTCGACGTGTCGGTGTGGGAGCTGTTCATGCCCCTGCAGGTGGGTGCCCGCACGGTGATCGCGAAGCCGGGCGGACATCGGGACCCCGAGTACCTGGTGGCCGTCGCGGAGGAACAGTCGGTCACGATCATGGAGTTCGTGCCGTCGATGCTCGACGTCTTCCTTGCCGATCCGCAGCTGCAGCTGCCTGCGTCGCTTCGCTACGTCCTGGCCGGTGGTGAGGAACTCCCGGCCGAGCTGGCTCGTCGCTTCGCGGCCCGGTCCATCGCTGTGCTCGACAACACCTACGGACCCACCGAGGTCACCGTGACCTCGACCGCGCATCGGATCGGGCCCGACGTCGGTGCGGTGGTGCCCATCGGTCGCGGGGTGTGGAACACCCGGGCGCATGTGCTCGACTCACGGCTGAGGCCGGTGCCGGTTGGGGTGCCGGGTGAGCTCTACCTGGCGGGCGCACAGCTGGCCCGCGGCTATCACGACCGGGCGGACCTGACCGCGGAACGGTTCGTCGCCGATCCGTGCGGTGGTCCCGGCGAGCGCCTGTACCGAACCGGCGACCTTGTCCGGTGGAACTCCGGCGGCGAGCTGGAATTCCTCGGCCGCACCGACTTCCAGGTGAAGCTGCGCGGTCTGCGGATCGAACTAGGCGAGATCGAGGCCGCGCTGGTGGCGGACCCGTCGGTGCGGGCGGCGGTGGTCGTCGTGCACTCGGGGACCTCGGGCCAGCAGCTGATCGGCTATGTGGTCGGCGAGGGTGAGATCGACACCGCGGCGCTTCGCCGGGGTCTGTCCGCGGCACTGCCGTCGTACATGATCCCGGAGACGATCATGGTGCTCGACGAGTTCCCGCTCAGCGCGAACGGCAAGCTGGAGCGTCGAGCGCTGCCGGTTCCGGAGATCGCGGCACGCGAGTACCGGGCCCCCGTGTCCGCCACGGAGCAGGCGGTCGCGGCGGTGTTCGCGGAGCTGCTCGGTGTGGAGCGAGTGGGGTTGGACGACAACTTCTTCGAGCTCGGTGGCAATTCGCTGATCGGCATGCGGGTGGTCGGGCGGCTGCGGACCGAACTCGAGACCGTGGTCCAGCTGCCGTGGCTGTTCTCCGATGCCACGCCGGAGGCGTTGGCCCGGCAGATCGAGCGTGGCGCCGACGATGTCGTCGGGCAGGCCTTCGACATGCTGTTCCCGATCCGCGCGGCGGGGTCGAAGCCGCCGGTGTTCTGCGTCCACCCGATCGTCGGGCTGGCGTGGTGCTACGTGGGAATGGCCCAGCACATCGATGCGGATCGTCCGATCTACGGCCTGCAGACCCCGGCGGCACAGGGCGACGGTGAGCTGCCCGGTTCGATCGAGGCCGTCGCCGAGCTCTACCTCCGCGAGATCCGTCGGGTGCAGCCCTCCGGCCCGTATCACCTGCTCGGGTGGTCCCTCGGTGGCACGATCAGCCATGCGATCGCGGTGCAACTGCAGGAACAGGGCGAGGTGGTGGAACTGCTGGCGATGCTCGACAGCTTCACCGCGGAGACCCTGCCGACCTCGCCGAACGGCTCGGTGACCATGGCCGAGGTCCTCAGCGGCATGGGA
This sequence comes from Rhodococcus sp. OK611, assembly GCF_003050885.1. Lineage (NCBI taxonomy): Bacteria > Bacillati > Actinomycetota > Actinomycetes > Mycobacteriales > Nocardiaceae > Rhodococcus > Rhodococcus sp. OK611. The sequence goes on from NZ_QAOZ01000004.1 coordinate 228,337, forward strand.
ATGGATGGAGCCGGTGATCAGCTGGTCGCGGACGTCACCCTGCCCCAGGCGGTGGCCATGTTCGGTCAGCTGACCGGGCAGAGCGAGGAGCAGGCCGCCGAGGTCGTCGGGCGCCTGCTCGCGGCTGCCGAGCACAATGCGGGCCTCACCGCGTCGTACCGGCCCGGAGTGTTCGAGGGCGACCTGCTGTTCTTCACCGCTGCCGAGGACGACCCCACGGGTCGGTTCGCGGCCACCGGCTGGCAGTCGTACGTCAGTGGCGATGTCCAGAACCATCGCATCGCCAGCACCCACTGGGGAATGACGTCGCCGGCCGCACTGCGTGTCGTCGGACCCGTCCTGAAGGAGCACACCGGCGGGAACCGGGTCCGGTAGGGACGGGCCTCGGTCGGGACATGAAGTCGCCCACCGACACCGCGATCGCGGTCTCGGTGGGCGATGACTTTCAGTGGGCGGGGCTTCGAGTTCAGGTGGCCGGGGTCGCGGCCCAGAGCTCGGAGATGCCGACGCCGACCTCGCCGAGCAGTCGGCGGACCAACGGCAGGCCGATGCCGATCACGCTGGAGGGATCACCCTCGATCCGGTCGATGAACCACCCGCCGAGCCCGTCGAGCGTGAACGCGCCCGCGACCTGCATGGGTTCGCCGGACTCGAGGTAGGCCTCGAGATCGTCCCCGGACGGGGTCCCGAAGTGCACGATCGTCGCGCTGTCCGCGCCGGCCTCGCCGACGGTCACCCCGTCGCGCACCCGCAGCACGCAGTGCCCGGTGAGCAGGGTGCCGCTGCGACCCATCATCGAACGCCAGCGGGCCCGGGCCACGTCGGCGGTGTGCGGCTTGCCCTGCAGGGTGCCGTCGATCAGCAGCATCGAATCGCAGCCGATCACCACCGCGTCGGCGGAGACCTCCGCCGGCAGCCCGGGGAGCACGGCGGTGGCCTTCGCCCGCGCGAGCTCGGTGACCACCCGCGATGGCGCTGCCGAGGGGCCGAGCGCTTCCTGCACCGCGTCCTCGTCGACTCCGGAGACCCGTACGAATGGCTCGACCCCGGCCTTGCGCAGCACGGTCAACCGTGCCGGCGAGGCCGAGGCCAGAACGAGCGTGGTCACCGACGGTTCGAGTACGCGTACGGGGACAGGGGGGCGGCGCCCCGGTGCATGCCTGCGGGGTCGCCCCACCGCTCGGCCGGACGAGTGTCGGCCGGTGTTTCCTCGGCGCCTGCAGCGGCGGCGAAGACGGTCACCAGTGCCGCCACCTCGATGTCGGTTGGTTTGCCCTTGACCACCGTGATGACCGGCAATTGAGAGCCCTTGCTGTCGGCAGCCACGTCCTCGACCGTAGCGGAGTCGATGGCCTCCGCGGCTGCGGAGAGCACCTCGACGTCTTCGAGTGTCGTTTCCCTCGTCGCTGTCATAGCGGGATGTTCCCATGCTTCTTGGGCGGAAGGGAAACCTGCTTGCGTTCGAGCAGGCGAAGGGCCGCCACGATCTGACCGCGGGTGTGCGACGGCGGGATGACCGCGTCGATGTAACCGCGCTCGGCAGCGACGTACGGGTTCACCAGAGTGTCCTCGTACTCGTTCTGCAGCTTGAGGCGCAGCGCGTCGACGTCGGCGCCCGAGGCCTCGGCCTCCTTGAGCTGCTTGCGGTAGACGAAGCCGACGGCGCCGGAGGCGCCCATGACCGCGATCTGCGCGCTCGGCCAGGCGAGGTTCAGGTCGGCGCCCATGTGCTTGGAGCCCATGACGTCGTACGCGCCGCCGTACGCCTTGCGGGTGATGACGGTGATCTTTCCGACCGTGGCCTCGCCGTACGCGTAGAGCAGCTTGGCGCCGCGGCGGATGATGCCGTTGTACTCCTGCTCGGTGCCGGGAAGGAAGCCGGGCACGTCGACCAGGGTGATGATCGGGACGTTGAAGGCGTCGCAGGTGCGCACGAAGCGGGCGGCCTTCTCGGAGGCGTTGATGTCGAGGCAGCCGGCGAACTGGGTGGGCTGGTTCGCGACGATGCCGACGCTGCGGCCGTCGACGCGACCGAAGCCACAGATGATGTTCGCGGCACGCTCGGCCTGGACCTCGAGGAACTCGTCGTCGTCGAGGATGCGCCGGATGACCTCGTGCATGTCGTACGGCTGGTTCGGCGAGTCCGGGATCAGGGTGTCGAGCTCGATGTCCTCGGAGGTCAGCGAGTCCTCGATGGAGCCGACGATCGGGTCGGACGGGGCCAGTCGCGGCGCGGCGGCCTGGTTGTTGCTCGGCAGGTAGCTGAGCAGGTCCTTGACGTAGTCGAGGGCGTCCTGCTCGCCGGAGGCGACGTAGTGGGCCACACCGGACTTGACCATGTGGGTGTGGGCGCCGCCCAGGTCCTCCATGGTGACGTCCTCGCCGGTGACGGTCTTGATCACGTCGGGGCCGGTGACGAACATCTGGCTGGTCTGGTCGACCATCACGACGAAGTCGGTCAGCGCGGGGGAGTAGACATGGCCGCCTGCGGCCGGGCCCATGATCAGCGAGATCTGCGGGATGACGCCGGAGGCCTGCACGTTGCGGTGGAAGATCTCGCCGTAGAGGCCGAGCGAGACCACACCCTCCTGGATGCGGGCGCCCGCGCCCTCGTTGATGCCGACGAGCGGGCGGCCGGTCTTGAGTGCCAGGTCCATGACCTTGACGATCTTCTCGCCGTAGATCTCGCCGAGGCTGCCGCCGAACACGGTGGCGTCCTGGGAGAAGACACACACGTCGCGGCCGTCGATGGTGCCGTAGCCGGTCACCACGCCGTCGCCGAACGGGCGGTTGTCGGCGAGACCGAAGTTCACGCTCCTGTGCCGGGCGAGAGCGTCGAGCTCTACGAAGGAGCCCTCGTCGAGCAGCGCGGTGATGCGCTCACGGGCGGTCAGTTTGCCCTTCGCGTGCACCCGCTCGACGGCGGCTTCGCCGCTGGGGTACTTCGCCTCTTCCTGACGTCTACGCAGGTCGGCGAGCTTTCCAGCCGTCGTGTGGATATCAGGGGTGTTTGTCGCCTCTGGCGCAGTGGGCTCCTGGACACTGGTCATGAGGACAGAGCTTATCCAGCCGCTCTCGGTGCCTGTTGACCGAGGTCAGGTTGCGTTCAATCATTGAACCCAAGCTACTGGCCAGTACGAAATTGTGATCCCCGCCGCAGCGGCCGGAGCCCATAGTCTGATCGGCATGTACACCGATCTGAATCGGCCCCCGCTCGTCGCCGACGCACTGCGCAGAGCGCTGGTGCGTGGGATGGCAGGCGGCGACCCCCACGCCTTCTACTCGAGTCTCGACGTCGTCACCGAGACCGGTTCGACGAACGCCGACCTGTTGGCCAGGGCGGCGGACTCCGCCCTCGACCGCGCGGTGCTGATCTCGGAGTTCCAGGACCACGGCCGGGGCAGGCACGCCCGCTCCTGGGTGGCACCGCCGAGGTCGGCTGTCTCCGTCTCGGTGTTGCTGCGGATGCCGGGGATCGATCCCGCCGATCTGGGGTGGCTCCCGCTGCTCGCGGGCGTCGCGGTGGTCGATGCAATGCGATCGGTCGCCGAGGTGGATGCCGTGCTGAAGTGGCCGAACGATGTCCTGATCGGTGGCAAGAAGGTGGCGGGCATCCTGGCCGAGGTCGCCGCGACCGCACCGGTCCCGTCGGTCGTGCTCGGAATCGGGTTGAACGTCAGCCTCACCGAGTCGGAACTGCCGGTGCCGACCGCCACCTCGCTCGCGCTCGCGGGTGCCGCCACAACCGATCGGGACACCGTGGTGCGCGCATTGCTCCGTGCGCTGGCGGCGGAGTGGACGAAATGGCAGCGGAATGGTTGGGACACAAAGGCGCTCGCCGAGTCGTACCGGGATCGGTGCGCCACGATCGGGCAGCGCGTCCGCGCGGAACTGCCGGGCGGCGGCGAACTGCTGGGCACCGCGAGCGGGATCGATGCGCAGGGCCGGATCGTGATCAGCCCGGACGGTGGCAGGGAACCGGTCGCGGTCTCGGCAGGCGACATCACGCACCTGCGCCCGCAGGAATGACGACAAGAGGGTGCGGGCCCATGGCCCGCACCCTCTTCAGCACAGCGTCGTGGCTAGTCGTTGTCCCACGTCGCGATGGCCCAGATGACGACCACGTCGAGGGCGATGATCAGGATCGACCACCACGGGTAGTAGGGCAGCCACATGAAGTTGGCGATGATCGAGAGGGCGGCCAGGAAGATGCCCGCGATCCGCGCCCAGGTCGCACCGGTGAGCAGACCGAAGCCGGTCAGCGCGATGAGGATTCCCACGATGAGGTGAATCCAGCCCCAGCCCGTGGTGTTGAGCGCGTAGGAGTATTCCGGCCCGACGATCAGGACGCTGTCCTTGGCGAGCGCGGAGATTCCCTGGAAGACCTGGAGGATGCCCACGGTCAGCAGCAGGACCGCTGCCGCGATCGAGCCTCCGGCCGCGAATCCCTGCTTGACGCTGTTGTCCGCGCGGTTTGCCGTCATAGCTGTTCCTCTCTCAGAAATGGGAGTGGTGCTTCGACAAGCAGTGTGAGTCCCGTTAGACACTTGTGCCTCATCCGTCGTGGGTGAAGCGTGCACGGCGCGGTAGGTGCGACGCTCACTGTGATCGACTGTGAGATCGAGGGAGGAAAGCAGCAATGACGAACTATCAGGGACAGCCGGGCATGTCCGGCACCCAAGGAGCGCCAACGCGCGGCATCGCAGTGGGCAAGTTCTGGGCGGGTGCCGCCGCGGCCGCGCTGGTCACCGCGCTCAGCGCGCTGGTGGCCACGGTGATCCTCCGGGTCTTCGACCTGATGCCGCTCTCGCCGAACTGGATGCCCGAGACCACCGTCGCGGTCCGGTTCGCGATCATCGGGTTCGTCGGGGCGCTCATCGCCGCCGGGCTTCTCTATCTGTTGCTGCTGACCACCCCGGGCGGCGACTCGTTCTTCGGCTGGATCATCGGCCTGATCACGCTTGCTCTGGCCATCTTGCCCTTCGCCTATGACGCGGTGATGGGTGACCGGATCGCCACGAGTCTGGTCCACCTCGCCATCGGCCTGCCGATCCTCGGGCTGTTGCCCGGTGTCGCCGGTCGAGCCGCGGTGTGGAAATGAGTCGATCCGTCGCCACAGTGCTCGTGCCCACCCCGTCGTCCCCGGTGCCCCCCTCGACCCTGCCGCGCGGGCTGATCGTGCTGCTCGGCCTCGCGGGCGCCGTGGTCGCGATTGCCGGCACCAAGGCCTTCGCCGGGATCATCGGGCCGGTGTTCCTGGCGCTGATGTTGGTGGTGGGTGTGCAGCCGCTTGGCGACTGGCTGCAGCGCAAGGGCGCGCCCAAATGGGTCGCGGTGATCTCGACGCTGACGGCCATCTACCTGATCCTGCTCGGTCTGGTTGCGGCGCTCGTCGTCTCGATCGCCCAGCTGGCAACGCTGCTGCCGCAGTACTCGGACAAGGCCGACGAGCTGATCGCCAACGTGCAGAAACAGTTCGCCCAGCTGAACATCGGTTCCGAACAGGTGGAGAAGGCGCTCTCGAGCGTCGATCTCGGCAAGATCATCGGTGTCGTCGACGACGTGTTGCTCGGGCTGCTGGGTGTCTTCTCGAATCTCTTCTTCATCCTGGCTCTCCTGATCTTCATGGCGATGGACGCGAGCTCGTTCGGCGAGCGGATGCGCGCGATGGCCTACTCCCGCGCGGACATCGCCTACGCGTTCTCCTCCTTCGCCAGCGGTACCCGCAGCTACCTCATCGTCTCGACGGTGTTCGGCCTCATCGTCGCCGTGATCGACGCGGGCGCGCTCTGGGCTTTGGGCATCCCGCTGCCGATCCTGTGGGGACTGCTCTCCTTCATCACCAACTACATCCCCAACATCGGGTTCGTCATCGGAGTGATCCCGCCCGCACTGATCGCACTGTTGGAGGGCGGTCCGATGCTGATGCTGTGGGTGATCGTCGTCTACAGCGTCATCAACGTCATCATCCAGTCGGTGATCCAGCCGAAGTTCGTCGGCGATGCCGTCGGGCTGTCGGTGACGCTCACGTTCTTGGCGTTGGTGTTCTGGGCGTGGGTGATCGGGCCGCTCGGTGCGCTGCTCGCCATTCCGATGACGCTGCTGGCCAAGGCGCTCCTGCTCGACATCGATCCGTCGACCCGGTGGGCCAACGCACTGATCACGGGCTCCCCACCAACCGCGGAGGAGCTGGCGACGGCCGAGGCCGACGCCGCAGAGAAGGCAGCGGAGCTGCACGCGGAGGCCGAATCCGAGGTCGAGGATGCGGTTGAGTCCGAAATCGAGGGTGCGGTCGAGAAAGTGAAGTAGTCGATACGCTTTCCTGATGGGATATCCGGAGGACGCCCTCGCCACGGACGAGGAGCTGCTGCTGCACCGACACCCGCATTGGAAGATGCTGGTGTTACCCGCGTTGACGTTCATCGTGGCGACGGCGCTCGCCGGGTTCGCGCTCGGACTGGCCCAGGACCGGCTCGACGGGACCGCCCGCTCCGTCGCGCTGATCGTGGTTGCGGTGGCCTGGGTCGGGATCGTCGGGTGGCGTTGTGTCGGACCGCTGTTGAGGTGGAAGTTCACCCACTTCATCGTCACGGACCGACGGGTGCTGATCCGGCACGGCGTGATCACCCACACGGGGATCGACATCCCGATGGGGCGGATCAGCAACGTGCAGTTCAGGCACGGACTGATCGACCGGATGCTGCGGACCGGCACCCTGGTGATCGCGTCGGCGGCCGACGATCCGCTGGAGTTCGACGACATCCCCGATGTGCAGCGGGTGCATTCGCTTCTGTATCACCAGGTGTTCGACGCGATGAATCTCGATTCCGGTCCGCCGACGGAGTACGGTGGGGCCGCTCCGTAGGCTGGGGTCGTGACAGCCGTACTGCTTGCCGAAGACGACGAGGCCATTGCCGCCCCGCTCTCCCGTGCCCTTGGCCGTGAGGGCTACACGGTCACCGTCGAACCGACCGGTCCCGGGACCCTCGAGCTCGCTCTGAGCGGGTCATTCGATCTGCTGGTTCTCGACCTCGGCCTGCCCGGCATGGACGGGCTGGAGGTGTGCAGGCAACTACGCGCAGGCGGCTCCGACCTCGCGGTACTGATGCTGACGGCGCGCACAGACGAGGTGGACTTCGTGGTGGGGCTCGACGCGGGCGCCGACGACTACGTGGGCAAGCCGTTCCGGCTGGCCGAGCTGATGGCGCGGGTCCGCGCCTTGATGCGCCGCCGAGGTGGCTCCGAGGACACCGCCATCGCGGTGGGGGACATCAGGCTCGAACCCGCCGCCAGGCGCGTGCTGGTCGGTGGCTCCGAGGTCATCCTCGCGAACAAGGAATACGAGCTGCTCAAGGTCCTGCTCGACCGGGCGGGCGAGGTGGTCTCGCGCGACGTCATCCTGCAGGAGGTGTGGGGTGACGCGGATCTGCGCGGCTCCAAGACCCTCGACATGCACATGTCGTGGCTGCGCCGGAAGATCGGCGACGAGGGTCCGGTCGCCGAGCGGCGCATCGCGACCGTGCGGGGCGTCGGCTTCCGGCTGAACACCTAGCCGGGCGCAGCCGTGCGCCGCCGAATCCTGCTCTCCATCCTGGCCGTCGTCATCCTCATCGCGCTCCTGCTGGGGCTGCCGTTGATGTACACCGCCTGGTTGTGGGTCGAGGACCTCACCAGGAGCGATCTGCAGGCCAGGCTTGACCGGATGGCGGCGGAGATCGTCTCGCAGGAGGGCGAGCAGGGCGTGATCGTGGACGGCCTCGACACGGCGCCACTGCGGTTGGTGGTCCCCGCAGGCGCCAAACTCACCGTGATCTATCCGACCCCGGGCGATCGCGAGGTGCAGGTCGACATCGGCGAGCCCGCGGTCGAGCAGCCACTGAGCGAGTCGCTCTCCATGGGCCGCTCCGGTTCGTTGCGTCTCGAGGCACCGTCGGATTCGATGCGATCGCTCCAGCAGCAGGCGGTCGGCGCGGTCGCCTTGGTGGTGTTGGCATCACTCGGCGCGGGCGCGGCGGTGGCGACGGTGACCGCCAGGCGGCTCGCGGATCCGCTGCGGGACGTCGCGGGCCGCGCCGCCCGGCTGGCGGAGGGCGACTTCCGCAAGGACCCGCGCAGGCACGGGATCGCCGAACTGGACCGGGTGTCCGACGTGCTCGACGCGGTCACCGTCGAGATCGCCGGGCGATTGCAGCGCGAGCGGGCACTGGTCGGCGACGTCTCCCATCAGCTCCGCAGCAGGCTCACCGCCGTGCGGCTGCGGCTCGACGAGTTGTCGGTGCACCCGGATCCCGCGGTGGTCGACGAGGCGACGGAGGCGCTGGCCCAGGTGGACCGTTTGACGGTGGCGATCGACGAGCTGGTGCGGTCGTCCCGGATGGCAGGCGAGCTCCCTGAACCCGTCGCGGTGGTCCGGGAGCTCGCCGGGGTGGTCTCGGACTGGCAGCGGCCCTATCGGGACGCGGGACGGGACCTGGTGCTGAGGGGCGAGGCCGCGGTGATGTCGACGGCCAGGTCCTCGCGACTGCGCGAGTCCGTGTCCGTGCTGGTCGACAACGCGCTCATGCACGGCGGGGGCACCTGCACCGTCGCAGTCCGGTCGGTGCCGGGGACGGCGGAGCGCGAGGCGATGGTCTGCGTGGAGGTCGGCGACGAGGGCGATGGCGTCAGCGACGAACTGGCCCCGCACATCTTCGACCGCGGGTTCTCCGGCGGTGGCTCGACGGGGGTGGGGCTGGCGTTGGCCAGGGCCCTGGTCGAGGCGGACGGCGGCCGGCTCGATCTCCAGCGCAGGCGACCCGCGCTGTTCGCGGCGTTCCTGCCGATGGCGCCCGATGCGGAGCCGCGCTAGCGCTAGCTGTGTCCGAGCTCTTCCTCGGCGAGTTCCTCGGGCGTCGGGTCGAAGCCGGTGGACCCGGCCGCCGTGCCCCTGGCGTTCTCCTCGGGGAACGCGAACCGGCGCAGTGCCCAGAATCGGAAGACCATCTGCAGCACGTTGCCGATGACGTAGTTGAGGATGAAGTCGACGATCACCAGCGTGGTCAGGCTCGCCGTTGACCGGAAGTCGAAGACGTTGTTGGCGATGAACAGCGGGGCTGCGGCGATGACGACGCCGATGCCGCTGATGGTGAAGAACAGCAACGCCTCGTGGTGGCGCTCGCGGCCGCCGCGGTTCTTGAATGACCACTCTCGGTTGAGGATGTAGCTCAAGATCGTGGCCATCACGCCGGAGATGATCTTGGCGACGACGGGCTTCTGCTCGAGGATCGTGAGGCTCAGCGAGTAGAAGATCGCGAGGTCGAAGACCATGGTCGTGCCGCCGACGATCGCGAACTTGATCAGCTCGTGATGGCGAAGGACCACGTCCCGGTAGGGCTGGGGTACGCGGCTGACCGCCTGATCGACTAAAGACACAACGACTGAGTGTACGAAAGAGGATGCCGATCCGACGAACTGACACTCCGATCGTGGGTTCGAAGGCCGTCATGACACCATTGACTGCCGTGAGCGTCGATTCCGGATCCCAGCACCGCCCAAGCACCCCCCGCGGCCCGAATGCCGGATTGCCGGTGGTCGCGATGATCGGCGGCGGGCAGTTGGCCCGGATGACCCATCAGGCCGCCATCGAACTCGGTCAGTGCCTCCGGGTGCTCTCCGGCGGCCCCGACGAGCCGGCCGCCAAGGTGTGCGCGGATGTCGTGATCGGCAGCCACACCGACCTCGACGCGCTCCGGGAGGTCGCGGCCGGGGCCAGCGCCCTGACCTTCGACCACGAGCACGTCCCGACCGAGCACCTCGAGGTCCTCGTCGCGGAGGGCGTGAACGTCCAGCCGCCGCCGCAGGCGTTGATCTACGCGCAGGACAAGCTCGCCATGCGACGCAAGCTCGCGGAGCTGGGCGCGCCCGTGCCCGCGTTCGCGGAGATCACCTGGGCGGGCGACGTCGTGCGCTTCGGGGACGAGCACAACTGGCAGATCGTGATCAAGGCGGTTCGGGGCGGCTACGACGGGCGCGGTGTGTGGATGCCCGCGGATTCCGACGAGGCGGAGGCCATCGTGACCGAGCAGCTCGACAAGGGCGTCGCCCTGATGGTCGAGCAGAAGGTGTCGATGCGGCGTGAGCTGTCCGCGATGGTCGCTCGGTCGTCGTTCGGGCAGGGCGCGACCTGGCCGGTCGTGGAGACGGTGCAGCGCGACGGGCAGTGTGCGGTGGTGATCGCCCCCGCCCCCGAGCTGTCCGATTCGCTGGCCATGGAGGCCGAGCAGATGGCGCTGCGCATCTCCGCCGAGCTGGGCGTCGTCGGGTCGATGGCGGTGGAGCTGTTCGAGACCACCGACGGACGGCTGGTGGTGAACGAGCTGGCGATGCGGCCGCACAATTCCGGGCACTGGACCCAGGACGGGGCGCGGACGTCGCAGTTCGAGCAGCACCTGCGGGCGGTGCTCGACTATCCGCTCGGCGACACGGCGCCGATCGCGCCGGTCACCGTGATGGCGAACGTGCTGGGCGCGGAGTCGGCCCCGGAGATGAGCATGGACGAGCGCCTGCACCACCTGTTCGCCCGTATGCCCGACGCGAAGGTGCACCTCTACGACAAGGGCGAGCGGCCGGCACGCAAGATCGGGCACGTCAACGTGGTCGGCGGCGCGCAGGGCTCGATCGCCGACGAGGCGTACGTCGCGGCGGTGCGTGAGCGCGCCGAGCGGGCGGCACACTGGCTCTCGCACGGGGAATGGACCGACGGATGGGATGTGCACGGTGAGTGATTCGAATGGGCCCGTTGTCGGCCTGATCATGGGCAGCGACTCGGACTGGCCGACGATGGAGGCGGCCGCCGAGGCGCTCGCCGAGTTCGGGATCCGGTTCGAGGTCGGTGTCGTCTCGGCGCACCGGACCCCGCAGCGGATGCTCGACTACGCCCGTGACGCCGCCGATCGCGGCATCAAGGTGATCATCGCGGGCGCGGGTGGGGCGGCGCACCTGCCGGGCATGGTCGCCTCGGCGACGCCGCTCCCGGTGATCGGCGTGCCCGTGCCGCTCAAGTACCTCGACGGCATGGACTCGCTGCTGTCGATCGTGCAGATGCCCGCGGGCGTGCCGGTCGCGACGGTGTCGATCGGTGGCGCGCGCAACGCCGGGTTGCTGGCGGCGCGGATCCTCGGCGCCTCGGACCCCGCGCTGCGTGCGGCGATGGCGACGTTCCAGGCCGGACTCGAGGCGATGGTGCTGGAGAAGGACGCGGCGCTGCGCGCGAAGCTGCTGGACTGAGAGTTCTGCCAATCGGCTCACTTGAGCGGATCTTCCGGGGTTAAATGGCGTCGTCCGGATTACGTTTGACGCTGTAACGAATCCTCAGGGAGTGTCCCCATGCCTGCGCCGCTTGACGAATACCCGATCCATCAGACGCCGCTCTCGATGGCCCGGGTCGCCTCCAGTGACAAGAACTTCTACGACCGGTCCTATTTCAACGCGATCGACACCCAGGGCGAGCTGTTCCTGGTGAGCGGCTTCGGCGTGTACCCGAACCTCGGTGTCACCGACGCGTTCGCCACCATCCGCAAGGGTGAGCGGCAGTGGGCGGTCAAGTTCTCCGATGCGCTCGAGGAGCGGTCGATGGATCTCGCCGTCGGCGGGTATCGGATCGAGGTGCTCGAGCCGCTGCGCAGGCTGCGGATGGTCTGCGAGGGCGACGGCGAGGGCGGGCTCGGGTTCGACCTCACGTGGGAGGGTTCCGGCCCGGCGATCTCGGAGCAGCCGCACCTGTTGATGAGCAAGTTCCGGCCGACCCTGGACGCGAGTCGTTTCGCACAGACCGGCACGTGGACCGGCGTGCTGTCGGTCGACGGCGAGGACGTCGTGGTGAGCCCGGATCGGTGGATCGGCAGCCGCGATCGTTCCTGGGGCATCCGCCCTGTCGGCGACGGGGACCCGGCGGGCAGGCTCGCCGACGAGCCGTCCGAGGGCTTCTGGTGGATGTACGTGCCGCTGCGTTTCGACGAGTTCTCGATCATCGTGATCCTGCAGGAGAACCCCGACGGCTACCGGACGCTGAACGATGCGACCCGGGTCTGGAACGACGGCCGGATCGAGCAGCTCGGCTGGCCGCGCTACGACATCAAGTACCACCCCGGTACCCGAAGGCCGTTCGCGGCGACGCTGCACCTGACCGCCTCCGACGGCAGCCCGCTGACCGTCGAGGTGGCCCCGCGCGACGGTCTCGCGTTGCATGTCGGTGCGGGATACGGCGGCGACCCGGAGTGGACGCACGGGCAATGGCGCGGCCGCAACTGGACTTCCCGGTCGGTGTACGACCTCACCGACCCCGCGATCGCGGCACGAATTCCCTACGGCGTCAACGAGTATCCGTCCAGTGTCACCTGCAACGGTGTTCCGGGTGCAGGCATGTTCGAGCACGCGAGCATGGGCAGGCACGATCCGACCGGCTTCGTGGACTGGGGTTCGGTGGCGCAGTAGGCGCTGCGCGCCCGTGCGCGGTTGACGGGTGCAGGGACTCGTCAACCGCGCACGGGTGGCGCAGCCGCCTACGCTGTGCTCATGCCCGACGACACTGACCGTTTCCGTCTCCACGTGGTGTCGGAGGCGTTGCGGCTCTTCTCCGAGAAGGGCTACGAGGCGACCAGCGTCGACGAGATAGCCGAGGCGGCAGGCATCTCGCGTCGCACCTTCTTCCGGCAGTTCCGTTCCAAGGAAGACGTGGTGTTCGCCGACCACGAGATCCTGCTGGCCCAGGCGCAGGAGCATCTCGCCGCCGATCATGACGACCCGTGGGATGCGGTCTGCGACGCCGCGATGATCGTCTTCGAACGGTTCTCGCAGTGGAACGACATGGCGACCCGGCGCTACGCGGTGGTGCACGAGGTGCCCGCGCTGCGGGACAGGGAGATCGTCACCGGATTCCGGTACGAGCGATTGTTCGTCGACTACCTGCGCCGCGCGCTGCCCGGCGAGCCGGACCTGTCGATGGTGCAGTTCTCCGCCTCGGTGACCGCCACACACAACTACCTGCTGCGCCGGATGGTGCGCGACGGCGCCCGGACCACCTCCGAGGACCTGCGCGCGGCGTTGGCCGATATCCGCCGCGGGGTCGGCCGACCCGATGCCTCAGTCGCCGACGGCGACGGCGAGATGGTGGTGGCGGTGTTCCCGCGCGGCACCGCACCGCGCCGGGTGGCGGAGCTGCTGCGCCGCAGGCTCGAGGAGGGCGAGTAGGGGAGGTGGCACTCGGTGCCGCAGTGTGGCACGTCTTACCGGCTTCTCGTCGGGTCGGTGCGGTATGATTGCCCGTGAATGGCACTGAGTGCCGCGCCCCGAGACTTCCACGAGGAGCAACCAGATGGCTGGCAACCCCGACTTCGACCTGTTCAAGCTCGCCGACGAGCACGATGAGCTGCGGGCCGCGATCCGCGCGCTGTCGGAGAAGGAGATCGCGCCCTACGCGAAGGATGTCGACGAGAACTCCCGGTTCCCCGAGGAGGCGCTCAAGGCACTCGTCAACTCCGGCTTCAACGCGATCCACGTCCCCGAGGCCTATGACGGCCAGGGCGCCGATTCCGTGGCCACCTGCATCGTGATCGAGGAGGTGGCCCGCGTCTGCGGCTCGTCCTCGCTGATCCCCGCCGTCAACAAGCTCGGCACCATGGGCCTGATCCTCAACGGCTCCGAGGAGCTCAAGCAGCAGGTCCTCCCGTCGCTCGCCTCGGGCGAGGCGATGGCCTCCTACGCGCTCTCCGAGCGGGAGGCGGGTTCCGACGCCGCCAGCATGCGCACCCGCGCGAAGGCCGACGGTGACGACTGGATCCTCAACGGCTCCAAGTGCTGGATCACCAACGGCGGCAAGTCGACCTGGTACACCGTCATGGCCGTCACCGACCCCGACAAGGGGGCCAACGGTATCTCCTCCTTCATGGTGCACAAGGACGACGAGGGCTTCGTCGTCGGCCCGAAGGAGAAGAAGCTCGGCATCAAGGGCTCGCCCACCGCGGAGCTGTACTTCGAGAACTGCCGTATTCCCGGCGACCGCATCATCGGCGCGCCCGGCACCGGCTTCAAGACCGCTCTGCAGACCCTGGACCACACCCGCCCGACCATCGGTGCCCAGGCCGTCGGCCTGGCGCAGGGCGCGCTCGACGCGGCCCTCGCGTACACCAAGGACCGCAAGCAGTTCGGCAAGTCGATCTCCGACTTCCAGGCCGTGCAGTTCATGCTCGCCGACATGGCGATGAAGGTCGAGGCCGCTCGTCTGATGGTCTACACCTCGGCCGCCCGCGCCGAGCGTGGCGAGAAGAACCTCGGCTTCATCTCGGCCGCCGCCAAGTGCTTCGCCTCGGACGTCGCGATGGAGGTGACCACCGACGCCGTGCAGCTGTTCGGTGGCGCCGGCTACACCACCGACTTCCCGGTCGAGCGGATGATGCGCGACGCCAAGATCACCCAGATCTACGAGGGCACCAACCAGATTCAGCGAGTCGTGATGTCGCGCGCGCTGCTCAAGTGAGCTGACGCGTGAGTCGACCTGTGGCCGGTGAGCTCGCTCACCGGCCACAGGTGTTTACCCTGGGGGCCATGCCCCGATTCCCGCTGAGTGAGCGCTGGTACCGCTGGAGCGCCGATCACGTCGTCGGGATCGATCGCAGTGTCGCGGCCTTCTTCGCGCTCATCGGGGTGGCGGCGTCGGTGGCCGTCGGGTGGGTCGACGTGGTGATCGCGCTGGGACTCACCGTGCCGCTGGCCTGGCGTCGCATCCGGCCGGTCGCGGCCGCCGCCGTGGTCGCGTTTTTCTCGGTGGCGTATCTGATCATCTCGAGTGACCAGACCAACCTCGTCATGCCCGGTATCTGCGTTCCGATCGCGCTGTACGCGCTGGCGGCGTACGGACCGAGGTGGGCGAGCGGATGGGGCCTGGCGGCGGCCATCCTCGGCGTGATCGCGGCGGGCCTCCGGTACTTCGGCGGTGCGGAGTCCACATGGCAGGCCCACGCTTTCCTGATCGCGTTCCTCATCGTGTACGTCACCGCGGTGTGGGCGTTCGGCGACCTGCGCCGGGTGCGTAACCAGGAACTCGAGGGGCTCACCGAGCGGGCCCGGCTTCTCGAACTCGAACGCGCGCAGGAGGCGGAGATCGCCGCCATCAATGAGCGCACCCGGATCGCGCGGGAGATGCACGACATCGTCGCGCACTCGCTGACCGTCGTGATCGCGCAGGCCGACGGTGGTCGGTACAGCGCGGCCGCCGATCCCGCCGCGGCGGTCACGGCGCTGGAGACCATCTCCCAGACCGGGCGGCAGGCGCTGACTGACATGCGCGCGCTGTTATCCGTGCTGAGGGAGGACCGGCCACGCGAGTACTCCTCGACGCCAGGGGTTTCGGATATCGATACGCTGATCGAAGAGGTCCGCAAGGGCGGCCTCGACGTGCAGCTCACCACCGACGGGGAGCGACGCGTGCTGTCCACCGGCGCCGAGCTGACGGCGTACCGGATCGTGCAGGAATCGCTGACCAACGTGCTCAAGCACGCGGGTCCTGCGGCGAGTGTCGAGGTCACCGAGCGCTGGACCGACAGTGCGCTGGAACTGACTGTCGTCGACGACGGCAGGGGAGCGTCCGGCGCCCTGGTCGCGCCCTCCGCGGGTGGGCAGGGTGTGCTCGGCATGCGCGAACGGGCCGAGTTGTACGGCGGCAGATTCGAGGCCGGACCCGCCGCAGGCGGCGGCTACCGGGTGCACACCGCGCTGCCATATTCGAGAGGTGAATGACATGTCCGATGCCACAACGGATCCGATCCGGATCGCGATCGTCGACGATCAGCAGCTGGTCCGAGCGGGCTTCCGGATGGTGATCGACTCCCAGCCCGACATGAGCGTCGAGGTCGAGGCCTCGGACGGCGAGCAGGCGCTGCGTGAGCTCGCGCGGGTTCCGGTCGATGTGGTGCTGATGGACGTGCAGATGCCGAACCTGGACGGCATCGAGGCCACCCGCCGCCTGACCGCGCTGGAGCACTCGCCGAAGGTGGTGGTGCTCACCACCTTCGACAACGACGAATACGTGGTCGCCGCGATCTCCGCCGGTGCCAGCGGCTTCCTGCTCAAGGACGCGCAGCCGGAGGACCTGCTCGCCGCGCTGCGGACCGTGTACCGGGGGGATGCGGTGATCGCGGCCCGCTCGACGCGTCGGCTGCTCCAGCACGTGGGTCCGATGCTGGCAGGCGCGTCCACCGTCGAGCGCCCGCAACTGCCCGACGACCTGACGCCCCGTGAGGTGGAGGTGCTCGAGGCGATGGCGCACGGATTGTCCAACACCGAGATTGCGGAGAAGTTCTTCGTCTCCGAGGCGACCGTGAAGACGCACGTGGGCAGGGTGCTGGCGAAGACGGGATCGCGGGACCGGGTGCAGGCGGTGGTGTTCGCGTACCAGACCGGGCTGGTGCAGCCGGAGGATCTGCTGGGCGGGTAGGACCGGGGAGAGGCAGCCGTCCTACCCAGGTATGACGCGGCCGCAGCGAGGATCCGTCCGCACGCCGACGCGCCGAGTGGGTGTCGTTCGTAGCGTCGAGGACATGAATGCACCCACCATCACACGAACCGCCGCGGTCCGCGCCGTCGGCCTGAGCAAGAGCTACGGCGAGGGCGAGGCGGCCGTGCGCGCCCTCGACGGTGTGCACACCGAGTTCCTGGGCGCGGCCTTCACCGCGATCATGGGACCGTCGGGGTCGGGCAAGTCCACCCTGATGCACTGCCTGGCCGGGCTCGACACGGCGACGTCCGGGCTGGTGTACCTCGGGGACACCGAGCTGACCGGGCTGAGCGACCGGGAGCTGACCGAATTGCGTCGGCACCGAATCGGATTCGTGTTCCAGGCCTTCAACCTCCTGCCGGTGCTCACCGCGGAGGAGAACATGCTGCTGCCCATGCGACTGGGCGGAGTGGACCCAGATCCGGAGTGGATGGCGGAGGTCGTCGGAAGACTGGGTCTCACCGAGCGACTCGGACACCTGCCGCACGAGCTGTCCGGCGGCCAGCAGCAGCGCGTCGCGGTCGCCCGGGCCCTGCTGCCCAGGCCCGACGTCATCTTCGCGGACGAGCCGACGGGAAACCTCGATTCACGCTCGGGCACCGAGGTTCTCGAGCTGCTCCGTTCCAGCGTCCGAGAGTTCGGGCAGACGGTCGTGATGGTCACCCACGACCCGGTGGCGGCGTCCTATTCGGACCGGGTGGTGCTGATCGCCGACGGACGGATCGCCGGTGAGATCGATCGCCCGACGACCGATTCGGTGATCGAGACGATGCGCGAACTCGGGACCCGGGCATGCTGAGGCTCACCCTCGCACAGGCGCGCGCGCACTTCGGGCGATACCTGGCCGCGATGCTCGCGGTGCTCATCGCGGTTGCCTTTGTCGTCGCGACCCTGGTGCTCAGTTCGACGGCCACCGCGGGCGTCACCAATTCCCTTGCCGGACAGTATCGGAGTACCGACTTCGTGGTCTCCGATCTCGGGGACGGCCTCCAGGCGCAGCGGGCCGCGGGTGCCGTCCGGTCGGCAGCAGGGGTGCGGGCGGTGACCACCGACGTCTCCACGCCGGTGAAGGTGACGGCGGCGGGTTCGGACAAGTCGTTCGGCACGGCCACCTCGTTGGCCGCGGATGCGGGTCTGCGCTGGCAGAAACTGTCGGACGGTCGATTTCCGAGCGCGGCAGGCGAGATCGCGGTCGGCTCGAACTCGGACCTACCCATCGGGACACGAGTCTCGGTGACCGCGCTGGGCGAGAGCACCGGCCCGGAGGCGGGCGAGGCGACGGTCGTGGGCACGGTGGACCTCGACGGCACCGCGCAGCGGATGGACGGGATCTCGGTCTATGGCACCGCTGCGGACATCGAGGCATGGACCGACGGTCAGGCCGCCAGGGAGATGCGGGTGGCGGGCGGTGACCGCGAGGCCGTCGCCGCCGCGCTGCCGCCAGGCGCGACGGTGATCACAGGCGCCGAGAAGGCCGAGGACGTCTCGGCGAGCTTCCTCGGCAGCAGCGACATGCTGCGCAACGTGCTGCTCGCATTCGGTGCGCTCGCGGTGGTGGTGTCCGGCCTGGTCATCGCGAACACGTTCGCGGTGCTGTTGGCGGCGCGGACCCAGGAGCTGGCGTTGCTCCGCTGCGTCGGCGCGACGAGCGATCAGATTCGCCGCAGCGTCCGCATCGAGTCGCTGGTGGTGGGGCTGCTGGCCTCGCTCGCCGGCCTTGCGACCGGCGTGGCCCTGGCTGCGGGCGTGACCGAAGTCGCAGGCGCGCTTGATGTTCCCATCCCGCTGGACAACCTCTCCGTCTCGCCCGGTGCGCTCGCGGTCGGTCTGCTGGTCGGGGTCGTCGTCACGTACCTGGCGGCGGTCGCGCCCGCGCGGGCTGCCACCACCGTGTCGCCGCTCGCCGCCCTGACCCCGGCCGAGGCGAAGCCCGAACCCGTCACGGCGTCGCGGGTGCGACGGCTCGTCGGTGTGGTGGGCCTGATCGGTGGCGTCGCGGTGCTGACCGCCGGTGTGCTGGGCAAGCAGGTACTGGTGGCGGCGGGGGGTGCGCTGGTCTGTTTCGTGGCGGTGATCCTGTTGTGCCGGTACATCATCCCGCCCGCGGTTGCGGCGTTCGGTAGGGGGCTGGGACGTGTGTCGGGTCCGTTGGGGGAGCTGGCGGCAGGCAACGCGGGCCGCAATCCCCGCCGCACCACGGCAACGGCAACGGCATTGCTGATCGGCGTCACCGTGACCGCGACGATGATCGTCGGGATCGCGACCGTCAAGGCCAGCGCCCCGGGCGCGCTGGACGAGCAGTTCCCCGTCGATGTCTCGGTGGACGGTGCCGCTGGCTCCGCGCTGCCGGTGACGATGGGCGAGCGGATCGGCGGCGTGGACCGGGTGACCGCGGTCGCGGAGCTCTCACGCGGCGAGGTGAGCACCGCTGCGGGGAAGGAGCTGACCGTGACCGGGGTGGATCCGGCGCAGGCAGCCGCGGTGTTGCGGGTGCCGATCACGCTGCCGAGGTCCGGCCAGATCGTGATTCCGCCGGAGCTCCTCCAGGAGCTCAGCGCGCGCGCAGGCGAGCCGATCGACGTCCGGGGCGCGGGCACCACCCGGAGCCTGACTGTTGTGGAAGGCACGGAGGGTCCGCCGCCGCTCATGGTCCGTGAGGACCTGGCCGCGGTGACGGCGAACCCGGCCGCGGATTCGTTGTGGATCCGGATCGCGGATGGCCTGACCGACGACGAGATCGCGACCGCGCAACGTGAGGTCACCGCGCTGGCCACCGACATCGTTCCCACCGCGGAGATCGGCGGGGCGGTGTCCATGCGAGCGGCACTGAACTCGGTCCTGGACACCATGTTGATGATCGTGGTGGGACTGCTGTCGGTGGCGATCCTGATCGCGGTCATCGGGGTGGGCAACACGATGGCGCTGTCGGTGATCGAACGTCGGCGGGAGAGCGGTCTGCTGCGGTCGATCGGTGTCACCCGGGCCGGGCTGCGAACCCTGCTGATCTACGAGGCGGTCCTGGTGTCGGTGGTCGCGTCGGTGCTCGGAGTGGTGCTCGGGCTGGCCTTCGGGCTGGCGGGTACGGCCTCGGTGTTCGGTGTCGACGATCTGGTGCTGCCCTCGCTGCCGTGGCCGGAGTTGGTGGCGACGGTGTTGGTCGGCGGGATCGCCGGGGTGATCGCGGCGCTGCTGCCGGCGAGGAGCGCCGCGAAGGTGACGCCCGTCGAGGCCATGGCGGCCTAATCTGGAGGGGTGCCTGCGGGACCGAGTTCGCTGCCCCGCGAGGCCCGGGCCGGTCGACTCCGACTGGCCCGGGCCTCGCGGGGCAGCGCGGGGTCGATGGTGGCGACAGTGGCGGCGCTGGCGTACGCGGCGGCGCTGCGTGCCAGGATCGCCTTCGACGAGGAGTTCGCCCCTTTCGTCTGTGCCGGGATGCGGTTCGGCTTCGCGCGGGGAGGAACCACGATCGGTGGGGCCTACCTGACCGGGCGAAACACCGGCGCCGCGACCCTGCGTCACGAGGCGGTCCATGCCGAGCAGTGGGCCCGGTACGGTCTCGGATTCGTTGTCCGCTACCTCATCGAAGAGGTTCGGCATCCGATGCACCGCAACCGATTCGAGATCGAGGCCGGACTGGTCGACGGCGGATACGTCGGGAGAGTGGCATGAAGGTGACGTCGGTTGGCTGGCCACCTACCGGACCCCGGTCAAAGCCGCGCACCCGCGCGGGAACCCGCACACGAACTTCTCGTACTGGGCGCCCGGCAACAATTCGGTGGCGGTCGACACGGTCGCGGAATGGGTCGACGACGGCGACACCAGGCGCCGGGTGTGGGACCTCTATCGCCGGACCAGCCCGCGTGGGGCGGGATACGACCTGGGCAACTTCTGGCGGTCGCCCGACGATCCCGAACTACACGTCCTGCGCCTTGATCCCTGGCGAATCCAGGTGATTCGGGGAGGGGATCTGCGCAGCCGGATCTGGACCGTCGATCACGCAGGCGATCGGGTCAGCGTCGGATCGTGATCTTCTCGGTGCCCATCCGCCTGGCCATCGCGTCGTCGGAGGGGCGCGCGACCTGCACCAGCGAGGCGCCGGCCGCCAGCACCGCGAGCAGGCCGTCGATCAGTTCGGTCGTGGTGCCCCACTCTGAGCTCGAGAGCACGCGATCCGCGCGGCCGATGGACTGGGCCGCGGCGGAGTCCGTTGCCGCGGTGAGCACCTCGGCGATCGACATGCCGTCGAGAGCCGACGACGCTCCGGCGTCCGGCCGGAACTGGTCGCCGTGCACGCGAACCGAGGTGGCGTAGTCGGTGACGCCGATCGGGAGCCCCTCGGCGGGGCGACCGAACGCGTCGAGCGAGAGCACCGCGACCTCGGGCACGTCCTCGACCTCGGCCAGCCGGTCTGCCGCGACCAGCGCGAGCTCCGCGTCGTCCGCGGGCGCCAGCAGCACCTCGGCGCCGGCCCACCAGCAGCCGAGCAGCACGGCGGCGCTCTGCCAGTGCGCGGGGAGCAGCACACAGATCCGGGCGCCCGGCAGCAGGCCGAACTCGTCGCGAATCAGGTTGGCGGTCTTGGCGGCCCAGTTGGCGAGGGTGAGCGCGGACAGTTCGATCCGCTCGCCGCTGACATCGTCGTAGTAGGTGATGCGCGGGCCGGCCGGATCCTGCTGCAGGATCGGATCGAGAAATGCCGCGCTCAGGTTGGTCACGGATGTGTTCGGGTCGGGCACTTCCGCCGCCGTTCTCGCTAGTTGACGCACCGCGGGCCCTTGTTCCCGGCGTCGATCGCCGGGCCAGGGGGCGCGGGGGTGGGGCTGGTGCCCATGTCGACGATATCCGAGGTCGGCTCCGAGGTGGAGTCGGAGCCGGAACCGGGGCCGGTGTAATCGGCCGCGATCAGGACCTTCACCGTGCCCGCGGACAGCGAGCTGTCGCCGACGATCGTCAGGCCGCCGAGCGCGGCCGCGACGGCCTTCGCCGCGTCGGAATCGGGGTCGGCCGCGAGGACGCGGCTCGTGCTCACCGTGGTGCCGGTGTTGTTCCCGACCTCACCCTGCACGTAGCCCTGCTCGGTCAGTGCCTCGGACACCCGGGACGCGAGCCCGCCGATCCCGCTGTCGTTGGACACGTCGACGGTGACCTTCGAGGTGTCGATGGACGGCGCCTCGCCGGTGCCGGTGGCCTCGCTGCCGCTGTCGTGCTCGCCCACCAGGCCGGCAACGAACGTGCGGACGGCCTTCGGGTCCACCTGCACGATCGACTCGCCGTAGTCGGTCATCGCGTTGAGGTCGACGACCGGGATGGTCTGGAACTTGACCTCGCCGCCCGCGAGGCCCTGCAGTTGCTTCGCGAAATCGATGATGTCCCAGTCGTCGTCGAGCACGACCGAACGCTGCACCGCGGAGCTCAGCTGCGCGAGCTTGCCGGGATTGCTCAGCGTCTTGGCGCTGATGACCTCGTGCACCAGCGACGCCATGAACACCTGCTGGCGGACGATCCGGTCGAGGTCGCCGCGCGGGAGGTCGTGTCGCTGCCGGACGAAGGACAATGCGTTGGACCCGCTGAGGGTCTGTTCGCCCGCTGGGAACTTCGCACCGGACATCCACTCGTCGACCGGGTTGTTCAGGCACACATCGACACCGCCGACGGCGTCGGTGAGCAGGACGAATCCCAGCAGCCCGACCTCCGCGTAGTGGTCGACGGTGATGCCGGTGAGGTTCGCTACCGACTTGATCAGGGCCTCACGGCCGGCTTGGGTCGATGCCTTGTCGGCCTCGTCCTCGGACTCGCCCTCGTCGAGCAACCGCTGCTGCTCGGTGGCCCGGGTGGCCCCGAAGGCGGCGTTGATCTTCGAATGGCCGATGCCGGGGACCTCGACATACGAATCGCGTGGGATCGAGACGGCCGTCGCAGAGCCGCCGTCGGTGGGGACCCGGATGAGCACGATGGTGTCGGTGTTGTCTGCCTCCGCCTCGCCTGCCCTGAGCGAGGCCAGTTCGTCGGCGGAGAGCGGATTGCCGTGCGCGTCGGTGCGACTGTCGGTGCCGACCATGAGGATGTCGACCGCGCCGTCCTTGCCGCCGTCGCCCAGCTCGAGTCGCGCGGTTGCGAGGTTCGACGTGAGGGCATCGACGCTGCGCCACGCGAATCCGGTGATGAGGAGGACGAGGACCGACGCGGCCGCGACGGCTATCTGGCCCCGACCGAAGGCGGTACGCCTCGCCGTCGGAGCTCCCTCGTTGTCCGGCACCTGATGCCCCCTAACTCTGCATGTGGTTCACCCCGACCGGGGTCCAGGCTACTGGTGGGGACGCGTGGTTCCGGTGTCCGCGGACCGGCGTGCCAGACTTTCCTGTGTGAGAAAGATCCTTGTGACCGGGGCCGGTGGCCAGCTCGGCACGCAGTTGCTGCGTCGCGGTTCCGCGGCCGGTCTCGACATCGTCGGATTCGGGTCAAGAGACCTGGACATCACCGATGGTGAGGCGGTCGACAGGCTCGTCGAGCCCGGCACCGTCGTCATCAACTGCGCTGCATACACCGCCGTCGATGCGGCCGAATCCGACGAGCAGGCCGCCGAGCGGGTGAATGTGCTCGGCCCACGGAATCTGGCGTCGGCGACCGCGCGTGTCGGCGCCCGACTGATCCATGTGTCGACGGACTACGTGTTCGCGGGCGACGCGGCCAGCCCATATGAGACCGACTCGGAGACCGGGCCGCGGACCGCCTACGGGCGGACGAAGCTCGACGGCGAGCGCGCGGTGCTCGCCGCCGACCCGAACGCCCTCGTGGTGCGGACCGCGTGGGTCTACACCGGTGTGGGCGCGGACTTCGTGGCCACGATGCTGCGCCTGGAACGCGAGCGCGACACGGTCGACGTGGTCGACGACCAGATCGGGTCGCCGACCTATGCGGGTGACCTGGCCGACGGCCTGCTGCAGCTGGCCGGTTCGCCTGAGGTGCCGGGCGGGGTGCTGCACGCGACGAACGCCGGCCAGGCGAGCTGGTTCGACCTCGCCAGGGCGGTGTTCGCCGGTGTCGGTGCGGATCGGGAGAGGGTCCGCCCCTGCACCAGTGCCCAGTTCGTGCGGCCAGCGCCGCGGCCGGCGTACTCGGTGCTGTCGGAGGCATCCTGGGTGGACGCCGGCCTGACCCCGTTGCGGCCGTGGCAGGAGGCGCTGACGGCGGCCCTGGCGCAGTTGCCGCCGGCCAGCGACTAGGGTTGCCGGCGTGAGTTCGCAGCTGGCCGTGGTGACGGTGACCTATTCGCCGGGCAAGCACCTTCAGAGTTTCCTCGACACCCTCGAGGAAGCCACGACGTTGGAGACCCAGGTCGTCATGGCCGACAACGGGTCGACAGACGGTGCTCCCGAGGCGGCCCTCGAACAGAATTCCAACGTGCGCCTGCTGCGCACGGGCGGGAACATCGGCTACGGCGGTGCCATCAACCGCGCGGTGGCCGAGCTGGACCCCGATGTGGAGTTCGTGGTGATCGCGAATCCCGATCTCCGCTGGGGCGCCGGCTCCCTCGACGTGCTGCTCGACGCGGCTCAGCGCTGGCCCCGCGCGGGCGCACTCGGTCCGATGGTGCTGGAACCCGACGGCAGCGTCTACCCGTCGGCGCGCCAGGTTCCCGGGCTCGTCTCGGGCGCAGGCCACGCCCTCCTCGGCACCGTCTGGCCGTCCAATCCGTGGACCCAGCGGTACCGCCAGGAGAACGAGCAGGTGTCCGAGCGCCCTGTGGGGTGGCTCTCCGGGTCCTGCCTGCTGGTGCGTCGCGCCGCATTCGACTCGATCAACGGGTTCGACTCCCGGTACTTCATGTACATGGAGGACGTCGACTTCGGCGATCGACTCGGCCGCGCGGGCTGGCACAACGTGTTCGTGCCCTCGGCCGAGGTGACCCACGCCAAGGGACATGCGGCAGGGCGCCATCCCGAGTTGATGCTGCCGGCACATCACCAGAGCGCCTACCGCTTCCAGGCCGATCGGCATCCGCATTGGTGGCAGGCGCCGCTTCGGTGGGCGCTACGCGGCGGTCTCGCGGTGCGGTCGAAGGTGGCCGTCGCGGCCGCGGTACGGAACAGGGCGAAGAACGAGGGGACTGCAGACGATGGTGAATGACCAAGTGACGAGCGAACCGAACGTGGACGCGGTGGTTCTCGTCGGCGGTAAGGGCACCAGGCTGCGGCCGCTGACGCTCTCCGCGCCGAAGCCCATGCTGCCGACGGCGGGCCTGCCCTTCCTGCAGCACCTGCTGGCGCGCATCGGCGCGGCCGGGATCAAACACGTAGTGCTCGGCACCTCGTTCAAGGCCGAGGTCTTCGAGGACTACTTCGGCGACGGGTCGTCGATGGGTCTGGAGATCGACTATGTCACCGAGACCGAGCCGCTCGGCACCGGTGGCGGCATCAGGAACGTGCTGCCCAAGCTCAGGGCCGACAACGTGATCGTCTTCAACGGCGACGTGCTCGGCGGCACCGACCTTCGGGCCGTGCTGGATACGCACCGCACCACCGAGGCGGACGTGACGATGCACCTGGTCCGGGTGGGGGATCCGCGGGCCTTCGGATGCGTGCCGACCGACGACGACGGCCGCGTCACGGACTTCCTCGAGAAGACCCAGGATCCGCCGACCGACCAGATCAACGCCGGTTGCTACGTCTTCAGGCGCGAGATCATCGAGAAGATCCCGGCCGGGCGTCCGGTCTCGGTGGAGCGTGAGGTGTTCCCCGGGCTGTTGGCCGAGGGGCGACGCGTCTTCGGGCATGTCGACGCGGCCTACTGGCGCGACATGGGCACGCCGGAGGACTTCGTCCGCGGGTCCGCTGATCTGGTGCGCGGCATCGCGCCCTCACCCGCGCTCGAGGGCCCGCGGGGAGAGTCGCTGGTGCACCCGGGCGCGGGCATCGCGCCCGGCGCGGTGCTGATCGGCGGCACGGTGGTCGGACGCGGCGCCGAGATCGGCGCGGGCGCACGGCTCGACGGTGCGGTCGTCTTCGACGGCGCGGTCATCGAAGCGGGCGCGACGGTGGAACGGTCGATCGTCGGATTCGGCGCGCGGATCGGGCCCCGGGCGCTGGTGCGCGATGCGGTGATCGGCGACGGCGCTGACGTCGGCGCCCGCTGCGAACTGCTCCGCGGTGCGCGGGTCTGGCCGGGCGTTGCCCTGCCCGACGGCGGGGTCCGGTTCTCCACCGACGTGTAACCCGTGCAGGTGTGACCTGGCCCATTCTGGCAAAATCTATGCGATGAATTCGCCGGAACCTGTCTTCAATCGTTACGTCGCCCTCGGGGATTCGTTCACGGAGGGGCTCGGCGATCACGACCCGGCGCGGCCGAACGGGCTGCGGGGCTGGGCGGATCGCGTCGCCGAGCAGCTCGCGGGCAAGAGCGAGGACTTCCGGTACGCCAACCTCGCGGTCCGCGGAAAGCTGCTGGGGCAGATCATCGACGACCAGGTCGATCAGGCGCTCGCCCTTGGGCCGGATCTGGTCACGATCTACGGCGGCGGGAACGACCTGATGCGTCCGTCGGTGGACATCGACGCGATGGTGGACCGCTACGACGAGGCGATCGGCAAGCTCACCGCGAGCGGGGCGACGGTGGCGTTGTGGACGGCATACGACGCGGGGTGGTCGGCCGTGTTCGGCAAGATCCGCGGGCGCATCGCGATCTACAACGAACTGGTCCGCGAGGTCGCGGACCGGCACGGTGCGGTGGTTGTCGATTTCTGGCGGTTCGACGGCTACGACGACGAACGGATGTGGGACTGGGACCGCCTGCACATGTCGACTGCCGGGCATCATCGGATGGCGGTCGAGACCCTCGATGCGCTCGGTGTCAGCCACGAGCTCGAGGGGCCAGATCTGGGGCCGGCTCCGGTGCTGAGCAAGGCCGAGCGGCGTCGGGTGAACTACATCTGGACCAAGGACTTCGTCGGGCCGTGGATCGGGCGCCGACTGACCGGAAAGTCCTCGGGTGACACCGTGGCGGCGAGACGTCCTGTGTTGGAGTCGATCTCTGCACAGGGCCTCTGACACAGGCTGCACAAGGGCCGACCGGGAATCCCGGTCGGCCCTTGTGGATGCCTGATCCGCTGTCGCCGGGTTCGCTCTTGGTGCACCGAAATGGCCGGTCCCGGACGAGGACCAGCCATTTCGTCTGTCTGTGCTCGGTGTCAGGCGATCCGCTCGAACACCGCCGCCAAACCCTGACCGCCACCGATGCACATCGTCTCGAGGCCGTAGCGAGCCTCGCGACGGTCCATCTCGCGCAGCAACGTCGCGAGGATGCGGGCGCCGGTCGCGCCGACCGGGTGGCCGAGGGAGATGCCCGAGCCGTTGGGGTTCAGGCGCGGGTCGTCGGCCTCGAGGTCCCACGTGCGCAGGACGGCGAGGGCCTGCGCGGCGAACGCCTCGTTGAGCTCGATGACGTCCATGTCGGACAGCGACAGGCCCAGGCGGCTCAGCGCCTTCTCGGTGGACGGCACCGGCCCGATGCCCATCGTCCGCGGCGGCACACCGGCCACCGCCCAGCTGGCGAGCCGGGCGAGCGGACGCAGCCCGAGGGCCTTGGCCCTCTCCGGCGTGGTGACGATCGCGATTGCGGCGCCGTCGTTCTGGCCGCTGGCGTTGCCTGCGGTGACGGTGGAGTCGGGGTCGACCTTGCCGCGGATCGGGCGCAGCTTCGCGAGCGACTCGACGGTGGTGTCGGCTCGCGGGTGCTCGTCGGTGTCGACCATCAGGGCGTCGCCCTTGCGCTGCGGCACCGCGACCGGGACGATCTCCTGCGCGAAGACGCCGCTGCGCTGCGCGGCGACGGCCCGCTGGTGGGACGCCACGGCGAGCGCGTCCTGGTCCGCGCGGCTGATGGAGAACTCGGCGCGCAGGTTCTCGGCGGTCTCGATCATGCCGCCGGGCACCGGGTGGTTCCGTCCGCCGGCGGTGACGCGGGCCCGGGCCAGCCGGTCGTTGAGGGCCAGCGACTCGCCGCGGACGCCGTAACGCATTCCGGTGGCGTAGAACTCGGCCTGGCTCATCGACTCGACACCGCCCGCGAGGACGAGGTCGCTGCCGCCGGACTGCACCTGCATCACGGCCTGGATGATCGCCTGCAGCCCGGAGCCGCAGCGGCGGTCCACCTGCAGGCCCGGAACGTCCACGCCGAGACCGGCATTGAGGGCCGCGATCCGGCCGATCGCGGGTGCCTCGCCGCCGGGGGAGGCCTGGCCGAGGATCACGTCGTCGATGTCGGCTCCGGAGATGCCGGTGCGTGTGACGAGTTCGGTGATCACGGTGGCCGCGAGGTCCTCGGGGGCGATGTCGCGGAACACGCCGCCGAATCGGCCGACGGGGGTGCGGAGGGGTTCGCAGATGACTGCGTCGGGCATGGTTACTTCCTTGCAGAGATGGTCAATGCTGGGTGCGGACGAGATCGGCCGAGATGGCCTCCGCGGCGGCGACGGCGGCGGGAACGAGGGTGTTGTACACGTCCTCGATCGAGTACCGCGCCGCCTGCGTCGAAATGTTCACGGAGGCAACGACTGTGCCCGAGCGGTCGCGAATGGGGGCGGCGAGTGAGCGCAGGCCCTCCTCGAGTTCCTGGTCCACCACGCAGTAGCCGTCCGCGCGTACCTGCTCGAGTTCGGTGCGGAGCATGTCCGGGGTGTCGATGGTGCGGCCGGTGAGGGGTGTCAGCGTCACCCGCGCGAGGTACTCGTCGAGTTCGGGCTTGTTCAGCCCCGCGAGCAGGACTCGGCCCATCGAGGTGGCGAAGGCGGGAAAGCGGGTACCGATGTTGATGGATACGGTCATGATGCGGCTGACCGGGACCCGGGCCACGTACACCACGTCGTCCTGGTCGAGGATCGAGACCGACGTCGATTCGCGGACCTGCTCGGACAACGCCTCGAGATGAGGTCCGGCGATCTCGGGCAGCGACAGGCTCGACAGGAAGCTGTAGCCGAGCTCGAGCACTCGCGGAGTCAGCCAGAACACCGAACCGTCGGTGCGGATGTAGCCGAGTTCGGCGAGCGTCAGCAGGAACCGGCGTGCGGTCGCCCGCGTCAGGTCGGTGTGCTTGGCGACCTCGCTCAGGGTGCGCCGCGGATGGTCGGCGTCGAACGCCTTGATGACGGACAGTCCTCGCGCGAGCGACTGCACGTAGTCGGGCGACGCCCCGATCGGTTCGGTCCCGGTCGAAGTCGTCTCGCTCGAGTTGCTCACTGTCAGGTACTCCCCTCGGTGGCCCCCGCCAGGTCGGCGAGAGCCTGCTTCCCGAGCGCGAACGCACGGTTGCTGTTCGGCACACCCGCGTACACCGCGGTATGGAGGAATACTTCCACGAGCTGTTCGGGGTCCATGCCCGCCCGGAGGGCGGCCCGGATGTGCAGGTCGAGCTCGTGCTCGTTGCCGACGGCGGTGAGGATCGCGAGGGTCAGCAGCCGGCGGGTGGAGTGGTCGAGACCCTCGCGGGCCCAGATGTCACCCCATGCGGTGCGGGTGATGAAGTCCTGGAACGGCTCGGTGAACGCTGTGCTGGAGCCGATCGCGCGGTCCACGTGGGCATCGCCGAGAACCGAACGGCGCACCGACATTCCGACGTCGTGGACGGAGCGGCGGGCCACACCCACCGGGGTCGACGCCGCGATGTGGGCCTCGATCAGGCGGGTCACCGCGCCTGCCTGCTCGACGTTCGCCAGGTGCGCGCCGGGGGACAGCACGTGGAACTGGGCCCCCGCGATGCCGTCGGCGACGGTCCGCAGCGCGGACGGCGGAGTGGGGCCGTCCTGCTCGGCCGCGATCACCAGCGTGGGCGCCGCGATGCGGGCCAGGTCGGTGCGGCCGTCCCACTGGGAGAGGGCCTCGCAGCACGCGGCGTACCCCTCGTCGGAGGTGCCGGAGACCATCGCGACGTGGCGGGCCACCAGTTCCGGATCACGCTGCGCCAGTTCGGGGGTGAACCAGCGGCCGACGATGGACTCCGCGATGGACGCGACGCCGTCGGCGCGGACGGTGGCCGCGCGATCGAGCCATGGCTGGGCCGGCGCGAACTGCGCGGCCGTGCACAGCAGGGTCAGGGTCTGCACGCGCTGCGGGTGGTGCGCCGCAAGCCACTGCCCGACCGCCCCCCCGAGAGACAGGCCCACGAGGTGCGCCGCGTCGAGGCCGAGCGTGTCGAGCAGCGCGATGACGTCGCAGCCCAGGTCGGCGATCGTGTACGGGCCCGCGGGGGCCGGCGAGCCGCCGTGGCCGCGGTGGTCGACGGCGATCACGTGTGTGCGGTTCGATAGTGCACGGACCTGTGGATCCCACATGTGCAGATCCGAGCCGAGCGAGCCGAGCAGCAGCACCGGCGGCGCGGTCGGGTCGCCGTGGCGTTCGTAGTGCAGGTCCACGGTCATGCGGGTCCTCCGGTGGTTCGGGCGGGCCGGAAAGCGAGGGCACGGTCGACGAGGTCGACGGCGTGGCCGAGGTAGTTCGAGGGATCGAGCAGGTCGCGCAGTTCGTCGGCGGACAGGTGCGCGGTGATCTCGGGGGCACGGTCGAGCGGGATCCCGGATGCCGCCGCGGCGGTGACGATCTCGCGCGCCGAGTCGGTGTGCGCGGAAAGGGCTCCGGTGACCCGCTCGGCAAGGATCAGCCCGCCGGTGATGTCGAGGTTGCGGGCCATCGAGTCGGCGTGGACGTGCAGTCCGCTGAGGCTCGACGCCAACTGGTGTGCCGCCCCGCCCGCCAGGCGGAGCAGGTCGGTGACCGTCTCCCACTCGGCGTGCCACGCGCCCGCGGCCCGGGCGAACTCGTGGTCCATCGACGACAGGACGGTCGAGACCAGGCCGGGCGCCCGGCGGGCGGCGGCACGTGCGGTGATGGCCGCCACCGGATTCTGTTTGTGCGGCATGGCCGACGAGCCGCCGGGCGCGTCCTCGGCGACCTCGTCGAACTCGGTTGAGGCCATCGCGATGATGTCGGTGGCGGGCTTGGCGACCGCGCCCGCGGCCACGCCGAGCGCGGCCGCGAGGGCCGCGACCGGAGTGCGGGTGGTGTGCCACGGCGCCACCTGCCGCGCCAGGCCGAGTTCGTCGGCGAGGGCGTCGGCCATGTCGAGGCCGTGCGGGTGGACGGCGGCGAGAGTGCCTGCCGCGCCACCGAACTGGACGGGCAGCGCGGACAGGGCCCGCTCGAGCTGGGCGGCCGCGTCGTCGAGGCCGGTGAACCACGACACCGCGAGCGCGCCGAAGGTGGTGGGCAGGGCCTGCTGCCCGAGCGTGCGCGCGACCATCGGGGTGGCGCGGTGCGCTCGCGCGAGTTCGGCACCGGAGGTCGCCGCCGCCCGCATTCCGGCGAGCACGATGTGACCCGCCCTGCGTGCGATCAGCATCAGCGCCGAGTCCATCACGTCCTGGCTGGTGGCGCCGACGTGAACGGCCGACGCGGGCACCCCCTCGTCGGCGCAGGCCGCCCGCAGGATCTTCAGCAACGGGATGACGGGGTTGCCGCCGGCAGCGGACCTGCGGCCGAGGTCGGCGATGTCGAGTGTGCCGGGCACGGCGAGCCCGGTCGCGACGGCCGTGACGGTCGAGGCGTGCTCGACCGTCACCAGGTCCACGGTCGAGGCGGCCCGTGACAGGGCCGCCTCGACCGTGAGCAGTGCGACCACCCACGCGTGATCCGAGACCTCCTCGGCGACAGCGGAGCCGCCGAAGACAGGATCGAACAGTGCACCGCGGGTGTGTGTCACGCCAGGCTCCTGATCACAGCTCGAAGAACGGCGTCTCGACGCCCTCGGGATCGCTGTCCTGAACATAGACCGTGAGGCTGTAGCCGTCGTCGGTCTTGTTCGCGATCAGCTTCGGCCGCTGTGACTCGGGCAGCGACGTCAACACCGGGTCGACGGCATGCGCATCGGTGTCCTCCGGGAAGTACAGCCGGGTGTACAGGCGCTCGAGAATGCCGCGGGCGAAGACACCGACGTTGACGTGCGGGGCCTCGACGGCGCCGTTCTCGGCGGGCAGTGGACCCGGCTTGACGGTGTGGACCACAGCGGTACCGCTCTCGTCCGCCCCGGCCCGCCCGAAGCCGCGGAACCCGGCGGGCGTCGGCTCGGCCGCGCCGCGCGGGTCGTCGGCGTGGGCGAATCGGCCCGCCGCGTCGGCCTGCCACGTCTCGATCATCGCGTCCGCGACCGGCGTGCGGGCGCCGTCGATGACGGTGACGCGCAGCGTGATCCGGTTCGGGGTGCCCTCGGGGGCGGCGTCGGGGCCGTCCGCCCACGGCAGGCCGATGTGCCAGTACGGGCCCACCGTCTGCGACGGGGTGACGCCGAACTCGGCGGTGGTGAAGTCGCCAGGGGTGACCTCGTAGGTCGGTGCACCGGAGTTCTTGGGGGAAGTGTCAGTCATCGTGATCCTCGTCGTCCTCGAACGGGGTGGCGTCGCGTCCGCGCAGGACGATGTCGAAACGGAAGCCAAGGGCCCAGTCGGCCACGGTCGCGTCGTAGTCGAAGACGCTGACCATGCGGTGCCGGGCGGCGGCGGGGACCGCGTTGTAGATCGGGTCCTGGAAGAACAGCGGGTCGTCCGGGAAGTACATCTGCGTCACCAGGCGCTGCGTGAACGCCTGGCCGAACAGCGAGAAATGGATGTGCGACGGGCGCCACGCGTTGTCGTGGTTGCGCCACGGGTACGCGCCCGGCTTGACCGTCGTGAACGTGTAGTGGCCGTCGGCGTCGGTGACACACCGGCCGATGCCGTCGAAGTGCGGGTCGAGCGGCGCGGGCCAGTTGTCGCCGATGTGCCGGTACCGGCCGCCTGCGTTCGCCTGCCACACCTCGAGCAGTGTGTTCGGGACGGGCTTGCCGCCCGAGTCGAGGACCCGGCCGTGCACCACGATGCGCTGCCCCTGGGCCTCGCCGCCGTTGGCGATGGTCAGGTCGGCGTCGCCGGGCTGGACTCGGTCCTCGCCGAACACGGGTCCGGTGACCTCGCCGAGGCGCTGCGGGATCAGCTTGAGGGGCTGCCGGGGGCTGCGCAGCGCGGTGGTCTTGTAGTCGGCAAAGTCCGGCGGCGCATTCACGTCGGCGCCGATCGGCCGGTATTGCGGGGGCAGATGAAGCATGTGACGACCTCGTGTGGGGACGGTCCGGGTGAGGGGCACCGAGTCTTGTTCGGCCTTCCCTGTTCGGAATGTGGACGAAGTTACGTTATGCGAACAACCGTAGTGCGTTCCGCGGGCGCGATCAACGGCCCGTGCCCAAATTGTTCGCAATGCGGACGGGGGTTCATATTACGCACGAACCGTCGTATGCTGGCTCGCATGATGGACAAAGTCATTGCCACGGCGGCCGAGGCCGTCGCAGACGTGCCCGACGGCGCGACGATCGCGGTCGGCGGGTTCGGCCTGGTAGGAGTGCCGGAGATCCTCATCAACGCGCTGCTGGAACAGGGCGCGACGGATCTCGAGACGGTGAGCAACAACTGCGGCACCGACGGCTTCGGCCTCGGTGTGCTGCTCGAGCAGGGCCGGATCCGCCGGACCGTCAGCTCGTACGTGGGCGACAACAAGGAGTTCGCCCGGCAGTACCTCTCCGGTGAACTCGAGGTGGAGCTGACGCCGCAGGGCACCCTCGCCGAGCGGCTGCGCGCCGGCGGCGCCGGCATCCCCGCGTTCTTCACCCCGGCCGGCGTCGGCACCCAGGTCGCGGACGGAGGCCTGCCCCGCCGCTACGACGGCAACGGTGGCATCGCCGTCGCGAGCCCGGCCAAGGAGACCCGCGAGTTCGACGGGCAGACGTACGTCATGGAGCGGGGCATCGTCGCCGACTACGCCCTCGTCCACGCGTGGAAGGGTGACCGCCACGGCAACCTCGTCTTCCGCCGCAGCGCCCGCAACTTCAACCCCCCGGCCGCCGCGTCGGGCCGGATCACCATCGCGCAGGTCGAGCACCTCGTCGAGCCGGGCGAGCTGGATCCCGACCAGATCCACACCCCTGGCATCCACGTGCAGCGCGTCGTGCACGTGGGCAAGGTCACTGTCGGAATCGAGAAGCGAACGGTGCGAGCATGACTCAGACGATTGTGCAGAAGCTGACCCGCGAGCAGATGGCCGCGCGGGTGGCGCAGGAACTCTCCGACGGGCAGTACGTCAACCTCGGCATCGGTATGCCGACGCTGGTGCCGAACTACATCTCCGAGGACATCACGGTGGTCCTGCATTCGGAGAACGGCATCCTGGGTGTGGGCCCGTACCCCACCGAGGACGAACTCGACCCCGAGCTGATCAATGCCGGCAAGGAGACCGTCACCGTCCTGCCGGGTGCGTCGTACTTCGACTCGTCGCAGTCGTTCGGCATGATCCGCGGCGGCCAGGTGGACGTCGCGGTGCTGGGCGCGATGCAGGTCAGTGCCAAGGGTGACCTCGCCAACTGGATGATCCCCGGCCACATGGTCAAGGGCATGGGCGGCGCGATGGACCTCGTCCACGGCGCCAAGCGCGTCATCGTGATGATGGAGCACGTCTCCAAGAAGGGCGAGTCGAAGATCCTCGACGAGTGCGCCCTGCCGCTCACCGGCAAGGCGTGCGTACAGCGGATCATCACCGACATGGCCGTCCTCGACGTCACCGACGAGGGCCTGCGCCTGGTCGAGACCGCGCCCGGCATCAGCGTCGACGACGTCGTCGCCGCCACCGCCGCGACGCTGCTGCTCTAGCGTCGCCGCCGGCCGGCGGACGGGCTCAGCGCCCGTTCGCCAGCCGGACCAGGTGGTCGATCGTCTCCTTCTCGGCGCCGTCGGGCAGGTCGTCGACCGGCCACCACCGCAGGTCCTGCGACTCGTCACTGCGCACCGGCATGGCGCCCACCTCGGCCCACACCAGGAATCTCAGGTCCAGGTGCCGGGTGGGCACCCCGAGCGAGCAGGTGATGGGGTGGGTGTGCGCCGACAGCAGCAACGGATCGATCCGCAGGCCCGCGATCCCGGACTCCTCCGTGGCCTCCCGCAGTGCCGCGCCGACGACCGTCTCGTCGGCTGCCTCGCAGTGCCCGCCGAGCTGGATCCAGCGGCCCACCCGCGGATGCAGGGTGAGCAGCACCTGGCGCCGGTCCTCGCTGAGTACCAGCGACGACGCGGTGATGTGGCCGGGGGCGTGCTCGCGCAGGCAACCCAGCGGCGCCGAGTCGAGGAACGTGAGCATGGTGTGCCGCAACGACTCGTCGGCAGCGTTCGGTGTCTGCCAGCCCAGCAACGCCTCGCGCGCCGAACGGTGCAGGGACTGAGCACTCACATTTCCACCAGCAGGTCTCCGGGCTCGCTCGGTACGCGAGGCGCGAGGGGCTCGAGAGGATGCCCGACGGCGATGGCGCCGAGGGCCTGCCAATCCGCGCGCAAGCCGAGTTCGGCCCGGACGAGGTCCGCCGCGAAGATGGTCGAACCGATCCAGCAGCTACCGATTCCCTTGGTGGCCAACGACACCAGCAGCCCCTGCACGGCGGCGCCCGCGGCGACGGTGAACATCGTCTGTTCGGACCTGGTCCTGGCCTCGTCGGGGTAGCGGTGCGCGCCCTCGGGCACGCAGAAGGGGATCACCAGCTCCGGCGCCTCGAACAGGATGTTGCCGCGGTCGAGCCGCGCGTTGATCTTCTCCAGGCTCAGCCCGTCCGCGGTGAGATCCGAGCGCCACTGCTCCCGCATCGCGTTCAGCAGGCGCCTGCGGGTCGCGGCCGTGCGGATCCACACGAACCGCACCGGGCGGGTGTGGTGCGGTGCCGGGGCCGTCAGGGCCTCCGCGATCGCATCCCGAAGGGACTGCGGATCAATCGATTCGGTGGAGAACTCGCGCACCGAGCGACGCAGCAGCAGGGCTTCGTGGCGGCCGCGCTCCACTGCCTCGTTGGAGCCGAGCCAGAACAGGTCTTCCTCGCCCGGCCGCACCAGGTCCCGCGCCACCGAACCGTCGTCCGCGAACTCGAACCCGCGGACCACGGCGATCGGTACGCTCCCGACTTTGCCCTTTACCAGATCGCCCGCCGCCGCGAGCTCGTCCGCGACCGCCACCTCCGTCACGTAGAGCTCGTTGCCCTGCGCATCGACCGATCCCGCGTAGCCGTGCAGCACCGGTAGTCCCGATGCGCCGATCGCGGCGTCCGTCTGGCCGACCCGCCACGCCCGTCCCATGGTGTCGGTGATGACCACGGCGACGCTCACGCCCAGTAGTTCGGCCAACCGTTCACGCAACTGCCGAGCGCTCGCATCGGGGTCTTCCGGCAGTAGCGCCAGCTCCGCCGGGTCCACATTCGATCCGTCGATGCCGGACGCCGCCTGGATGATGCCCAGCCTGTTCTCGGTGATCAGGGTGCGGCCCCTGCGGGCCACGACCCGGACCGCTTCCTGATCCACCAGGCGTCGGCGAACGGCATCGCGTTCGTCGGGATCGGTGGGGGAGGCCACGATTCGGCCCTCGACCTTGGAGACGACCTTGCTCGTGACGACCAGTACGTCGCCGTCCACCAGCCACGGCGCCTGAGCCGCGATCGCAGCGGCCAGGTCATCGCCCGGCCGGAACTCGGGAAGTCCTGGCACGGGGAGGATCTCGATGGAACCGCCGGCTCCGTGATCGCCGTTCACACCGTGATCCCGGCCAGGCGCAGCGCGGCCCGCGCCATCTCCGCCGTCGTCTCCGGGTCGGTCATCAGCAGCGGGACCGCCTCGACCTGGACTCCGGGAACCTGCGCGGTGTCGGTCTCGTGGACGAGCCAGCCGTCCAGGATCCCGGTGTCCGAGCGGGCGCCGTAGTAGCGGCCGATCGCCTCGGCGGTGGTCTCCACGCCGATCACCTCCAGGCATTCGTCGGCCATGCCGCGCAACGGCTTTCCGTCGATGACGGGCGACAGGCCCACGACCTTTGCCTTGCCGGTTCGCAGCGCGCCGCGGATCCCGGGCACCGCGAGAATGGCGCCGACGCTGACCACCGGGTTGGAGGGTGCAAGAAGCACCGCGTCCGCGTTCTCGATCGCATCGATGACCCCGGGTGCAGGCGTGGCCTTGTCGGCACCGACGTGCACGAAGCTGTGCGTCGGTACCTGGGCGCGGTGGCGGACCCACCATTCCTGGAAATGGATCGCCCGCTGCTCGTTGTCGGCCGGATCGGTGATGACCACATGGGTTTCGCTGCGGTCGTCGGTCACCGGGAGCAGTTGCACCCCGGGTTGCCAGCGATTGCACAGCGCCTCGGTGACCGCCGACAGTGGATAGCCGGTGCGCAGCATCTGGGTCCGGATGAGGTGTGTGGCGATGTCGCGGTCGCCGAGACCGAACCAGTCCGGCTTCGCGCCGTAGGCCGCGAGTTCCTCTTTCGCGTTCCAGGTTTCGCCGACGTGACCCCAACCCCGCTCGGGGTCGATGCCGCCGCCGAGCGTGTACATACAGGTGTCCAGGTCGGGGCAGATGCGCAGGCCGTGCATCCAGACGTCGTCTCCGACATTCACGACCGCGGTGATCTCGTGTGCGCCCGCGGCATCCGGTTCTCCGAGCAGGCTCCGCACACCTTGCAGGAAACGGGCTCCGCCGACGCCGCCGACCAATACTGTGACTCTCACAGCTCAAGAGCCTAGGCGTCCTGCGCCGGTGCAGCCGACTTGCACCGGTCGATCGGTGACAGCCGGTGCGACACGCTGGTGACGCGCACGAATGCGTCGTCGAGGCGATTCCGCCGTGTGTGGTGGTAAGGGGAATTGCCCAACAGCTTGACCCCAGCGCTCGGTGCCGTGTCTAATCACAGGTATGTCATTCAACCTTCGCCACCCGAGATCAGTTGTGGCGAACCTTGATTCGAACGTTCGTTCGGAGTGGATGACATTGTCGGGGAACGAAAGTGACCGGAATTTTCTGCGCAATCCAAGGTGAGGAGGCGGAACGATGCCCAACCAGTACGAGGGATCACGACTTCTGAGCGCGCTTGATTACGAACCGCAGACCGATTTCACAGCGAACGCAGTGGAGGGTGTTGGCGAACTTTTGGGGGAGAGGGAGCCGGTACGGCCTCAGCTGAGCCTGGTCACCGGATTTGATGAGATGTTCGAGAACATCGAAGATCAGTGGCAGGAGCGCGCCCTGTGCGCTCAGACCGATCCCGAGGCATTCTTCCCCGAGAAGGGTGGCTCGACCCGCGAGGCAAAGCGAATCTGCCTCGGTTGCGAGGTTCGCGACGAGTGCCTCGAGTACGCGCTCTCCAATGACGAGCGATTCGGAATCTGGGGGGGACTCTCGGAGCGCGAGCGTCGTCGGCTCAAGCGCGGAATCGTCTAGAGCCGGATCCTTTACGGATCAAGTACTTTTCAGTCCTCGGGGTCTTCACCGAGCTCCGGGTCGATCACTTCAGGGTCGACTCCGAGGTAGGTGGCGACCTGCCGGACCAACACCTCGTTCAACAGATCGACGAGATCTTCCTGACGCTTGGCGCGCAATTCGAGGGGCCGGCGGAACAGGACCAGTCGCGCTCTCGTGGCGGCGCCGTGCCGGTCAACGCCTGCCGGTACCAGTCGCGAGAGCGGCACCGGTCCCTCCGCCACCACCTCCGGCGGCCAGGTGACCGAATCGGGGTCGAGCGCGCGGATCTTCGGCACCTCGTCGACGGCGATGTCGAGCTTGGTGATCCGATCGTGCCAGCGGGCGTCGATCGGGGCGAACGCCTCCAGGACCAGCATGTCGAACTTCTCCGCCCGGCTGCGCCATGCGGGCACACTCGCCGGGAGCACCGGTCCGCGGATACCGCGTCCCCGTCGAGCGGCCGATCGGGAGGTCAACGGTCGTCCGTGTCGGGCTCTGCGCATGAAGGTCAATCCTACCGACACCCATCGGCTTCCGGTGTGTCCGAGTAGGAGCCTGCGGGTCTGCCAGCTACCCTCATCAGCGTGAGAGCACTGCGTCGATGCTGCCGGCCTGGGTGTAAGAACCCCGCCGTTGCGACGCTGACGTATGTCTATTCGGACTCGACGGCAGTGGTCGGTCCGCTCGCCACCGTCGACGAGCCCCATTCCTGGGATCTGTGCGAGACGCATGCTTCCCGGATCACCGCGCCGAAGGGCTGGGAGTTGGTCCGCTACGAGGGCGGTTTCTCCACCACCACCCCGGACGAGGACGACCTCACGGCACTCGCCGAGGCCGTCCGCGAGGCGGGTATGCCCGAGCGTGCATCCGTCGATTCCGTGGCGTCGGGTTCGGTGGAAACGGCACACGCGCCTGCCCCGGCCCCGCGCACCGGTCGTCGCGGCCATCTGCGGGTTCTGCCCGATCCCACGAACTGACCCGCGCGGCACCTGGCACTAGGCTGGCGGTGCACCGATCAAGACCGTCCCCGAACGCAGGAGTTATCGCAGTGGCACGTCCCGCCGAATCCGTCCATGCCGTCATCAAGGCATACGACGTCCGCGGAGTGGTGGGCGAACAGATCGATGTCGACTTCGTGCGTGATGTCGGTGGCGCGTTTGCCCGCCTGGTCCGCGCCGGCGCCGACCGCGTGGCCATCGGCTACGACATGCGGGAGTCGTCGCCGGAGCTCGCGAACGCGTTCGCCGACGGAGTGACGGCCCAGGGGCTCGACGTCGTCCTCATCGGCCTCGCCTCCACCGATCAGCTGTACTTCGCGTCGGGGTTGCTCGATTGTCCGGGTGCCATGTTCACCGCGAGCCACAACCCCGCGAAGTACAACGGGATCAAGCTGTGCCGTGCGGGCGCCAAGCCGGTCGGACAGGACACAGGGCTGGCGACGATCTCGGCCGAGGTCATCGAGGGCGTGCCCGGCTACGACGGTGAGGCGGGCTCGGTCAGCGAGCAGGATGTGCTCGCCGAGTACGCCGACTTCGTCCGAGGCCTCGTCGACCTGTCGTCGATGAAGCCGATGTCGGTCGCGGTGGACGCGGGTAACGGCATGGGCGGGCACACGGTCCCGGCCGTGTTCGAACCGCTGCCGCTGAGCGTGGATCCGATGTACTTCGAGCTCGACGGGAACTTCCCGAACCACGAGGCCAACCCGCTCGACCCCAAGAACCTGGTCGACCTGCAGGAGCGGATCCGGCAGACCGGCGCGGACATCGGCCTCGCCTTCGACGGCGACGCGGACCGTTGCTTCGTCGTCGACGAGCTCGGCAACCCGGTGTCCCCGTCCGCGGTGACGGCACTGGTCGCGGAGCGGGAGCTCGCCAAGGAGCCCGGCGCCACGATCATCCACAACCTCATCACCTCCAGGGCGGTGCCCGAGTTGGTGACCGAGCTCGGCGGCACTCCGGTGCGGACCAGGGTCGGGCACTCCTTCATCAAGCAGCAGATGGCGGAGACTGGCGCGATCTTCGGCGGCGAGCACTCGGCGCACTACTACTTCCGCGACTTCTGGGGCGCCGACTCCGGCATGCTCGCCGCGCTGCACGTACTCGCGGCGCTCGGCGAGCAGGACCGACCGCTATCCGACCTGATGAAGAGCTACGAGCGCTACGAGGCCTCGGGCGAGATCAACTCGACGGTCGCCGACGCCGCCGAACGGACCGCCGCCGTCCTCGCCGCCTTCTCGGGCCGCACGAAGTCCGTCGACCGCCTCGACGGTGTCACGGTCAATCTCGGCCAGGGCGCGTGGTTCAATCTGCGCGCCTCGAACACCGAGCCCTTGCTGCGGCTGAACGTGGAAGCACGGACGGTCGAAGAGGTCGAAGCGCTGGTGGCTGAGATACTTGGTGTCGTGCGCGCCTAGCGGACACGGG
The DNA here is from genome assembly GCF_003050885.1 of Rhodococcus sp. OK611. Classification (NCBI taxonomy): domain Bacteria; kingdom Bacillati; phylum Actinomycetota; class Actinomycetes; order Mycobacteriales; family Nocardiaceae; genus Rhodococcus; species Rhodococcus sp. OK611. The sequence goes on from NZ_QAOZ01000004.1 coordinate 268,616, forward strand.
AAGAGCCGTAGAATTCTTGCCCCGGGCAGAGCGAGAGAGGAAGGACGCCATGACGGCTCCGTCACACCTTCTCGACCTCGATGACTCCGCAAGCGTCACCGCAGCCGATTCCGAGGGATCGCTGCGGTCCGCCGCGCTCGGTGGCGCGCAGGTGCGGGCCACCGCGGAGTCGGTCAACGAGGGCGCCCTCGATCGGATCAGGGATCTCCGCCCGCGCAGCATCGTCCTGGTGACGGGCGGTGGCCGCGCAGGCCGGGCCGCCTCGGTGCTCACCGGTGCGCTCGGCGCCCGGATCGGCGTGCCGATCCTGCACCTGCCCGCGGTCCCGCCGTGGGTCGGCTCGCTCGATGTCGTGGTCGTCGCCGGCGAGGACGCGGGGGATCCACTGTTGCTGTCCGCGGTCGATTCGGCTCTGCGCCGGGGCGCCGAGGTAGTGATCGCCGCGCCGGACGAGGGGCCGCTCCGCGCAGCGGGTGCCGGACGGGCGATGCAGCTGCCGCCGCGCATTCGCGTCGCCGATCAGCACGGGTTCCTGCGGTACCTGTCCGCCGGTCTCGCGGTGCTGACCGTGCTCGGGCCGTCGCGCACCGACAACCTGCTGCCTGACTTACACGAACTCGCCGACGCGGTCGACGCGGAGGCGCTGCGCGGGCACCCGGCCAACGAGGTGTTCCACAATCCCGCGAAGTCACTGGCTGTCCGCATGGGTGGACGCCGGGTGGTGCTCGCCGGAGACGGCCCGGCAACCGGCGCGCTCGCACGGCACGGAGCCGAGGTGCTCATGCGCACCGCGGGCGCGGTGGTCGCGGCGGCCGACCTCAGCGATGTGGTGGCCTCGGCCACACGATTCGCGTCCGGCGGATCCGTCGCGGACGCGGCTGGATACGATCCGATCTTCCATGACGAGGAACTCGACGGTCCGCCACCGAGCAATCCGGTGCGGGTCTTCGTGCTGTCCAGCGCGGCCACCAAGGCCGCGGCATCGCGCAGGATCGCGGTCCTGCGCGATGCCGAGCTGGTGCTCGCCGTGGAGGACGACGAAGAGATCGACAAGGGGGGCCGGGAGATGGCTGGGGAGCGCACCGAGATCGAGCAGCTGGCGGTGACGGCCGTGCGCCTGGAGATGGCCGCGGCCTATCTGCAGTTGATCGGCGGTAGCTAGTGCAGTTGCTCGAAGGCGCGCTGCGCACCTATGCCTGGGGTTCGCGCACCGCTATCGCCGAACTGTGTGGCAGGCCCGTGCCGTCGAACCATCCGGAGGCCGAGGTCTGGCTCGGCGCCCATCCGGCCGACCCGGCACGTCTGCTCGGCGGCGCGGACCCGGTCTCGCTGCTCGAGGCGGTCGACGCCGACCCGGCCGGCCAGCTCGGTGACCGGGCGCGGGCCGAGTTCGGTGACCGGTTGCCGTTCCTGCTCAAGCTGCTCGCCGCCGAGGAACCGCTGTCGCTGCAGGCCCACCCGAGCGCGATTCAGGCCAAGGAGGGCTTCCAGCGCGAGGAGGCCGCCGGGATTCCGCTCGACTCACCGGTACGCAACTACCGCGACGACAGTCACAAGCCGGAACTGGTGGTGGCGCTGACCCGGTTCGAGGTGCTCGCCGGGTTCCGGGATCCGCATCGGACCATCGAGTTGCTCATGGCACTCGAGGTGCCCGCGCTCGATCACTACATCGCTCTCCTTGCGGGACAGCCCGATTCGTCGGGTTTGCGGGCGCTGTTCACCACCTGGATCACGCTGCCCCCGCCCGCGCTCGAAGCGCTGCTCCCACAGATTCTCGAGGGTTGTGTTCGGTACCTGTCGGGTGGGCCCGGCTCGCGCGCGTACACCGCGGAGCTGCGGACCGTGCTCGGTCTGGGCGAGTCCTACCCGGGCGACGCGGGCGTGCTGGCCTCGTTGCTGTTGAACCGGATCACCCTGCAGCCGGGCGAGGGCCTCTACGTCGCGGCCGGGAACCTGCACGCGTACCTGCACGGGCTCGCTGTCGAGGTGATGGCGAACTCGGACAACGTGTTGCGTGGCGGGCTCACCCCCAAGCACGTCGACGTGCCAGAACTGTTACGGGTGCTCGACTTCGAGCCGCTCACCGGGCCGGTGCTGACGCCGTCCGCGGTCCCCGGTGCCGCCACCGTCGTCTACGAGACGCCCGCCCCCGAGTTCGCGCTGACGCGGGTGGACCTGGACCGATCCGGCGATCGGCACCCCGCCTCGGTGGAGTTCGAACTCGCCGGACCGCGGATACTGTTGTGCACCTCCGGATCTGTCACACTTCGGAGCGGCGGAAAGACCCTGGATCTCGAGCAGGGCGGCGCGGCGTGGATCGCGGCCTCGGATCCCGAGCTCGTGGCCGTCGCCCGGACCTCGACCGCGCAGGTGTTCAGCGCCGCTGTCGGGTGAACACCCCCTAGTCAGGTTTGATCGATGCCCGGGTCGCAGATGCGATCGGGGAGAGGAGAACTGCTGTGTCCGCTCATGGTGGCAAGAAGGCGATCGTCGCGGCATTGCTCGCGAACGCCGGTATCGCGGTGGCGAAGTTCGTCGGCTTCCTCATCACCGGTTCCTCGTCGATGCTCGCCGAGTCGGTGCACTCGGTCGCGGATACCTCGAACCAGGGTCTGCTGCTGTTCGGGCAGGCCAGGGCGAATCGGGCGGCCACCAGGCTGCATCCGTTCGGGTACGGCCGCAACCGTTACTTCTACTCCTTCGTCGTGGCCCTGGTGCTGTTCACCCTCGGCTCGATGTTCGCCATCTACGAGGGCATCCACAAGATCCAGCATCCGGAGGACCTGACGTCCCCGATCGTGGCCGTGATCATCCTGGTGATCGCGATCGGGCTGGAGACCTTCAGCTTCCTCACCGCCGTCAAGGAATCCCGTCCGCTCAAGGGGCAGGCCGGCTGGTGGCACTTCATCCGGACCTCGCGCAGCCCTGAGCTGCCCGTCGTGCTGCTCGAGGACACCGGCGCGCTCGTCGGCCTGGTCCTCGCGCTCGGTGGTGTCGGCCTGTCGATGCTCACCGGGAACCCGGTCTTCGACGGCATCGGCACGCTCTGCATCGGTGTCCTGCTCGGCATCATCGCGGTCATCCTGATCATCGAGATGAAGAGCCTGCTGATCGGCGAGGGTGCCACGGAGGACGACGAGGAGCGGATCCTGGCCGCGCTGGTCGACGGCAAGCAGATCGACCGGGTCATCCACTGCAAGACCCAGTACCTCGGTCCCGAGGAGATGCTCGTCGCCGCGAAGGTGGCGATCGCGCCCGGATCCGATATCGAGACCGTCGCGGCCGCGATCGACGAGGCAGAGGCCCGGGTGCGCGCCGCGGTCCCGTTGGCCCGGGTCATCTACCTCGAGCCTGACCTGTACCGGGAACCCGCCTCGTAGCCGACGCGCCACCGCGGCGAAACCTCGTGTGAGGGGTGCCGGGCGCAATAGGCTTGGCCGCATTCCCTCACGAGGAGGTAGCGATGGGATCCGGGATTTTCAGAACGAAGTCGGTCGAGCAGTCGATCGCGGACACCGACGAGCCGGACAGCAAGCTCCGGAAGGATCTCACGGCTTGGGACCTGACGGTCTTCGGCGTCGCGGTGGTCGTCGGTGCGGGCATCTTCACGCTGACCGCGCGCACCGCGGGCAATGTTGCCGGGCCTTCGGTCTCGCTGGCGTTCGTGCTCGCCGCCATCGCGTGTGGACTGGCCGCGCTGTGTTACGCGGAGTTCGCCTCGACCGTCCCGGTCGCCGGCAGCGCGTACACCTTCTCCTACGCCACGTTCGGCGAGTTCGTCGCCTGGATCATCGGCTGGGACCTCATCCTGGAATTCGCCCTTGCCGCCTCGGTGGTGGCCAAGGGGTGGTCGCTGTACCTAGGCAATGTGATCGGCGCCGAAGGGTCGACGGTGATCTCGATGGGGCCGGTGGACATGGACTGGGGTTCGATCCTGCTGATCGCGGCCCTGACCGTCATCCTCGTGACCGGCACCAAGCTGTCATCGCGGGTGTCCGCAGTGATCACCGGCATCAAGGTCGGCGTGGTGCTGCTGGTGATCGTCGTCGGTGCCTTCTACATCAACAAGGACAACTATTCGCCGTACATCCCGCCGTCGCAGCCGGGCAGTACCGGCGAGGGCATCCACCAGTCGCTGTTCTCCTACCTCACGGGCGCGGGTGGCAGCACCTACGGCTGGTACGGCCTGCTTGCCGCCGCCAGCCTGGTGTTCTTCGCGTTCATCGGATTCGACGTCGTGGCCACCACGGCGGAGGAGACCAAGAACCCGCAGAAGGCGCTGCCGAGAGGCATCATCGCCTCCCTCCTGATCGTGACCGTCCTGTACGTCGCGGTGACGCTGGTGCTCACCGGCATGGTCAAGTACACCGACCTCGCGGGCGAGAACTCGACGCTGGCGACGGCGTTCGAGTACCACGGCATCACCTGGGCGCAGTGGGTGATCAACCTGGGTGCCCTGGCCGGCCTGACCACCGTGGTGATGGTGATGCTGCTGGGCCAGACCCGGGTGCTGTTCGCGATGTCGCGGGACGGGCTGATGCCGCGCCAACTGGCGCACACCGGGCGCAACGGGACCCCGGTGCGGATCACCGTCATCGTCGGTGTCGTCTCCGCGCTGCTCGCCGGCTTCTTCCCGATGGGGACCCTCGAGGAGATGGTCAACATCGGCACCCTGTTCGCGTTCGTGCTGGTGTGCCTCGGCGTGATCGTCCTGCGTCGTACCCGGCCGGACCTGCCGCGCGGCTTCCGGGTCCCGCTGGTCCCGCTGGTGCCGATCCTCGCGGTGCTGGCCTGCCTGTGGCTGATGCTCAACCTGTCGGTGGAGACCTGGATCCGTTTCGTCGTCTGGATGGCGATCGGCATCGTCGTCTATTTCCTCTACGGGTACCGGCATTCGATGGTGGGCCTACGTGGCAGGCCCCAGCCGGGGGTGGAGGCCGAGGCACTCGGTCACCTCGGTGGTCCGGAGGGGCCAGGCGGGGTCGGGCTCTGACCCCTGGCCGACCAGGCCGAACCGTTGTGCTGCGAACACCCCGCCGGATCCCGGCGGGGTGTTCTGCGTTCATCGGTCGGATTCCCTCGCGTGTACAAATCATTCGATTTGTATAGACAGCAGACGGAAGGTGGCATATCGTCTATTTCTACGTGGCCCACCTCACAGCGCCGGGCCCCGTTCCCAGAGGAGGCAGTCGTGGCAATGCAGGTCGATCCGGGGGCGCAGGCACCCGCCGAGCAGTGGCGAGACAAGAAGCGGCATCTGTGGTTGCTGGGGCTGATCCCGCCGACCGCCGTCTTCCTCGCGGCCGGACTGGTCTGGGGATTCAACGAGCTGGGCTGGTCCGCGGTCTCGCCGGTGTGGTGGTGGATCGGGCCGATCCTCGTCTACGGGCTGCTGCCGGTGCTCGACATCTTCTTCGGGCCGGACGGCCAGAACCCGCCGGAAGAGGTGATGGAGCGGCTCGAGAACGACAAGTACTACCGGTACTGCACGTACGTCTACATCCCGTTCCAGCTCGCGAGCCTGGTGTTCGCCTGCTACCTGTGGACCGCGGACAACCTCGCCTGGCTGGGTATCGAGGGCGGCCTGGGGCTCGCCTCCAAGATCGGACTCGCGCTCAGCATCGGGGTGATGGGAGGCATCGGCATCAACACCGCCCACGAACTCGGTCACAAGAAGGACGAGCTCGAGCGCTGGCTGTCCAAGATCACCCTGGCCCAGACCTTCTACGGGCACTTCTACATCGAGCACAACCGCGGCCACCACGTTCGCGTGTCCACCCCGGAGGACCCGGCCAGTGCCCGATTCGGCGAGACCTTCTGGTCCTTCCTGCCGCGCAGCGTCTGGGGCAGCCTGAAGTCGTCGTGGGAGCTGGAGAAGGCCCGCATGGAGCGCCTCGGCAAGAGCGCGTGGAGCATCCACAACGACGTGCTCAACGCCTGGCTGATGTCCGCCGTCCTGTACGTCGCGCTCGTCGCCGGGTTCGGCTGGGAGGTGCTGCCCTTCCTGCTACTGCAGGCCGTCTACGGATTCTCGCTGCTCGAGACCGTGAACTACCTCGAGCACTACGGACTGCTTCGTCAGAAGACCGCCAGTGGCCGCTACGAGCGCTGCGCCCCGGTGCACAGTTGGAACTCGGATCACATCTGCACCAACATCTTCCTGTACCACCTGCAGCGGCACAGCGACCATCACGCCAATCCGACGCGGCGCTACCAGACGCTGCGCAGCATGGACGGCGCCCCTAACCTGCCGAGCGGCTACGCCAGCATGATCTCCCTCGCGTACTTCCCGCCGGTTTGGCGCAAGGTGATGGACAAGCGTGTCCTCGACCACTACGACGGCGACATCACCCGGGTGAACGTCCAGCCGGCCAAGCGTGAGCGGATCCTCGCCCGCTACGGGGCGGCGTGATCATGGCTGCCTATCAGTGCCCGGTGTGCGACTACCGCTACGACGAACTGAAAGGTGCCCCGCGAGAAGGATTCCCGGCAAACACCCCATGGGATTCGGTTCCCGACGACTGGTGCTGCCCGGACTGCGGAGTGCGGGAGAAGATCGATTTCGAGAGGACTGAATGATGAAGCTCTACCGCTGTGTCCAGTGTGGTTTCGAGTACGACGAGGAACTGGGGTGGCCCGAGGACGGCATCGCGCCCGGCACCCGCTGGGACGACATTCCCGATGACTGGAGCTGTCCCGACTGTGGCGCGGCCAAGGCCGATTTCGAGATGGTCGAGGTTGCCCGCTCGTGAGCTCCATCGTGATCGTGGGCACCGGGGTAGCCGGGATCACCGCTGCCGAAACGCTACGGGCGGAGGGCTTCTCGGGAGCGGTGACCGTGATCGGCGACGATCCCGCGCATCCGTACCGCCGGCCCGCCCTCTCGAAGGACTTGCTGCTCGGGACGATGCCCGCGGAGAAGGCCCGGCTCCGCGCGGCCGACTACTGGACCGAGCGAGCGATCGAGTTCCGCACGTCGGTGGCCGTCATCTCGATCGACCTGGCCGGCCGATCGGTCCGGCTCGACACCGGCGAGGAGCTGCCGTACGACGCCCTGCTCCTCGCGACCGGCGGCCGGGCGCGCGGCATCGAGCACTCGGCCGGTGACGCGGTGCTGGCGCTGCGGTCGATGCACGACGTGGCACCGCTGCGTGCCGCCATCGACCGGACCAATTCGATCCTGGTGATCGGGGCGGGCCTGATCGGTTCCGAGGTCGCCGCCACCGCCAGGGGCCTCGGTGCCGAGGTGACGATGCTCGAAGCGGCGCCCGCGCCGCTGCACCGGGTACTCCCGCCGCAGGTCGGCGCGCTGTACGAGCAGATCCACCGCGAAAACGGCGTGGCGCTGCACACCTCGGTGCGGCTCGCCGAGCTCGCCTCGGACGGCGCGGGCGGGGTGCGTGCCACCGCCGACGACGGGACGGTGTGGTCCGCGGGCGCGGCGCTGCTCGCGGTCGGAATGGTGCCGAACACGCTCCTCGCGGAGCGGGCCGGGCTCGCCACCGCGGACGGAATCGTGGTGGACGAGCGCCACGCCACCTCCGAGCCCGGTGTGTATGCGGCGGGGGACGTGGCCAACTGCCCGAATCTCGTGCTGGGCGGCAGGCATCGAACCGAGCACTGGAACTCCGCGCAGACCCAGGGCGCCGGGGCCGCGCGGGCAATGCTCGCGGGCCTGGCGGGCGCGGAGCCCGCTCCGGCCCGCGAGGTGCCCTGGTGCTGGTCCTCGCAGTACGGGCTCAATCTCCAGATCGCGGGGTGGCCGCAGGCCGACGACGACACCGTCGTTCGGGGCAGCATCGCCGGGCGTGATTTCACCCTGCTCGCGCGGCGGGACGGCCGCCTGGTCGGCGCGGTGACCCTCGGCAGGCCCAAGGACCTCCGCGCCGCGCGAGTCCTGATCGGCGAGCACCCGACGATCGATCCGGCGCTCCTGGCGGATGAGAGCCAGGACCTCACGGCGTTGAGTCAGCGGGTTCCTGTTTGACGGCCCGGATGCATGCTGCCACTCTCGCCACCATGGCACCGACGAACCGAATCCCGTTCCAACAGGCGACCCGCACACTGCTGCGGGATTCGGTTCTCGGCGCGATGCGGGATCTGCTGTCGGTCAAGGACTGGTCCGAGGTGACCATGACCGACATCGCGGCCGAAGCCGGGGTCAGCAGGCAGACCGTCTACAACGAGTTCAAGTCCAGGCAGGGTCTCGCGCAGGCGTACGCATTGCAGTTGGCGGACCGCTTCGTCGGGGCCATCGAGGACTCCATCTACGGCAACGTGGGTCTGCCGCACGTGGGGCTGGTCGAGGCGTTCACCACGTTCTTCCAGCAGAGTGCCTCCGATCCGCTGGTCCAGTCGCTGCTCACCGGGGAAGCCAAGCCGGACCTGCTGCGGCTGATCACCACCGACAGTGCCCCGCTGCTCGACCACGCCTCGGCAAGGCTCGCGGAAACATTGGAGCGCAGCTGGATTCAGGCTTCGCCTGCCGATGCCGGAGTCCTCAGTCGGGGGATCGTCAGGTTGGCGATCAGCTACATCTCGATGCCGCCGGATTCCGATCGCAACGTCGCCGAGGACCTGGCCCGGATCTTCGTGCCCTTCATCGAGGCGATCGTCGGCGCCGCCGAGGCGTAACTCGCGCGCCCGCCCCAGGAGGAAACCCGATAGCCTTACCCGAGATATCGGCAACCAGGAGAGGCAGATGACGACCTCAGTGTCTGAGAACAAGCTCGAGGCGGATACCCGCAACGGAATCGACTACAAGGTGGCGGACCTTTCGCTCGCCGAGTTCGGCCGCAAGGAGATCCGTCTCGCCGAGCACGAGATGCCGGGCCTGATGGCCCTTCGTCGTGAGTACGCCGAGGTCCTGCCGCTCAAGGGTGCCCGCATCTCCGGGTCATTGCACATGACGATCCAGACCGCCGTGCTGATCGAGACGCTGGCCGCGCTCGGCGCCGAGGTCCGCTGGGCCTCGTGCAACATCTTCTCCACCCAGGATCACGCCGCGGCCGCGATCGTCGTCGGCCCGCACGGCACCCCGGAGGAGCCCAAGGGCATCCCCGTGTTCGCCTGGAAGGGCGAGACGCTGGATGAGTACTGGTGGGCCGCCGAGCAGATGCTCACCTGGCCGGGCGAGCCCGCGAACATGATCCTCGACGACGGCGGCGACGCCACCATGCTGGTGCTCAAGGGCGCGCAGTTCGAGAAGGCGGGCGTCGTGCCGCCCACCGACGACGAGCACGACTCGGACGAGTACAAGGTGTTCCTCGCGCTGCTGCGTCAGTCGCTCGAGGCGGACAAGTCCAAGTGGACGACCATCGCGGAGTCCGTCAAGGGCGTCACCGAGGAGACCACCACCGGCGTGCTGCGCCTGTACCAGGTGGCCGCGGCCGGTGAGCTCACGTTCCCGGCCATCAACGTCAACGACTCGGTCACCAAGAGCAAGTTCGACAACAAGTACGGCACCCGGCACTCGCTGCTCGACGGCATCAACCGCGGCACCGACGTGCTGATCGGCGGCAAGGCGGCGCTGGTCTGTGGCTACGGCGACGTCGGCAAGGGCTGCGCCGAGGCGCTGCGCGGCCAGGGCGCGCGGGTCGCGGTCACCGAGATCGACCCCATCAACGCCCTGCAGGCGCTGATGGACGGCTTCGAGGTCAAGACGGTGGAGGAGGCGATCGGCTGGGCCGACATCGTCATCACCTCGACCGGTAACAAGGACATCATCACCTTCGAGCACATGAAGCAGATGAAGCACCAGGCGATCCTGGGCAACATCGGTCACTTCGACAACGAGATCGACATGGCAGGTCTGGAGCGGGCGGCCGACGTCACCCGCATCAACATCAAGCCGCAGGTCGACGAGTTCACGTTCGCGGACGGCCACTCGATCATCGTGCTGTCCGAGGGACGCCTGCTGAACCTGGGCAACGCCACCGGCCACCCCTCGTTCGTGATGAGCAACAGCTTCTCCAACCAGGTCATCGCCCAGATCGAGCTGTGGACGAAGCCGGACGAGTACGACAACGAGGTCTACCGCCTGCCCAAGCACCTGGACGAGAAGGTCGCGAAGATCCACGTCGAGGCGCTCGGCGGCTCCCTGACCAAGCTCTCCAAGGACCAGGCCGAGTACATCGGCGTGGACGTCGAGGGCCCGTACAAGCCCGAGCACTACCGGTACTGAGCAACACCGCAGTGGGAACACTGATCGCGCTGGAGGGTCTCGATGGCGCGGGCAAGCGGACGCTGGTCGACAAGCTCGTCTCCGAGCTCACGTCGGCCGGCGTCCGCGTCGCTGTGGACACCTTTCCCCGCTACGGCGTCTCGATCCACGCGGATCTCGCCGCCGAGGCGCTGAAGGGCGCCCACGGTGACCTGGCCGAGTCGGTCAACGCGATGGCCGTGCTCTTCGCACTCGACCGAGGCGGCGCGGTGGCGGAACTGACGGACCTGCTTGAGCGACACGACATCGTGCTGCTCGACAGGTACGTGGCCTCCAACGCGGCCTACGGTGCGGCCCGCCTGCGGCAGGGGCCGGACGGCGAGTTCGTCCGTTGGGTGCGCGAGCTGGAGTTCGATCGCCTCGGCCTGCCGCGGCCGGCGCTGCAGATGCTGCTCGACGTGCCGGTCGAACTGGCGCGGGCGCGGGCGCTGGCCAGGGAGGCCTCCGACTCGACCCGCGAACTCGACGCCTATGAGCGGGACTCGGACCTGCAGACCAGGACCGGTGCGGTGTACCGGGGACTGGCGAAGCGGGAGTGGGTCTCGAGCTGGAAGCTGATCGACCCGAACGTCGATCCGGCGGCACTCGCCGCGGATCTGGCACAGTGGATATGACGACACACTGCGCCGGACCCCACGCAACGACGGGTTCCGGCGTCCCGAGATGACACGATAGGGATATGAAGCCACGCATTCTGGTTGTCGATGACGACACGGCTCTGGCCGAGATGCTCACCATCGTGCTCCGTGGGGAGGGCTTCGAGCCCTTCGTCGTCGGGGACGGCACGCAGGCGCTGACCGCGGTCCGAGAGATCCGACCCGACCTGGTGCTCCTGGACCTGATGCTGCCGGGGATGAACGGCATCGACGTGTGCCGGGTGCTGCGTGCCGATTCCGGGGTCCCGATCGTGATGCTGACCGCCAAGACGGACACCGTCGATGTGGTGCTCGGGCTCGAGTCGGGTGCCGACGACTACATCATGAAGCCCTTCAAGCCGAAGGAGCTCGTCGCCCGCGTGCGGGCCCGGCTACGGCGCACCGAGGACGAGCCGGCCGAGCTGCTCAGCATCGCGGACATCGTCATCGACGTGCCCGCCCACAAGGTCACCCGTGAGGGCCAGCTCATCGCCCTCACGCCCCTCGAGTTCGACCTCCTCGTCGCCCTGGCCCGCAAGCCCCGCCAGGTCTTCACCCGCGAGGTCCTGCTCGAGCAGGTGTGGGGATATCGCCACGCCGCCGACACCCGCCTGGTCAACGTCCACGTCCAGCGGCTGCGCGCCAAGGTCGAAACCGATCCTGAGAATCCCGAAGTGGTGCTCACGGTCAGGGGGGTCGGCTACAAGGCCGGACCGCCGTGATCCGATTCTCTCGTACGCGGCGGCGTATCAACGGAACGTTCACGCCGCTGCTGCGTCGTTGCAAGGACCTGAGTCAATTGCTCGGGCATCTGTGGCGGCGTTCCCTGCAGCTCCGGGTCGTGGTCTCGACCCTGACGCTGTCGCTGGTGGTCATCACCATTCTCGGCGTGGTGCTGACCAGCCAGATCACCGATCGGCTGCTCGAGGCGAAGATCACCGCCGCCACCGAGGAGATGGACCGTGCGCGAAGCACCGTGCAGAACGAGTTGGCGGGAGCCGACGACGGCACCTCGCTCGAGACCCAGCTCGACGGGGCGCGCGCGGCGCTGACGAATCGGGAGAGTGATGCGGGCGCGGCCTCGGGCGCCGCGGGCACCTTCACTCCCGTCCTGGTGGCACCGGCTGTGCCGCCACATCAAACCGAGTCGAGCGGCCCGATCGGGCAGATCCCGGACAACCTCCGAGAGTTCGTCAGGAAGGATCAGGTCAGCTACCAGTTCGCGACGGTCTCGGATCCGGAGGGCTACTCCGGTCCGGCGCTGATCGTCGGCAGCCCGGTGGCGTCCGACGTTGCCGGCCTGCAGCTGTACCTGGTGTTCCCGCTGGCGGCCGAGGAGAAGAGCCTGTCGCTGATGCGCGGCACGATGCTCATCGGCGGCGCGGTGCTGTTGGTGTTGCTGGCCGCGATCTCGATGTTGGTCGCGCGTCAGGTGGTGCTCCCGATCCGGTCGGCTTCGCGGATCGCGGAGCGCTTCGCGGACGGCAGGCTCAAGGAACGGATGCCGGTCCGCGGCGAGGACGACATGGCCAGGTTGGCCGTCTCCTTCAACGACATGGCGGAGAGCCTGTCCAAACAGATCACTCAGCTCGAGGAGTTCGGCAACCTGCAGAAGCGGTTCACCTCGGATGTGAGCCACGAGCTGCGGACCCCGCTGACCACCGTGCGGATGGCCGCCGAGTTGATCCACGACGGCAGTGCGGACCTGGATCCGGCGATGCGGCGTTCCTCCCAGCTGCTCGTCGCCGAGCTGGACCGGTTCGAGTCGCTGCTGAACGACCTGCTGGAGATCAGCCGCCACGACGCGGGCGTCGCCGAGCTGTCCAACGAACAACTCGACCTGCGGATGAGCGCGCGGGCCGCGGTGTCGACGATCCGTCATCTCGCCCGTGAGTCCTCGACCGAGCTGATCCTCGATCTGCCGGACGAGCCGGTGATCGCGTCCGTAGATCCGCGCCGGGTCGAGCGCATCCTGCGGAACCTGCTCGCCAACGCGATCGACCACGGGGAGGGCAAGCCGGTGTTGCTGCGGCTGCGCGCGGATGCCGACGCGGCGGCGTTCATCGTGCGGGATCAGGGGATCGGACTTCGCCCAGGCGAGGAGAAGCTGGTGTTCAACAGGTTCTGGCGGTCGGACCCATCCCGGGTGCGCCGCTCCGGGGGAACCGGGCTCGGCCTGGCCATCAGCCTCGAGGACGCGCGGCTGCACGACGGCCGACTCGAGGCGTGGGGCGAGCCGGGGGAGGGCGCATGCTTCCGGTTGACGCTGCCCCTGGTGCGCGGCCACAAGATCACCAGCAGTCCGCTGCCGCTGAAGCCGTCGACCCGCAAACACGCTCAGGGTCAGCCGATTCCGGGGACCGCCCGATCCAACGACGGGCTCGAGACGCGGAGCGAGTCGCTCGACCCGGATGAGGCGAGCAGCGTGCCGATGCTCAGGGAGCGGCCATGAGGGTACGAATCGCCGCGGCGCTGGCGTCGGTTTTCCTGCTTGCCGGCTGCGCCAGCCTCCCCGACTCGTCCACCCCGCAGGCGATCGGCACCATCGCGCCCAGCCCTGTCACCGGGGAGGTGCCGGTGCCGCTGCCCGGCCGCGAGCCGAACCTGCTGCTGCGGGACTTCTTCGCGGCCAGCACGGACCCGCTGAACCGGCATGCCGCGGCACGCCAGTTCCTGACCCCGGCTGCGGCGGAGCGCTGGGACGACGCCGCGAGCACGACCATCGTCGACAAGGTGGACGTGCTCGAGGAACAGCGCAATGGCGACACGGCCACCTTCACCATCCGCGCGAACAAGGTCGGTCAGCTCGAACCCGGCGGCTCCTATCAGGCGACCGAGGGGAGTTTCGAGGCCAAGGTCCACCTGCACCGAACCGACGGTCAGTGGCGGATCGACGAACTCCCGCCCGGCGTGATCATGGACCGGCCGCAGTTTCTCAAGACCTATCAGCGCAACGCCCTGTACTTCGTCGCTCCCGGCGAGAACATGGTGGTTCCCGACCTGCGCTGGATCTCGGCGCGCCAGGAGAACCTCCCGGAGCGGCTGGTGGACCTGCTGATCGCGGGCCCCAAGGCGGTGCTGGCGAACGCGGTCGAGAACGAGCTGGCAGGCCTGTCGCGGCGCGGGCCGGTCACCAAGGCCGACGGCCGCACCGAGGGCGTCGGCATCGGGTTCGGCGGCGTCCGCATCGACTTCCAGGGCGCGCAGGGACTCGACCAGCACCAGCGCGAGCTGCTGGCGGCGCAGGTCGTGTGGACCCTCGCCACGGCCGAGATCTCCGGGCCGTATGTGCTGCTCGCGGACGGCAAGCCGCTCGACGAGCGGTTCCCGCAGGGATGGAGCACCGCCGACGTCGCCTCGACCAACCCGACCGCCTCGGTGAGCGGGGTCGTCGGGCTGAACGCGCTGCGGGACGGGGCGTTGGTCAGCGTGACCGATACCGGCGTGTCGCCGAGGCCCGGCTACTTCGGCTCGGCGACGAGCCTCGAGTCGATCGCGTTGTCCCGGGACGGCAGATGGGCTGCGGGCGTGTCGGCGGCGGGACGGGCGTCCGGGACGGTCCGGACGCTGATGGCGGGACCGATCGACGGTGACGCGGTGCCGCTGCTCCAGGGCGGGTCCATCACCAGGCCCACCTGGTCGCCCGACAACGGGTCCATCTGGGCGGTGGTGGACGGTTCCCGGGTGGTGCGCGCCGAGCGGGACCCGGCAGGCCAGATGTCCGTTCAGCCCGTCGACTCGGCCGCGATCGCCGGGCTGGGCGGGTCCATCACCGAACTGCGGCTGTCCCGAGACGGGGTGCGGGCGGCGATCATCGTCGACGGCAAGGTGTACGTGGCGACCGCAGAGCGTCGTCCGGACGGCCAGTATCAGCTCACGAATCCACGGCCGGCCGCGGTCGGTCTCGGCAGCCCGGCGGTGGCTCTGGACTGGAGTGGTGCCGACTCCGTGGTGGTGGTCCGGGCGGCGTCCGAGATCCCGGTGGTCATGGTGTCGCAGGACGGCTCCCGGATGGACGCGCTGCCGAGCCGGAACCTGACGTCGCCGGTGGACTCCGTCGACGCCTCCCCGACGACGGTGTTCGTCGGAGACGCGCGCGGGGTGTTCCAGCTCAACAACAACGACCCGGCGTCCGATCGGTACTGGCGTGAGGTGCCCGGACTGACCGGTGTCAAGGCCACCCCCGTGCTGCCCGGCTGACTGTCGTAGCGCGGGTGCACACTGCGGTGCATGCGCGCGCTCGTCGACCTGATCCTGCCCCGCGAGTGCGGCGGCTGCGGGGCGGTCGGCACCGATTGGTGTGACCGCTGCCGGGCGGAGCTGTCGGGCGATCCGGTGCGGCTCGCTCCCCGGCTCGATCCGGGGGTTCCGGCCTGGGCGCTGGGGCGGTACACGGGTCCGCGACGGAGCGCGGTGATCGCCGCCAAGGAGCGCGGACGCCGGGACCTGGCGAGGCCGCTGGGGCAGGCGCTGGCCGGTGCTCTTGGGCGGCTTCGAGAACTCGGCGAGATCGACCCGCCGGAACTCGCCGGATTGGCCTTGGTGCCGGCGCCGACCCGGGCGAGGGCGGCGCGGGTGCGTGGGGGAGACCCGGTGACCCGGGCGGCGCTCGCGGCGGTGTCGGCGCTGTCGCCCGAACCGGTTGCGGTGTTGCCGATTCTGAAACTTGCTCGGGGAGTTCGGGATTCGGTCGGACTCTCGGCGCGGGCGCGCGTCGAGAACCTGTCGGGTCGGATCGTGGTGGCCCCCGGTGCGCGAACCGGCCGGTCTGCTTGCGTGGTGCTCGTCGACGACGTTCTGACGACCGGGGCGACGGCCGCGGAGTCCGTGCGGGTGCTCGCCGGGAGCGGTGTCAGGGTCGATGCCGTGCTTGTGATCGGCGCCGCATGAATCAATCGGGGAGAACGCTGGCACTCGCGTCCAACTCGGACTAGCGTCGCCAACACAACCGACGACACGGGCGGGAGGTGATACCCCAAACCTGGCGCCGGGCGGTCCCCTCCCGGCGCAGATCACCCGCCGACTGTCACCGCGGTGACACGGCCGTAACCTGGAGGTACCGTGACGAACCCTTCAAAAGCCTCGGTTTTTTTCGAAGAAGAGACGGACTCGGCCGGGCAGCCTGACGGCCCGCGCGCCGACATTGTGGTGAAGGGCCGCAATGTCGAGGTCCCCGACCACTTCCGTGTGTATGTCTCAGAGAAGCTGGCTCGGCTCGAGCGCTTCGATCCCACGATCTACCTCTTCGATGTGGAGCTCTATCACGAGCGCAATCGACGGCAGGCCAAGAGCTGCCAGCGCGTCGAGATCACCGCCAGGGGCAAGGGCCCCGTCGCCAGGGCTGAGGCCACCGCCGACAGTTTCTACGCGGCATTCGAGGGCGTGACCACCAAGCTGGAGAGCAGACTGCGCCGCACCAAGGATCGGCGCCGCGTCCACTACGGCGACAAGACACCGGTCTCGGTGGCCGAGGCGACCGCGGCGCTCGCCGAGGACGATTCCCTGGCGATTTCGCCCGACCTGTCACTCGAATCCGAGACCGCGCCGCCCGACGGCCCAGGTCAGGTCGTGCGGACCAAGGTGCACACCGCAGCACCGATGAGCGTCGATGACGCCCTGTACGAGATGGAACTGGTCGGCCACGACTTCTTCCTGTTCCACGACAAGGAATCGGATCGGCCCTCTGTCGTCTACCGGCGACACGCGTTCGACTATGGCCTGATCCGACTGGCCTGACCCCGGTCAATTGAGTTAACGCCTACCATGGAGCCGGTTGGGAGAGAACTCTCCCGACCGGCTCCACCATGTACACCACCTGCCCGCCGAGGATTGAGGACGTTTAAGCCCGTGCCGTCGTTGTCGCTTTCGAAGCTGCTCCGTGTTGGTGAAGGTCGCATGGTCAAGCGGCTCAAGCACATCGCCGAGCACGTATCCACCCTCTCGCCCGACGTGGAGGCCCTGTCCGACGCCGAACTCCACGCGAAGACTGCGGAGTTCCGGGAGCGGTACGCCCGCGGGGAGACCCTCGACGAGCTGCTGCCCGAGGCGTTCGCCGCGGCACGGGAGGCTTCCTGGCGGGTGCTCGGCCAGAAGCACTACACCGTCCAGGTCATGGGCGGCGCGGCGCTGCACTTCGGGAACGTCGCCGAGATGAAGACCGGTGAGGGCAAGACCCTCACCTGTGTGCTCCCGGCCTACCTCAACGCGATCGCGGGCGACGGCGTGCACGTGGTCACGGTCAACGACTACCTGGCCAAGCGCGACTCCGAGTGGATGGGCCGTGTGCACCGCTTCCTCGGACTCGACACCAGCGTGATCCTGTCGGGGATGACCCCGGCCGAGCGGCGCTCGGCGTACGCGGCCGACATCACCTACGGCACCAACAACGAGTTCGGCTTCGACTACCTGCGCGACAACATGACGCACAGCCTCGACGACCTGGTGCAGCGCGGCCACAACTTCGCCATCGTCGACGAGGTCGACTCGATCCTCATCGACGAGGCCCGCACGCCGCTGATCATCTCCGGCCCGGCCGACGCCTCCAGCAAGTGGTACGGCGAGTTCGCCCGCATCGCGCCGCTGCTCAAGCGCGATGTGCACTACGAGGTCGACATCAAGAAGCGCACTGTCGGCGTGCACGAGGCGGGCGTCGAACTCGTCGAGGATCAGCTCGGCATCGACAACCTCTACGAGGCCGCGAACTCGCCGCTGGTCAGCTACCTGAACAACGCCGTCAAGGCCAAGGAGCTCTACCAGAAGGACAAGGACTACATCGTCCGCGACGGCGAGGTCATCATCGTCGACGAGTTCACCGGACGCATCCTGGTCGGACGCCGCTACAACGAGGGCATGCACCAGGCCATCGAGGCCAAGGAAAAGGTCGAGATCAAGGCCGAGAACCAGACGCTCGCCACGATCACCCTGCAGAACTACTTCCGTCTCTACGACAAGCTCTCGGGCATGACCGGTACGGCCGAGACGGAAGCCGCCGAGTTGCACCAGACCTACGGCCTCGGCGTGATCCCGATCCCGACGAACCGTCCGATGGTCCGAGTCGACCAGGGCGACCTGATCTACAAGACCGAGGAGGCGAAGTTCGCCGCCGTCGTAGACGATGTCGCCGAGCGCCACGCGAAGGGCCAGCCGGTCCTCATCGGTACCACCAGCGTCGAGCGCTCCGAGTACCTGTCGAAGCAGTTCACCAAGCGCGGCGTCGCGCACAGCGTCCTCAACGCGAAGTTCCATGAGCAGGAGGCGACCATCGTCGCCGAGGCCGGCCGCACCGGTGCGGTCACCGTGGCCACCAACATGGCCGGCCGTGGCACCGACGTCGTGCTGGGCGGAAACCCCGACATCCTCGCCGACCTGCATCTGCGCAAGCAGGGGCTGGACCCGGTCGAGACCCCCGACGAGTACGAGGCCGCGTGGGAGCCCGCCCTCGAGGAGGTCAAGGCCCAGGTCAAGGCCGACGCGGAGGATGTGCGCGAGGCCGGCGGACTGTACGTGCTCGGCACCGAGCGGCACGAGTCGCGCCGCATCGACAACCAGCTCCGAGGCCGTTCCGGCCGCCAGGGCGACCCGGGCGAGTCCCGCTTCTACCTGTCGCTCGGCGACGAGCTGATGCGACGGTTCAACGGTGCCGCGCTGGAGTCGATCATGACGCGCCTCAACCTTCCCGACGACGTGCCGATCGAGGCGAAGATGGTCTCCAAGGCCATCAAGAGCGCGCAGACGCAGGTAGAGCAGCAGAACTTCGAGATCCGCAAGAACGTCCTGAAGTACGACGAGGTGATGAACCAGCAGCGCACGGTCATCTACGCCGAGCGTCGCCAGATCCTCGAGGGCGAGGACATGGAGGGCCAGGTCGAGGGCATGATCACCGACGTGGTCACCGCCTACGTCGACGGCGCCACTGCTGAGGGCTATGTGGAGGATTGGGACCTCGAGCAGCTGTGGACGGCGCTCAAGACGCTGTACCCGGTCGGCATCGACCACAAGGAGCTGACCGGCGAGACCGAGATCGGCGAGCGCGGCGATCTCACCCGCGAGGAACTGCGCGAGGCGCTGCTGGCGGACGTGCGGGCGGCCTACGACGCGCGCGAGCGACAGATCGACGAGATCGCAGGCGAGAACGGGATGCGTGAACTCGAGCGTCGCGTGCTGCTGTCGGTTCTCGACCGCAAGTGGCGTGAGCACCTCTACGAGATGGACTACCTCAAGGAGGGCATCGGCCTGCGGGCGATGGCCCAGCGTGACCCGCTGGTCGAATACCAGCGCGAGGGCTTCGACATGTTCACCGCAATGCTGGAGGGGCTGAAGGAGGAGTCGGTCGGATTCCTGTTCAACCTTCAGGTCGAGGCCGCGCCCGCGGCCGAACCGGAGCACTCGGGTTGGACGGCCGCCGCCACCGCGGCGCGTCAGGCGCCCGCCGTGCTGCCGACCGAGGAGCCCGCTCCCGCGGCCCCTGCCGCGCCTGCCGCGCTGCGTGCCAAGGGGCTCGATGCGTCGGAGGAGACCAGGCTGACCTACTCGGGTCCCGCCGAGGACGGCAACGCTCAGGTCCGCCGGACCGCCGCGGGTGCCGGCGAGGGTTCCCGACGCGAGCGCCGACAGGCCGGACGGTCCAAGCGCAAGAAGTGACGGCCTCAGCCGACCTGAAGTGATGTGACACGCCAGCCGCCCCATCCGAGGGCGGCTGGCGTGCGTTCGAGGCGGGCCGCGACGGCGAACATCCGCGGCCCGCGCGAGTAGCTGCCGAACACCTCGGCGGAGTCGGCACCGCTCGGTCGCAGATGTACGCGGCCCAGGCAGGCGACGCCGAGCCCTCGGGCGGGCAGGGGTCGCTGGGCCAGCGTGCCGACGAGCCCGACCAGCGCCGGCGCCAGCAGCGGCCGCAGTTGCGCGGGGGGACGCCGACGGTCGAGTACCTCGAGCGTCAGCCGGAGGGCGTGCTCGGCGAACCGTTGCGCGTCGGGGTCGATGGCGACGGCCTCGGCCGGTGGCCTCCCGTGACCGCGGCCGCTGACGGGGGATCGACCGCTGTGCGGCGAGCGGGTCGGAGCGCGGTGTGCGGCCGCTCGAGGCTCCGTCCGGCCCGCAATGGGCGGTTCGCATCGAGGGGCCTGGGTCAAGAACCTGTGGGTGTCACGCATGAGGGACGTCTCCTGTCTCGACGGGCGGCTCGTGACGAGTCGCCGGGCAGCGGTGCCGAGTCCGAGGAGAGGCCGGACGGACTGAAGGATCGCACGGATCAGGAAGCGGCGCGCGGGTTCTCGCGAACCTCGTCGCGCGCGGATGTTCCCGGAGCCATAGGGTGGGCGGATGCAAGGGTTGGTGGTGGACTTCGGCGGCGTGCTGGCCGGGCCGGGCTCGGACCGCGCGGGACTGACCGCGATCATCGGGGCACTGCGCGCGGTCGGGGTCCGCTCGGCCATCCTCAGCAACGATCCCGGCGGGCCTGCGGGCGCGGACCTGCGCGGGCTCGGCAACGGGGTTCTGGTCGACGAGGTGGTGCTCTCCGGCGACGTCGGAATGGCCAAGCCCGACCCTCGGATCTACCGGTTGACCGCGGATCGTCTCGGACTGGCACCGGTGGACTGCGTGTTCGTGGACGACCTCGCGGTCAACGTCCGCGGCGCCGCCGAGTCTGGGATGGTCGGGGTACACCACGTGGACGCGGAGACCACGGCAAAGGAACTGCGGATACTCTTCGATCTCGGGCAGGGGGTGCCGGTGCAATGGTGAACAGGTTGACCACTCTCGACGCGTCGTTCTATTTCCTCGAGGCGAGCAACACCCCGATGCATCTCGGTTCGCTGTCGATCCTGCAGCCGCCGCGGTCGGGTCTCGACTACGAGGACCTGCTGACCCGCGTCGAGAACCGGCTCGCGCTGGTGCCGCGATATCGGCAGCGGGTGCGGGAGGTGGCGTTCGGCCTCGCCCGTCCGGTGTGGGTGGACGACAGGGACTTCGACATCACCTATCACGTTCGGCGTTCGGCCCTGCCGAAGCCGGGGTCCGACGAGCAGTTGCACGACCTGGTGGCGCGACTGACCTCGCGACCGCTGGACCGGTCCCGGCCGCTGTGGGAGATGTACCTCGTGGAGGGGCTGTCCAAGAACCGGGTGGCGATCTTCACCAAATCGCACTCCTCGCTGGTGGACGGCGAGCACGCGCTCGAGATCGGCCAGGTGCTGCTCGACCCGACGAAGACGCCGCCGCCGCCGATCGAGGAACTGTGGATGCCGCGTCGCGAACCGCGCGAGGCGGAGCTGGTGCTCGACGCCGTCGCGGAGATGGTCGCGCGCCCGAGCGAGGGTGCGGCCACCCTCCGGATGGCGGTCGGCGACCTGATCGGGACGGCGGCCGAGGTGGCAGGCAACATCGCCGCGGTGGTCCGGACCGCCGCGCACACGGCGCCCACCAGCCCGCTGAACGCGCCGATCTCCCGGAACCGGCGATTCGCGGTCGCGAAGACGTCCCTTGCGGACTACCGGGCCGTCCGTGACAAGTACTCGTGCACGGTCAACGACGCGATCCTGGCGGTGCTGACCGGGGCGCTGCGGAACTGGTTGCTGTCCCGTGGCGAGCCGGTCACCGCGTTCACCACGGTGCGTGCGCTGGTGCCGATGGCGGTCGATTCCGGGGTCGCCGAGCGCGGGGTGTCCTCGTTCCTTGTCGACCTGCCGGTGGGGGAGCTGAACCCCGTGGTGCGGCTCTCGCACATCGCGCACGCCACCGAGGCACACACGAAGCAGAACAGGTCGGCCGCGCTGCCGCTGGCCCGGATGTCCGGTCTCGCGCCTGCGACCCTGCACGCGATGGGCCTGCGGGTGGCCAGTGGGCTCTCGCAACGGGTGTTCAACCTGATGATCACCAATGCGCCCGGCCCGCAGTCCCCGCTGTACCTGGGCGGGGCGAAGGTTCTCGAGATGTATCCGGTGTCGCCGTTGCTGAAGAATCAGACGCTCAGTGTCGGCCTGACGTCATATAACGGCCACGTCTACTACGGTTTGAATGCCGACCGCGATGCGATGTCCGACGTGGATGTGGTGACGGCGCTTCTGTACGAGTCGCTCGAGGAGCTGTTGGATGCCACTACATAAGGATTACGCATGAGGGTCTACATCCCGGCGACCATCGCGATGTTGCAGAGGTTGGTCGCGGACCAGGAGTTCGATCCGGTGAGCCGCACCGCGTTCGCGGTCACCCCGGCGCTGCGCGAGGCGTACGCCTCCGGCGACGACGATGAGCTGGCCGAGGTCGCGATGACGGAGGCGGCACGTGCCTCGCTGCGACTGCTGGCCGCCGAGGACGATGACGAGGGCGTCGCGAGCAACCAGCGCCGCGCGGTCATCGCCGCCGACGTGGACGAGGTGAAGCTGCGGCCCGATCTCGACGACGCCGTGGTCCGGTTGGCGGCGCCGGTGACCCTCGCCGAGGTCGCGTCGGTCCATGTCGATCTCGCGGAGGCGGAGCCGGCGATCGCCAAGGCGGTCGAGGCGATCGACGCGGCCGATCTGGGTGATGCGGACGCCGAGTTCGTGCTCGGTGACGCCGAGGATCACGAGTTGGCCTGGTATGCCACCCAGGAGCTCGCATTCTTACTCGATCTGTTGTGACGGTCCGCGTGACAGCAGGGCACGCGTGTAGGTAACCTACGGTTCCGTAACCTACGCGAGTGGATGGATTGTTGATGGGTTTGAGGAACTGGCTCGAGGCGCCTGCTGCCGATATCTCGGCGCCCCGCCGGCCGAAGCTGAACATGCTGCGCGGAGCGGTGACGCGGGTGACGACGCCCCTGCTGCCGGACGACTTCCTGCACCTGGCGAACCCGCTGTGGTCGGCGCGCGAGCTGCGCGGCAAGGTCATCGAGGTCCGCAAGGAGACCGCGGACTCGGCAACCCTCGTGATCAAGCCCGGGTGGGGCTTCGACTTCGACTACCAGCCGGGCCAGTACATCGGCATCGGACTGCTCGTGGACGGACGATTCCACTGGCGGTCGTACTCGCTGACCTCCCCGCCGAACTGGGAGAAGAAGCGGATCTCGATCGCGGTCAAGGCGATGCCGGAGGGCAAGCTGTCGAGCCACCTGATCAACGGCGTGCCCTCGGGGACCGTGATCCGGCTGGCCGCGCCGCAGGGCAACTTCGCGCTCCCGGAGCCGCCGCCGGAGAAGATCCTCTTCCTCACCGCGGGCAGCGGCATCACCCCCGTGATGGCGATGCTGCGCGCGATGGTCCGCCGAGACGAGCTGCCGGACGTGGTGCACGTGCATTCCGCGCCGACCGCCGAGGACGTGATGTTCGGCGAGGAGTTGTCGGCGCTGCACGAGTCGCATCCCAATTTCGTCTCCCAGGTCCAGCACACCAGGACCGGTGGCCGGTTCCGGCTGGCGGACCTCGACGCGCTGTACCCGGATTGGCGCGAGCGGCAGACCTGGGCGTGCGGGCCGACGCCGATGCTCGACGAGATCGAACGCGTCTGGCAGGAGGAGGGTCTCGCCGACCGGCTTCATACCGAGCGGTTCGCGATCTCGCGCGCGGACGACGCCGGGCAGGGCGGCACGGTGACCTTCACCAAGACGGGCCGCAGCATCGAGATCGACGGCGCGACCACCCTGCTCGAAGCCGGAGAGAAGGTCGGGGTCCAGATGCCGTTCGGGTGCCGGATGGGAATCTGCCAGACCTGTGTGGTTCCCCTCGTCGCCGGTCACACCCGGGATCTGCGGTCCGGGCGCGAACACGGCGAGGGCGAGCGGGTGCAGACATGCATCGCCTCGGCTGCTGGTGACTGCACCTTTGACCTCTAGGTTCTTCGTCATCTCGAGTTCACGGATGTCGGCTATCGTTGTCGGTATCGGATACGCCGCGGGGGCCTCCGCAGGCAATCTATCTATCCCCATCGGAGGGCCCTGATGGCCATCACGGACATCAAAGAATTCTCACACCTCACCGAAGCCGACATCGAGGCGCTCGGGCGCGAGCTCGACGAGATCCGCCGCGACATCGAGGATTCGCGCGGTGAGCGCGATGCGCGGTACATCCGCAATGTCATCCGGCTCCAGCGCGTCCTCGAGGTCGGCGGCCGGCTGACCCTGTTCGGCAGCAAGTACCGGCCGGCTTGGTTTGCGGGCACCACCATGCTGGCCCTTGCCAAGTGCATCGAGAACATGGAGCTCGGCCACAACGTGGTGCACGGCCAGTGGGACTGGATGAACGATCCGGAGATCCACTCCACCACGTGGGAGTGGGACATGACCGGTCCGACGTCGCAGTGGAAGCGCGCGCACAACTACTCGCACCACACGTACACCAATATCGTCGGGATGGACCATGACGTGGGATTCGGGATCCTCCGGATGACCCGCGATGAGCCGTGGCGGCCGATCAACCTGATGCAGCCCGCGGCGAACGTGCTGCTCGCGACCACCTTCGAGTGGGGCATCGCGATGCACGACTTGGGGAGCGCCAAGGCCGAGGACCTCAAGCGCGGCGGCGCCAACGTCGCCCAGCTGAATCGGGAGTTCTACGCGAAGGCCGCCAAGCAGGTCGCGAAGGACTTCGTGCTGTTCCCGGCGCTGACCGGTCCGGCGTGGAAGCACACGCTGACCGCGAACGCGACCGCCAACCTCGCCAGGAATCTGTGGGCGTACGCGGTGATCTTCTGCGGGCATTTCCCGGACGGGGCGGAGAAGTTCACCGTCGAGCAGTACCGCAACGAGACGAAGCCCGAGTGGTACCTGCGGCAGATGCTCGGCAGCGCCAACTTCAAGGCGGGCCGGGTGATGGCGTTCATGAGCGGCAACCTCAGCTTCCAGATCGAGCACCACCTGTTCCCGGATCTGCCGAGCAATCGGCTCCGTGAGGTGTCGGTCCGGGTGCAGGCGTTGTGCGACAAGTACGACCTGCCGTACACGACGGGCTCGTTGGCGCGCCAGTACCTGTTGGCGCTCAGGACGATTCACAAGCTGGCCCTGCCGGACCGGTTCCTGACGGCCACTTCCGACGACGCGCCGGAGACCAGTTCGGAGCGCAAGTTCCGCTCGGAGGGATCGCTGAATCCGCTTCGGGTCGACCCGGTCACCGGCAGGCGCAGCGGCCTGAGGTCGGCGCTGCGCGAGCTCCGCCAGCGTCGTCGCTAGCGAGCGGCGCCCCTGTTCCAGCGTCGTCGCTGAGCTCTCCCCGTGAGTTGGATCACACCTCGGTCCAGGTAACCTACGCAGCCGTAACTTACGGTACGGTAGGTCGGAACCAAGGGAACTGATCGACTGCGGGGAGAGCCGGAATGGCGATTGCGGACGTCAAGGAATACGCGCACCTTACCGAGGCGGATGTGGAAGCGCTCGGTATCGAGCTGGACGCGATCCGCCGCGACATCGAGGAGTCGCGCGGCGAGCGGGATGCCCGCTACCTGCGCAACACCATCCGCCTGCAGCGCGGCCTCGAGGTCGCGGGCCGGGCCGTCCTGTTCGGCAGCCGAAAGCGCCCGTTGTGGCTGCTGGGCGCCGGACTGCTCGGCACGGCGAAGATCATCGAGAACATGGAGCTCGGCCACAACGTCATGCACGGCCAGTGGGACTGGATGAACGATCCCGAGGTGCACTCGAGCACCTGGGAGTGGGACGTCGTCGGGCCGTCGGCGCACTGGAAGCAGACGCACAACTACCTGCACCACAAGTACACCAACATCCTCGGCATGGACGACGACGTGGGATACGGCCTGCTCCGTGTCACGCGGGACCAGCGATGGAAGCCGTTCAACGCAGGCAACATCGCGTACAACACCGTGCTGGCCTTGTTCTTCGAGTTCGGCATCGCCGCGCAACACGTCGAGCTGGGCAAGGTCGCCATGGGACGCGACGACCGCGCCGAGACCAAGCGCAAGCTGCGCGAGGTCGGTGAGAAGGTCGGCAAGCAGCTCGCCAAGGACTACGTCCTGTTCCCTGCCCTGACCGGCAAGGCGTGGAAGTCGACGATGACCGCGAACCTGACCGCGAACATGATCAGGAACGTGTGGACCAACGCGGTGATCTTCTGTGGACACTTCCCGGACGGCGCCGAGAAGTTCACCAAGGACGATGTCGACAACGAGACCCAGGCCCAGTGGTACCTGCGGCAGATGCTCGGCAGCGCCAACATCAGCGGCGGCCCGGTGATGGACTTCATGACCGGCAACCTCAGCTACCAGATCGAGCACCACATCTTCCCCGACCTGCCGTCGAACCGGTACGCCGAGATCGCGGTGCGGGTGCGGGCGCTCTGCGACAAGTACGACCTGCCCTACACCACTGGCCCCCTGCTGGTTCAGTACGCGAAGGCCTGGCGGACGATCGCCAAGCTGTCACTGCCCAACCAGTACCTGCGCGACACCACCGACGATGCGCCGGAGACCGCCTCGGAGCGCAAGTGGGAGGGGACCAAGGCGGTGCTGACGGTGGATCCGGTCACCGGCCGTAGTCGCGGTCTGCGCACCGCCATCCGTGAGGCGAAGAAGCGCAGGACCGTGCGGGGACTGTTCTCCCGCTGAACTGATCTGTGGAAGGTGACGTGAGTGCCCCGCGGTGACGGGGCACTCACGTCACTTTGCTTTGCTAGGACCCGACCAATGCCGAGCCGGTGTCGAGCAACGTTCCGAAAATGCTCTGGATGTCGCCGATGATGGACGATCCGGCGGCGAGGATGACTTCTGCACTACCCATCTGAAACTCCTTGTGTCGTGACGGTGAGATCGGGTGATCCCGGTGTGTCTTGACCTTGAAGTGATTCGAATCAGGTCGAGCCCAAACAGTGTAAAAACACGATTACTACAAACATGGGATTTCACGGGGGAGTTGACCCGACCGTGACCTTGTCCGGTGACGAAACCGTTACCAGGCCTCGTTGGAATTGAGCGCAACCAGCAGCAATCGCACGGCGGCGACCCGGCGGGCGGCCTCGCCCTCGAGGCGGTCCAGCGCGCACTCGGGGTCGGCGGGCGGGCCCAGGTGGCTGCAGCCGCGCGGGCAGTCCTCGATGGCTGCCGCCAGGTCGGTGAACGCGCCGAGCACGTCGTCGGGCGAGATGTGTGCCAGGCCGAACGAGCGGATTCCTGGCGTGTCGACCACCCAGCCACCGGAGCGTCCGCTCCCCGTGGCATCGGGCAGCGGCAGGGCCACCGACTGGGTCGAGGTGTGCCGACCCTTGCCGACGCCGGAGACCACGCCGGTGGCCCGATCGGCATCGGGCACAAGGCGATTGACGAGGGTCGACTTCCCGACGCCCGAGTGGCCGATCAGTGCGGTGACCTTTCCGGCGAGCGCGTCCTTGACCGGTCCGAGCGGATCGTCCTGGCCGGCGAGGATCACCGGCACGTCCAGATCGGCGAAGGCGGCGGCGAACTCCGCGTGGTCGGCCAGATCGCCCTTGGTCAGGCAGAGGATCGGCGCCAGCCCACCGACGTAGGCGGCGACGAGAGCCCGCTCGACGAATCCGGTGCGGGGCGGCGGGTCAGCCAGGGCGACCACGATCAGCAGCTGGGAGGCGTTGGCCACCACGATCCGCTCGAACGGATCGGTGTCGTCGGCCGTCCGCCGCAACACCGTCGAGCGCTCCTCGACGCGCACGATGCGGGCCAGCGTGTCGGTGCGGCCGGAGACGTCGCCGACCACGCCCACCTGGTCGCCAACCACGATGGGCGTCCGGCCGAGCTCGCGAGCGCGCATGGCGACCACCAGGCGGTCCGGATCGTCGCCGAGGACGCAACCCCATCGCCCGCGATCGACGGAGACGACCATCGCCGTCTCGGCGCCCTTGTGTTCCGGCCTGGTCTTGGTGCGCGGACGCGAACCCTTGCCCGGGCGGACCCGGACATCGGACTCGTCGTACCGGCGCGCAGTCAGGAGGGCGCTCCGGTCTGGTCGGCGCTGCTTTGGTTCAACATCGTCGCCCACAGGTTCTCGAATCCGGGCAGGGTCTTGGCCGTGGTGCCGATGTCCTCGATCTCCACGCCCGGCGCCACCAGGCCCAGGATCGCTCCCGCGGTCGCCATCCGGTGGTCGGCGTATGAGTGCCACGCGCCCCCGTGCAGCGGGCGCGGCTCGATGTGCAGCCCGTCCTCGGTCTCGGTGACGGCACCGCCGAGATTGTTGATCTCGGTCCGCAGGGCGGCGAGGCGGTCGGTCTCGTGACCGCGCAGGTGGGCGATCCCGCGCAGCGTTGACGGCCCGTCCGCCAGGGCGGCCAGGGCCGCGACGGTGGGGGTGAGTTCGCCGATGTCGTGCAGGTCAACGTCGATGCCACGAAGGCTACGCGGCCCGCGCACGGTCAGCGTCGAATTCGCCAGCGACACTTCGGCGCCCATCTCGGTGAGGATGCCGCGGATGGCGTCGCCCGGCTGCGTGGTGCGGTCCGGCCACAGCGGCACGCAGACCGAGCCGCCGGTCACCGCGGCCGCGGCGAGAAACGCGGTGGCATTGGACAGGTCGGGCTCGATCACCCAGTCGACCGCGTCGACGGGCCCGGGGGACACGCGCCAGGTGTCGGCGTCGCCGCCGTCGCGGGGGGTCTGGACCAGAACCCCCGCCTCCCGGAGCATCTCCACGGTCATGTCGATGTGCGGCATCGAGGGCACCGAACGGCCCTCGTGGCGCACGGTGATGCCGTCGTCGAAGCGCGCGGCGGAGAGCAGGAGCCCGGAGACGAACTGGGACGAACCCGAGGCATCGATGGTCACGACGCCCCCCGAGACCTTGCCGTGCCCGTTCACGGTGAAGGGCAGGCCGTCGCCGTCGATGTCGACGCCGAGACCGCGCAGCGCGTCGAGGATGGTGTTCAGGGGCCGGGTGCGGGCCTGCTCGTCGCCGTCGAACTCGACGGTGCCGTCGGACAGCGCTGCGAGCGGCGGCAGGAACCGCATCACGGTGCCCGCCAGGCCGCAGTCGACGGCGGCGGAGCCAAGGGGCCCGGGGGTCACGCGCAGGGTGGTGGGCTCGTCGCCGTCGTCGATCCGCACGCCGAGGGCGCGCAGGGCGTCGATCATCAGGTCGGTGTCGCGGCTGCGCAGCGCGCCGGTGATCGTCGACGGACCCGAGGCGAGCGCGGCCAGGATCAGCGCCCTGTTGGTGATCGACTTGGACCCGGGCAGGGTCACGGACGCATGCACGGGCGATGCGGCGACGGGTGCTCTCCACAGACTCACGTGCACCATCTTCCCAGAGTGTCGGTGGTGCGAGACACAATGGTCGTATGTGCGGCAGATATGCGACGACGGTCGACCCGGCGCTGCTCGCGGTCGAGTTGGATGCGATCGACGAGACGTCCGGTCCCGGGGGTGCGCGCGAGCCGGCCGAGAGCTACAACGTGGCACCGACCGACCCGGTGCTCGCCGTGGTGAGCAGGCACTCGCACGAGCACCCGGACGACACTCCGACCCGTCGTATCCGGCGGATGCGGTGGGGTCTCATCCCGCCATGGACCAAGGCGGCGGCACCGAGCTCCTCGGGCGAAGCCTCGGGCAATGTCAGCCGTCCTGCGAAGGGCGCGCCGCTGTTCAACGCCCGCGCGGACACCGCCGCAACCAAGCCCTCCTTCC
Organism: Rhodococcus sp. OK611; assembly: GCF_003050885.1. Taxonomy (NCBI): domain Bacteria; kingdom Bacillati; phylum Actinomycetota; class Actinomycetes; order Mycobacteriales; family Nocardiaceae; genus Rhodococcus; species Rhodococcus sp. OK611. The sequence goes on from NZ_QAOZ01000004.1 coordinate 298,043, forward strand.
GCACGGCGCTGAAGACCAAGCGCGCCCTGGTGCCGATGGACGGCTGGTACGAGTGGCTGACGGAACCGGCGGCGAAGGGCAAGGCCGTGAAGGTGCCGTACTTCATGACCCCGACCGACGGCTCCCGGATGTACGCGGCCGGCCTCTGGTCGGTGTGGCGGGACCGGGACGCCGACGGCCCACCACTGCTCAGCGTCACGATCCTGACCACGGACTCCGTCGGCTCGCTGCAGTCGATCCACGACCGGATGCCGCTGATCCTCACGCCCGATCGGTGGCAGAGCTGGCTCGACCCGGACGCGGACGCACCCGACGACCTGTTGGACCCGATCGACGAGGCGGTCGCGGCGGGCATCGAGATCCGGCGGGTGTCTGATCGGGTGAACAGCGTCAGGAACGACGGTCCGGAGCTGATCGCGCCGGTCGGGGCGCCGGGGTCAGCGGTCGGCGAGCAGATCACCCTGCTGTGAGGACAGGTCGCTGACCTCGGCCACCAGCTCGAGCGAGCGCAGCCAGGCCGCGCGGTCGGTCGCCGAGGAGACGACCATCAGTTCGTCGGCGGCGGTCTCCTCACCGAATCGGTCCAGGTATTCACGCACCACGGTGGGCGTCCCGACGGCCGAGTACCGCACCATCTGCAGCACCTGTTGGCCGGCGGGGGATTCGAGGATCATGTCCGCCTCGTCGGGGGTGAAGGTCCGTCCCCGACCGACGAACAGCCCGACCCGCTTGCGCTTGGTCTCGAGGAACAGCCGGTCCGCCTCGTCCTGGGTGTCCGCCGCGATGACGTTGACGGCGGCGATCGCGTAGGGCTCGGAGAGCTGGGCCGAGGGGCGGAACTCGCGGCGGTAGATCGCGAGGGCGTCGAGCAGCGCGTTGGGGGCGAAATGCGATGCGAATGCATACGGAAGTCCAAGCGCGGCGGCGAGTTTGGCGCCGAACAGGGACGACCCGAGGACGTACAGCGGCACGTTCGTGCCCTTGCCCGGCGTCGCCTCGATCCCCGGGATCCGCGATGGACCGGTCAGGTAGCCCTGCAGCTCCAGCACGTCCTGCGGGAACGACTCCGCGGACGCGGGGTCGCGGCGCAGCGCCCGCATGGTCTTCTGGTCGCTGCCCGGTGCGCGGCCGAGCCCGAGGTCGATCCGGCCGGGGTGCAGTTCGGCGAGGGTGCCGAACTGTTCGGCGATGGTCAGCGGCGCGTGGTTGGGCAGCATGATGCCGCCTGCGCCGAGGCGGATCCGCTGCGTGTGCGCCGCGATGTGCGCGATCAGCACGCTGGTGGCCGAGGAGGCGATGGACGGCATGTTGTGGTGCTCGGCGTACCAGATCCGCCGGTAGCCCCACTGCTCGGCGCGCTGCGCCATCTCCACGCTCGACCGGAAACTGTCGCCTGCGCTCTCGCCCTCGCCGATGTGCGCCAGATCGAGGATGGAGAGTGGAACCGTCACGGTGGTGCCGCCTTTGTTCGGGAGATGACTGTCGTCGGCGGGATGAGCGCCTCGTGGTGCAACCGTCGCCGGGGCCCGAGTATTTCTGGTCAGCCCGCGGTGATCGGGGCGAGCACCGCACCGGTCAGCCGGACCAGGTCGGCCGGGTCCAGGTCGATCTCCAGCCCGCGCCTGCCCGCGCTGCACAGCACCCGGTCCCAGTTCGCGGCGGAGGCGTCGATCACGGTCGGCAGCCGCTTGCGCTGACCGAGCGGGGAGATGCCGCCGAGCACGTAGCCGGTGGACCGCTGCGCCTCGGCCTGCTCGGCCATGACCGCCTTGCTCGACCCCAGTGCGGCAGCCGCGGCCTTGAGGGAGAGCTTCTCGGGGACCGGGAGCACGGCGACCGCCAGCTTGCCGTCCGAGGTCTTGATCACCAGGGTCTTGAGGATCTGCGCCGGCTCGAGTCCGAGCTGCCCGGCCAGTGCGTCCACCGCCTCTGCCCCGTAGGAGGCGTTGGCGGAGTCGTGCTCGTAGCTGTGCACGCGGTGCGCGATCGTGCCCTTGGAGAGCGCCTGGGTCGCGGGGGTCGAGGTACCGGCCATGGCGCCGACTCTAGTGAGCCGGGAACACAACGCTGTGGACCGGCGTTACACCCAGCACGTTGGTCCCTCTCGAAAGGAGTCGTAGGTGTCGGTGCAGTGCCTCGAGCGCCCCGCTGACCGCAGTCCCCTCGACCGGGTAGCGGTAGCCTTGATCCCTATGGCGAGCGAAGGGATCAGCGTGCCTGACGACCGGCCCGAGAACGATCAGCCACCGCAGGACGAGTCGGGCGGCGATCTGACCGCGCGGTTCGAGCGCGATGCGCTGCCGCTGCTGGATCAGCTCTACGGCGCGGCGCTGCGGATGACCCGCAACCCGGCCGACGCGGAGGACCTGGTCCAGGAGACCTACATCAAGGCCTATTCGGCGTTCCGCTCCTTCAAGGAGGGCACGAACCTCAAGGCCTGGATGTACCGGATCCTGACCAACACCTACATCAACTCGTACCGCAAGAAGCAGCGTCAGCCTGCGCAGTACCCGACGGACGAGATCACCGACTGGCAGCTCGCGGCCACCGCCGAGCACACCTCGCAGGGCCTGCGGTCCGCGGAGGTGGAGGCGCTCGACGCCCTGCCCGACGACGACATCAAGGCGGCCCTGCAGGAGCTGCCCGAGGAGTTCCGGATGGCGGTGTACTACGCCGACGTCGAGGGCTTCCCCTACAAGGAGATCGCGGAGATCATGGGCACGCCCATCGGTACCGTGATGTCCCGCCTGCATCGCGGGCGCAAGCAGCTGCGTGGGCTGCTGGCCGACGTGGCACGAGAACGTGGATTCAACCGGAGCGGCGCCGCGGCGTCGGCGGCGGCGCAGGAGCAGGAGGCGACCCGGTGAGCGAGCAGGACGAGTTCGAGCGGTTGGACTGCTCCGCGGTGATCGCGGACGTGTGGCTGATGCTCGACAACGAGTGCGACGAGACGACGCGCGCCCGGCTGAAGCGGCACATGGAGGACTGCGGATCCTGCTTCGAGGCCTATGGCATCGAGGAGAAGGTCAAGTCCCTGGTGAACCGCAAGTGCGGCGGCGAGCACGCGCCGGACGGGCTGCGGGAGCGGCTCAAGATCCAGCTGCGCAGCACGACGATCATCACGCGGGTCGACCCCGGACAGTAGGCATACGCGCGACGAGGGCCGCCCGGGAGTTCCCGGGCGGCCCTCGTCGTCGATCGATTCGGTGAGGTCAGCTCCCGAAGGGGCCGCCCTTGTGGAGACTGCCGAAGGACGTGGTCATCTTGGGCCAGTCCAGCGTGTCCAGCCCGGTGACGTCGATTCCCACACCGGTGTAGGCCACGCCATCCTCCATGGAGGGCCTGCCTCGGAAATCGATCCACTGGTAGGTGATCTCGAAGACCACGGTGGCGCCGGATTCGACGGAGATCGGCCACCCAGCGCTCGATACTTCCATTCCCCCCTGATCGGTCAGGTTGAGGCCGTCATGTGTCGCCTTGACGTAGGTCGGTGTGACCGCCTCGGTGGTGCGGGTGCCGTTCGCGCTGGTGTAAGTGAGTTTCGCCGTGTTCGGGACGTAGAACATGAGCTGTGCGCGGTCGATGATTCTGGTGACCTGCCGTGCCGGCCCCGCCGTAGCGGAGATCGTGGTCCTGAAGGTGATCTTGTCGCCCGCATAGCCGGCGTTGGGGCCGATGACCTCCCGGGTGACCGATACGTTCTCCGCAGTGCGTATTGCGGTGGGGATCAGCTCGGGGTGGTTGGGCAAGCCGATGCCGAGGTCCGAGGAGCCGATGGCGCCTGCGGTGCCGACGCCGGCGACCAGACCGGATACGACCAGGGCTGTGGTGGCGACGATGGTCGCGACGCGCCGGGTGATGGTGGTGGGGCGGGACACGGATCTCCGATCTCAGGCGATGTCAGGTCGCGTTGGGGGGAGTACGCAGAGCGTGCCCCGGCCGCGTGCGGTCATCGTATGGACAGCCACTCAGCTCCGTCGGAGAATGCGAAAACTGTTGTGTATAACGATATTTCGGAGGTTTGGCCTCGGTGCCGCTGGACGCAACGAGGGCCGGGACACAGTGTGTACCGGCCCTCGTGAGGCTTCGCCTACGGCGCGTCAGCTGTTTGGACGCTTGCCGTGGTTGGCCTTGTTGCCCTTGCGGCTGCGCTTCTTGCGACCACGCTTACCCATGGTTGTCTCCTTCCCTCTGATCTCGCTCCGGGACATTCTTCCACGTGTGGTTGGCTGTACTTCCATTGGCAGGTCTAGACAAGCGAGGTGCTCGATGGCAGAAGACGTGCGTGCCGAGATGGTTTCCACCGTCTTCCAGGTGGTTGTCGCCGAAGGTGACGAGGTGAAGGAGGGTGACACCCTCGTGATCCTGGAGTCGATGAAGATGGAGATCCCGGTGATCGCCGAGGTGAACGGCCGCGTGACCTCGGTGGATGTCACGGTCGGCGACGTCATCCAGCAGGGCGACCTCATCGCCGTCATCTCCTGACCGCCACACCCTGATCGATGTCCACCCTCAGTGACCTGCTCGCCGAACACACCGACCTGCCGGGCAGCGCGGTCGACCACCTGCAGCGGGTGGTCGGGGAGTGGCAGCTGCTCGCCGACCTGTCGTTCGCCGACGTATTGCTGTGGGTGGGCGCGGACAGCGGCAACCCGGAGGTCGCCGGCCACGGTGAAGTGGTCTGCGTCGCGCAGTGCCGTCCGACCACCGCCCCCACCGCGTTCGCCGAGGACGCCGTCGGCACCGTGGTCTCGGACGCCGAGCACCCGCACGTACGGCAGGCGCTGACGGAGTGGCGGATCGTGCGGGTTAAGGACGGCCCGCCCGGCGAGGGGACGCCGGTACGCCGCGAGGCGATCCCCGTCCGCTGCGCGGGGGACGTGATCGCCGTCCTCAGCCGCGACACCAACCCCACCCAGCATCGGCAGTCCAGCCCGCTCGAGGTCGCGTACCTCGACTGCGCCGCGGATCTGTGTCAGATGATCAGCGAGGGCACCTTCCCGACGCCGGAAGAACACAGCGAGATCCTCTCCAGCCCGCGCGCGGGCGACGGCTTCATCCGGCTCGACTCCGACGGGACCGTGGTCTACGCCAGCCCGAACGCGCTCTCGGCTTACCACCGGATGGGCCTGACGACCACGACCCTGACGGGCAGCGACCTGGCCTCGGTGACCAGGACGCTGGTCACCGACCCGTTCGACTCCCAGGACGTGGCGAACGACATCAGGGCCGCGCTCGCGGGCAAGGCGGGCAAGCGGATGGAGGTGGAGGCGCGCGGGGCCACGGTGCTGCTGCGCACCCTGGTGCTGCGGCCGGGCGGCCAGCCCGCGGGCGCGGCGGTGCTGATCCGCGATGTCACCGAGGTCAAGCGCCGCGACCGCGCGCTGCTGAGCAAGGACGCGACCATCCGGGAGATCCACCACCGGGTGAAAAACAACCTGCAGACCGTCGCCGCGCTGCTGCGGCTGCAGGCCAGGCGCACCAACAACGACGAGGCGCGTCAGGCGCTGAGCGAATCGGTGCGCCGGGTGACCTCGATCGCGCTCGTCCACGACACCCTGTCCATGTCGGTGGACGAGGAGGTCAACCTCGACGAGGTGGTCGATCGCCTGGTGCCGATCATGGCCGACGTCGCCATGGTGGGCAGCGCGGTCCAGATCCGTCGCGAGGGCAGCCTGGGTGTCTTCCCGGCTGAACGGGCCACCCCGCTGGTCATGGTGCTGACCGAGCTGGTGCAGAACGCGATCGAGCACGCATTCGAGCCGGGGGAGCCCGGCACCGTGACGCTGCGCGCGGAGCGGTCCGCGCGCTGGCTGGACGTGGTGATCCACGACGACGGCAACGGCCTGCCGCCCGGCTTCAGCCTGGAGCGGTCCGATCGACTCGGCCTGCAGATCGTCCGGACCCTGGTATCCGCCGAGTTGGGCGGTTCGCTCGGGTTGCATCCCGCGGAAGGCGGCGGAACCGACGCCGCTCTGCGGGTGCCGCTCGGGCGCCGCGCGAACCGCGTGTAGTCGCGGATCCGCCCCCAGAAACGATCGACCCCCAGAAACGACTGAGGCCCGGCACCATCATGGTGCCGGGCCCGTTCGTACGGTGCTGTGTTGCTAGACCGTGGTGCGGGCGCGGGTGCGCGCGTTGCGACGCTTGAGGGCGCGGCGCTCATCCTCGCTCATGCCGCCCCAGACGCCTGCATCCTGGCCGGACTCGAGTGCCCAGGACAGGCAATCGGCGGTGACGGGGCACCGGTTGCACACCAGCTTGGCGTCTGCGATCTGGGCGATGGCCGGACCGCTGTTGCCCACGGGAAAGAACAATTCCGGGTCTTCATCCCGACAAATTGCGTTGTGGCGCCAGTCCATCCTTCTGCTCCTTAACCGGGTGCGTTCTGCACCGTTTCGTATCGCTGAGTTCATGCGCATTGTGTGAAATGTTTCCGCGCTGTTGCTTGTGAATGCTTTCACGAACTAGCGGGATGTCAATGGAATCAGACCGCTTCGTGGGGTAACTCACTCTGTTAGGTTGCCCTATGTGGTCTGGGCTACTTTCTACCCCGGTTGCGGCGAGATTGCACTAGTCCCGTAAGATTTCTTGGCATTTTCTCATGTTGGGGACGATCGCGCAGTGTGGCGACAGAGGGATGGGCCGAGTCGTCAGACGCCGCTGGGCGCCACGACCGAGATCGCGTCGGGGACCGAGACGAACTCGACCTCGGTGCGCATGCCGATGTAGTCGCCGTCCATTTGCAGAGCGATCGGTGTGCTCGAGCGGATCAGGATCGTCGGTACGTCGTCGACCCGAAAGAGGTTGCGCGCCTTGGGTTGTGCGCCGGGCGTGAGGAGTTGCCGGACCAACTTCAGTGTCTTGGGGACGCTCATCGTCCGCATCGCGAAGACGCCGAGGCCGGTGCTGAACGTGGTCTCGGGGTTGATCCGGACGGGACGGTCGTTCAGGTACGTCCACGGGCTTGAGTTCGACACGAAGGCGTAGTGCACGCCCTCGACGGGGTCGTGGCCGGGTACCTGGACGGTCAGTGTCGGTTCGGTGCCCCGATTGCGGAAGAAGGCGCGGACCGCGCTCCGGACGTAGCGCGACGGCGTCGCCGGGTGGCCGTTGCCGCGGCTCGCATCGATCGCCTCGCACACCTGGGCGTCGAGGCCCATGCCGGCATTGAAGGTGAACCAGCGGTTATCGCAATGGGCGAGTCCGATCCGCCTGTTCTGACGCAGGGCGAGTAGCTCGATGAGCTGATTGGTCGCCGCCACGGGATCCGCGCTGATACCGAGCGAGCGGGCGAACACGTTGGCCGAGCCGCCGGGGACCACCGCGATGAGCGGGATGGGTCCGATCGGGACCTCGCTCATGGAATCCGGCCGGGGCGCGCCGAGCAGCCCGTTGATGACCTCGTTCACGGTTCCGTCGCCGCCGTGCACGACGATCAGGCCGATGCCCTCGAGGGCAGCGCGCCGGGCGAGCTCGCCCGCGTGACCGCGGTGGGTGGTGTGCGCGACCCGCACCTGGACTCGGCTCGACACGGCGTGCGCGAGCAGATCACGCGCCGCGGGGGTCGTCGAGGTGGCATTCGGGTTGACGATCAGCAGCGCGCGCACAGGACACCACCCTAGCGGGGAGCTTCGCGTTCTATAGGCTGGCGCGGTGCCAGAACAGCCCACACGCCCCAGCCCGCCCGCCACGGTCCGTTGGGCCGGAATGCTGGTGACCCTGCAGGGCACCGTCGCGGTCGGCATCGCGATCGTGCTCGTGATCCGCGGCCTCCTCGGCCACGATCAGACCGCGACCAGCGGATACGGCACCGCGGCGTGGTTTGCGATCCTCGGTGGCGCGGTCCTGGCCGCGGGCATCGCGCTGATCACGGGCAGGCGATGGGGTCGCACGATCGCCGTCGTCGCCCAGCTGTTGCTGCTCCCGGTGTCCTGGTCGCTGCTGACCGACTCGCACCAGCCGGCGTACGGGGTGTTGCTCGCGGTGGTCGCGGTCGCCGCGCTGGTGTTGCTCTTCAGCAGTCCCTCGTCGCGGTGGATGGCCGACGAGTACGGCGACGAGGCCTCCTAGCCGCTACGCCTGCTCGGCGAGGCTGCCGAGGGCGTCGCCGGACAGGCGGTAGGTGGTCCACTCGTCCTGGGCGGTCGCACCGAGCGACTCGTAGAACGCGATCGACGGCGCGTTCCAATTCAGCACCGACCAGCTGAGCCTGCTGTAGTCGTTGTCGGCGCATTCCTTGGCCAGTGCGGCCAGCAGGGCTTTCCCGTGGCCGGCGCCGCGCCGCTCGGGCAGGACGAAGAGGTCCTCCAGGTAGATCCCGTGGACGCCGTCCCAGGTGGAGAAGTTGCGGAACCACAGCGCCAATCCGATGACGTCTCCCTCCTCCTCGGCCACGTGGCAGAAGGCGGACGGGTTCTCGCCGAACAGGGCGGTGGTGATCTGCTCGACGGTCACGGTGCACTCGTGCCTGGCCTTCTCGTACTCGGCCAGGTCGTAGATCAGGCCGGTGATGGCAGCGGCGTCGTCGGGGGTGGCCCGCCGGATCATGATTGCTCTCTCTCGAATCGCGTCAACAGGTGACGTTGTGTGAATTGATCTGCTGAACACCGTGATCGAAGCCGAGCACGGAGATCGCCGCCGGGTCCATCGCGAACCGCCTGCCCTCGGTGACCGGGAGCTCGGCCCACCGGGCCAACAGGGCGCGGGAGAAGTGTGCATGCCCGACGAGGATCACGTCGCGTTCCTCGAGCTGTGACAGCGCCGTCGACAGCACCATATCGGCGCGGGCCGCCACGGACTCGGCGCTCTCCCCGCCCGGGCACGGGTGCGACCAGACGGTCCAGCCCGGCACGCTCTCGCGGATCTCGAGGGTGGTCAGGCCCTCGTACCGGCCGTAGTCCCACTCCGCCAGCGCGTCCCAGGCGGTGGCCCTTTCGAGTCCGGCCAGCTCCGCGGTCCTGGTGGCCCGGCTGCGCGGGCTGGTCAGGACCAGCGGGTCCCGCAGCCCCAGCCGGGCGATCCGGTGCCCGGCCTCCCGTGCCTGCTCCTCTCCCGCCGCGGTGAGCGGGATGTCGGTGCTGCCGGTGTGCCTGCCGTTCAGTGCCCACTCCGTTGCGCCGTGTCTGACCAGGGCGATGCGGGGGCGTGCGGTGCTCATGCCGCCATGATGCCAGGACGATCTGAGCCCGACCGCTCGCCACATCCGACGAAGTGCGCAAAGATCACCCCGTGACAACTGTGCTCGCTGTGGCGAATCAAAAGGGTGGGGTCGCCAAGACCACGACGGTTGCCTCGCTTGGGGCCGCGCTCGCGGGTCTCGGGCGCAAGGTGCTCGTGGTGGATCTGGACCCTCAGGGCTGCCTGACGTTCTCGTTGGGACACAACCCGGATCGGGTCGAATCGTCGGTGCACGAGGTGCTGACCGGTGAGGCGGCGTTGCGCGAGGTGATCCTCGACACCGAGGAGGGCATCTCGCTGGTGCCAGCGACCATCGACCTCGCGGGCGCTGAGGCGATGCTGCTGATGCGGCCTGGCCGGGAGTTCGCGCTCAAGCGCGCGCTGGCGACGTTGGACAACGACTACGACATCGTGCTGATCGACTGCCCGCCGTCGCTGGGCGTCCTGACCCTCAACGGGCTGACCGCGGCCGACTCGGTGCTGGTGCCGTTGCAGTGCGAGACGCTGGCGCACCGCGGCGTCGGACAGTTGCTCCGCACCGTCGGCGAGGTGCAGCAGATCACCAACCCCGACCTGCGCCTGCTCGGCGCGCTGCCGACGCTCTACGACGCCCGCACGACGCACAGTCGTGACGTGATCTCCGACGTGGCCGATCGCTACGAGATGCCCGTACTGGCGCCGCCGATCCCGCGCACGGTGCGGTTCGCAGAGGCCTCGGCCTCGGGGGCGACGGTGCTCGCGGGCAGGCGCAACAAGGGCGCCCTCGCCTACCGGGAGCTGGCCGAGCAACTGGTTGCGCACTGGGACACCGGCGCGGACCTGGTGACCTTCAGCCCCACGGCCTGACTCGTCAGCGCAGGGCGACGAGGTCGTCCCCGCGCTGCTCGAGCAGCACCGTGCCCACCACCGCGCTGGTGATCGGTGACTGCTCGCCCGCGCGGTCCACGGCGATCCGACGCACCTCGGCTCCGGTCGACAGGTCGTGCACGGCGATGGCACCGTCGACGGGGACCAGCATCTGGCCCGCCATCAGCGCGCCGGGGCCGATGGCCCCCTCGATGGTCCACCGGGGCACGAAATCGGTTGCGCCAAGGGCGATCACCCGTGAACCCGTCCACCACGAGTACACCGAACCGACCTTGACCACCTTCGAATCGGCGGAGACATCGGCCGGTACCGGGTGCATGGCGATGGGCGTGCCGGAGCCGTCGAAGACGCCGACCCTGGCCCCCGTCGAGGGTCCGGCGGGCAGGTAGACGGCGGTGCGGTCACCCGCGACGGCGAGGACCTTCGCACCGGTGACGCCGGGGTCGAGATCGGCGAGCACGCTCGAGCCGTACTCGTCGGGTTCGGTGTTGTCCTTGGGAGCGGGGTTCAACACACTGAGCCGGTCGGCGGGCTCGTCCTGGCAGCGCTCGAGTACCGCGAGCCGCGTGCTGCTCGACGCCGACGAGACCAGCTCGCAGCCCGAGCGTGGCTGGGTGTTCGGGTTCACCGGCGCGTCGACGCGGCCGAATTCCAGGGTGCGCACCAGATCCGAACGCCACAGCTCCATCCGGTCCATCCCGCGCGAGGTCACGTAGGTGCCGTCCTCGGACAGGACCACGGCGTCGTCGGCATCGCTGCTGCGCTGGGCCACCCGGGCGCCGTCCGCGCCTGCGAGTTCGGTGACGGCGCCGCAGCCGCGACCGTCGTGGTACACCGAGACGACGGAGTTCCACGCCCCGATCACCCCGCACAGCGGCAGGTCCCGGGTGTAGTTCCAGAGCTGCGTGCCCGTGTCACGGTCGCGACCGATGACCGCACCGCCCTCCGCGGTCACCACGGCGCCACCCGCGACGACCGGACGCCCGGTCGATGCGCTGTCGGCGCGCCAGATCTCGGTGACGTTCTCCGGGATGGACAGCGCCGTATCTGCCGGTGTGGCAGGGGTTTCCGCGGTGATCGAGGTGGTGCCCCTGGCGTCGCTGCGCAGCCAGATCACACCGGCGGCGAGCAAAACGACGACCGCGATCGCGGCAGCGGCGATGAGGTCGGCGCGCGTGCGCCGCTCCGGTGCGACCACGGCGGCGGGCTACTCCGAGGCCACGGCCACGGAGGGTGCGGCTGCCGCTGCCGCCGGCTTACGCCGACGCCTGCGACGGCGCGCGGGCGCGGTGCCGTCGCCCGAGGGTGCGGTGGTGTCCGTTGCCGGGGCGTCGGAAACCGCTGCGGTGGTGTTGGTTTCGGTGGTGCTGCGACCGCCGCGGGTGCGCTTGCGGGGGGACCGCGTGCGCGCCGGGCGCTCGGACTTCTCGCTCCGCTCGGTGCCGGTGGTGTCGGCGGAGTCGCCGCCGGTCTCCGTCGCGCGCTCGGGCCTGGCCCGCTTGATCGTGCCCTTGGCGTCGGTCGGGATGTTCAGCTCGGCGTACAGGTGCTCGGAGCTGGAATAGGTCTCGGCGGGGTCAGGGATCCCGAGTCCGAGTGCCTTGTCGATCAGCTGCCAGCGGGGGATGTCGTCCCAGTCGACCAGCGTGACCGCGATGCCGGTGCGGCCCGCGCGACCGGTGCGGCCGATGCGGTGCACGTAGGTCTTCTCGTCCTCGGGGCACTGGTAGTTGATGACGTGGGTGACGTCGTCGATGTCGATGCCGCGGGCCGCGACGTCGGTGGCGACCAGCACATCGATCTTGCCGGTGCGGAAGGCCTTGAGGCCCTTCTCTCGCGCCACCTGGCCGAGGTCGCCGTGCACTGCGCCGACGGAGAACCCGCGCTCGGCGAGATCGTCGGCCACCTTCTGCGCGGTCCGCTTGGTGCGCGTGAAGATCATGGTGGCGCCGCGACCCTCGGCCTGCAGCACGCGGGCAACCATCTCGGCCTTGTCCAGCGCGTGTGCCCGGTAGATGTGCTGGCTGGTGCGGTCGTGCACCGCCGACGATTCCGGCTCCTCGGCGCGGATGTGCGTCGGCTGGGTCAGGAAGGTGCGCGCGAGGGTGATGATCGGTCCCGGCATGGTGGCCGAGAACAGCATCGTCTGGCGCTTGTCGGGGACCATGCCGAGGATCCGCTCGATGTCCGGCAGGAAGCCGAGGTCGAGCATCTCGTCGGCCTCGTCCAGCACGAGCACTCCGACCTTGCCGAGGATGAGGTGGCCCTGCTTGGCAAGGTCGAGCAGCCGGCCCGGGGTGCCGACGACGACGTCGACGCCCTTCTGCAGCGCGGCGATCTGGGTCTCGTACGGGCGTCCGCCGTAGATCGAGAGCACCTCGAGCTTGCGGTTGCCTGCCTTGAGGAACTTGCTCGCGTTCACCAGGTCCTCGGTGACCTGGATGCACAGCTCGCGGGTCGGCACGATGATCAGCGCGCGGGGGGTGCCGTCCAGCGTCGCGGTGCCGGTGTCGCCGGTTGCGATGCGGTGCAGCAGCGGGACGCCGAATCCGAAGGTCTTGCCCATGCCGGTGCGGGCCTGGCCGATGAGGTCGTCGCCCGCCAGCGCGAGCGGCAGGGTCAGCTCCTGGATGGCGAAGGTGCGGTCGATGCCGATTTCCGCGAGGGCCCGGACGATCTCGTCCCGGACGCCGAGTTCGGCGAAGGTCGGGGCGGTGTGGGTCTCGTCGAGCTGGGCGGAGAGAGTGGTTTCGGTCGCGTCGTCTTCATGGTCGATCGTGATCTTGCTCAGGGGTCTGGCCTTCCTCGTTGGCACGCGCGCACGAGGTGGGGCCAGGCCGATTGTCGGCCGATGTCGGTGCCCTCGTCCGTGAGTCGCGCTTCCTGCTGCCTGAGCGCGGAAATCTGGGGATCTCGACGCGGCGCGGGAAGGGACTTCAAGATCAGGTGCGCGCACATTATCTGCGGGTCGCCGCGTGGTTGTGTCGGCCCGTTTGCTCGGGCTACGGGCGGCTGCCCGCGTCCATGGTAGCTTGCGCGACCGCCTCTGCCGGTATTTGCATGGCCAATCTCACCGTCTCCGCCCTGGCGCGGCCCCGGTCGAGGAGCGCCGCGCGACGTCTAGGCTGTGCGCATGGGAGCCAATTCGTCGGATTCTTTGACGCCAGCCATCGCCGCCGATCATCCGGGAGTGGGCGAACTGTTCGCCGTTCTCGCGTACGGCGAGATCTCGGCTTTTTATCGCCTCGCGGAGGACGCGCAGATGTCGCCGACCCTGCAGGGGAAGGTCGCGCTGGCGAGCATGGCGGCCGCGGAGATGAGCCACTTCGAGACCCTCCAGTCCGCGTTGACCGCACGCGGGCACGACGTGTACTCCGCGATGAAGCCGTTCGTGGCGGCGCTGGACGACTATCACGCCTCCACGCACCCCTCGACCTGGTTGGAATCGCTGGTCAAGGCGTACGTGGGCGACGGCATCGCCGCGGACTTCTACCTGGAGATCGCGGACTCCCTCGACCCGTCGGTCGCAGGCGTCGTGCGCGAGGTGCTCGCCGAGACCGGGCACTCGGAGTTCGTGGTGCACGAGGTCAGTGCGGCGGTCCGCTCGAGCACGCAGGACAAGGATCGGCTGATGCTGTGGGGACGTCGGCTGCTGGGGGAGGCGATCACCCAGGCGCAGTACGTGATGGCTCAGCGCCAGGATCTGACCGAGCTGGTGATCACCGCGAGCGGCGACCTCAGCGGCATCGCCGCCATGTTCGACCGGATGCAGGAACGGCACTCCGAGCGGATGACGGTGCTCGGACTCGTGTGAGGCCGGTCCGCTGCTGTTCGCTCTCAGCACACGCACAGCGCGGGCGCGGCGGCGAGCGGCTGCACTAGCCTTGGGCTTCGGTAGTGATGGCACGAGATTTCGGAGGTTGGCCGTGGAGGTCAAGATCGGTGTTTCTGACAGCCCGCGCGAGCTCATCGTGAACAGCGAACAGACATCCGAAGAGGTCGAGGCCCTGGTCGCGGGCGCACTCGGCGGCGAGGGCGGCGTGCTGGCGCTCGTCGACGACAAGGGACGCAAGTTCCTGATCCAGGCCAGCAAGGTCGCGTACGTGGAGATCGGACCGTCGGACAGCCGCAAGGTCGGGTTCGCCGCGACCAGCTGATCTGACGAAGCGGACGAAGAAACGGGGCGCGGTCATCCGCGCCCCGTTCTCGTATGTGCCTGTGTGGTTCGTGTCGCGCGGTTCAGTGCTGCAGCGGCACGTGTGACAGTCCGCCCCAGGCGAGCACGACGGTGGTGTCGACGGCCTCCTCCTTGGGGATCGGCCGGTTGGCCTGCAGCCAGTAGCGCGCGGTGAACTGGCTGGTGCCGACGAGCCCGACCGCGAGGATGCGGGCGCGATAGGGATCGAGTCCCGAGTCGTGGCTGACCAGGTCGAAGACGGCGTCAACGCAGGCCTCGGTGGCCTGGTCGACCCGCGCAAGGACCTGCGGGTCACCCATCACGTCGGACTCGAACACCAACCGGTAGCCCTGGCTGTCGTTGTCGACGAAATCGAAGAAGGCCTGCACGGCAGCGCGGACGCGCTGCCTGTTGTCGGTGGTCGACCGAAGGGCCTGCCGCACGCCCGAGATCAGGCTGTCCACGTAGCTCTGCAGCACCGCGAGGTAGAGGTCGAGCTTGCCGGGGAAGTGCTGGTACAGCACGGGCTTGCTGACACCCGCGCACTCGGCGATCTCGTCCATGCCCGCAGCGTGATAGCCCCTGGTGACAAAGACCTCGCTCGCGGCCTGGAGCAGCTGCAACCGCCGCGCGTCGCGGGGAAGGCGGGTGCTGCGTTTGGTGGTCTGGCCGGCTGGTGCTGCGGCCCGATCCGCGAGTTCTGTCATCGTGCTCCCAATCTGCTGCCTATCCACCATCACTGACCCGTGCGGTGCCGTGAGGGTGCTCACTGCACTGAGTGCACAAAGTCATCGAACGATACCCGGACGATCGCCGGGCCACCCTCACAATGGCGCATGCTGTGTAAGTGAGTATTCCAGGTGATGCGGTCGGTGTCGGCATGTCGCCGTCGGGTGCCCGGTCGGGGCGACGTTCGGCGCGCCGAATCGCCGTGGCGCCGGTCTGTGAGATTCTGGCTCCGTGACAGATCGAGGTGGACCGCGGTTGCGGGGCGACGCTCCGCGTCGCTCCGGCGACAGTGACTACCCCGACGACCGCTACTCGGCCACGCGCGCAGGCGACGACTACCGAGACGATCGATACCCCGACGACGAGCGTTACGGGCGCCGTGAGACCGGCTCCCATCAGCCGCTTCGAGCGCAATGGGATCCCACCAGTCGCGAGCCGGGACGACCCCGCGCCCCGAGACCGGAACGTCAGGCCCGTAAGCAGAGCAAGCTCGGCAAGTTCGTCTCCGTGTACGGATGGCGGGCGTACGCGATCCCGATCCTGCTGGTGGTCACCGTGCTGGTCGCCGTCGACGCGATCCGCGGCGGCGGCAGCTCCCCCGAATCGGAGACCGGCGACGGCCCGGGTCTCGGCGCACTCAGCACGGCCACCGACGGCACCGACGTGATCGGCGTACCGCCGCAGGCCGACGGCAACTTCGCCGTGACGATCCCGTCCGGCGCCCTCCCGGACGGCGGACCGTTCACAGCTCAGGGCGCGGGCACGTGGCACGTGATCCCAGGTGGCACCGGGCAGGCGGGGCAGGGCACCGAGCAGGTCTTCACGTACACCGTCGAGGTCGAGGACGGCGTCGACACGTCCGGTTTCGGCGGCGACGAGGCGTTCGGCCGGATGGTGGACCAGACCCTGGCCAACCCGAAGAGCTGGACCAAGGACCAGCGGTTCGCGGTCCGCCGGATCGACAGCGGCGAACCCTCGTTCAGGGTGTCGCTGACGTCTCAGATGACCGTTCGCCAGGCCTGCGGATACGACATCGAACTCGAGGTCTCCTGCTACAACCCGTCGATCAACCGGGTGGTCCTCAACGAACCGCGCTGGGTCCGCGGCGCGATTTCCTTCCAGGGCGACATCGGCTCATACCGGCAGTACCAGATCAACCACGAGGTCGGTCACGCCATCGGCTATCAGGACCATCAGCCCTGCGAGTCGGACGGGGGACTGGCACCGGTGATGATGCAGCAGACCTTCGGCACCTCGAACAACGACATCGCCAAGCTCGACCCGGAGGGTGTGGTGCCGATGGACGGCAAGACCTGCCGGTTCAACCCCTGGCCGCACCCGCGCGGCTAGTCGACTAGCCCCGCACCCAGGTCGCGAGGAGCGCGCGTTCGTCCGCGGTCAGGCGGCGCAGCCGCTGGGTGTGCGGATCGCCGAGGGCCAGCTGGGTGACGGCCTCGACGGCCGGCCGGGAATCCGCCTGCGCCGTTGCCGCGCGCACCTCGTAGCGCACGGTCACGTCGACGGTGCGCAATCGCTCGATCCACATCGTGACCGACAGCGGGCTGTCCGCGTGGGTGAGCGGGGAGCGGTACCGCACGTCGATGTGTGCCACCACCGAGGTCCCGAGCAACTCGGACGCCTCCGGGCCGACGCTGCGCAGCCAGTCGATCCGGGCCTCTTCGAGCAGGGTCACCATCCTGGCGTGGTTGACGTGCTGGAAGACGTCCATGTCCGACCACCGCACCGGCACCTCGGCGCGGTAGGAGACCGGATCGGTGGTCGGGGTCGGGGCGGTGCTCATCGGGACTCCTCGCGAACATCGTGCGTACCAGGGCGACCGACCGTAACCGACCGGGGGAAGAATGGACTCGTGCGGAGCGTTGTAGCTGCGTGAGCGCGTAGACCGTAGGAGCCGTCGTGTCTGACCTGAAGTCCAAGAACTCATTGCCGCCGCTGGTCGAACCCGCGGCCGAGCTGAGTCGCGCCGAGGTGGCGCGCTACAGCAGGCACCTGATCATCCCCGACGTCGGCATGGTGGGGCAGAAGCGGATCAAGAACGCCCGGGTGCTGGTGATCGGCGCGGGTGGGCTCGGGTCGCCTGCGCTGCTCTACCTGGCCGCAGCGGGCGTCGGCACCATCGGCATCGTCGAGTTCGACGAGGTCGACGAGTCCAACCTGCAGCGCCAGGTCATCCATGGGCAGGCCGACGTCGGCAGGCCCAAGGCCGAGAGCGCTCGTGACTCCATCCTCGAGATCAACTCCAACGTCGAGGTGCGGCTGCACCAGTTCCGGCTCGAGCCCGACAACGCGGTGGAGCTGTTCGCGCAGTACGACCTGATCCTCGACGGCACCGACAACTTCGCCACCCGTTACCTGGTCAACGATGCCGCGGTGCTCGCGGGCAAGCCGTACGTCTGGGGCTCGATCTACCGGTTCGAGGGGCAGGCGTCGGTCTTCTGGGAGGACGCCCCGGACGGACGCGGGCTGAACTACCGGGACCTGTACCCGGAGGCGCCGCCGCCGGGGATGGTGCCGTCGTGCGCCGAGGGTGGCGTGCTCGGCGTGCTCTGCGCCTCGATCGGGTCGATCATGGCCACCGAGGCGATCAAGCTCATCACCGGAATCGGGGAGTCGCTGCTCGGCAGGCTCATGGTGTACGACGCCCTCGAGATGAGCTATCGCACCATCAAGCTGCGCCGTGACCCGGCCCGGGAGCCGATCACCGAGCTCATCGACTACGACGCGTTCTGCGGCGTGGTGTCCGATGAGGGTGTGGCCGCGGCCGCGGACTCGACGATCACGGCGCCCGAACTGGCCGCGATGTTGGCCGCGGGCAAGGAGATCGAGATCGTCGACGTCCGCGAACCGGTGGAGTGGGACATCGTCCACCTGCCGGGGGCGACGCTCATCCCCAAGGACCGCATCCTCTCCGGTGAGGCGCTCGCGGAGCTGCCCCAGGACCGGCCGATCGTGCTGCACTGCAAGACCGGCATCAGGTCTGCCGAGGCACTGGCCGCACTGAAGAAGGCGGGCTTCGCCGATGCGACCCATCTGCAGGGCGGCGTGATCGCCTGGGCGAACCAGGTGGACAAGTCCCTGCCGGTGTACTGAGGCAGACCCGGCGCGTCAGGGACGGCGACAGGCCTGACGGCGGTAGCGTTGTTGACGTGAGCTCTGTCGAACCTCCCGAGCACGTGCGCTCCACCTTCGGTCTGCGCGAGACGGTTCCGATTCCGCTCGGAGCCGACTGGGACGGCGGTTGGCGTTGCGGTGATGTCGTCCTCTCGCCGGTCGCCGACCACGCCCGCGCCGCATGGTCGGCGAAGGTGCGCGAGACGCTGACCGCGGACGGGGTGCGGATCGCGAGGCCGGTCCGGGCAACAGACGGACGCTACGTCGTATCGGGATGGCGGGCAGACACATTCATCGGCGGTTCGCCGGAGCCGCGGCACGACGAGGTGGTCTCGCTGTCGATGCGGCTGCACGCGGCGACCGCGCCCCTCGAGCGGCCTCGGTTCCTGGTGCAGCCCCCGGTGGCGCCGTGGGCGGACGTCGACGTGTTCGTCGCGGCCGATCGGGCCGCGTGGGAGCAGGTTCCCCTACGGGCGGTCAAGGGCCAGTTCGAGGCGGTCACGGACGACGGCCGAACCAGTGTGGAGCTGATCGGGCAGCTCGCGACCCTGCGCAAGCCGGTGCGCAGCCCCGATCAGCTGGTGCACGGCGACCTCTTCGGCACCGTCCTGTTCTCCGGCTCGGAGGCACCCGGCATCACCGACATCACCCCGTACTGGCGGCCCGTGGCCTGGGCGGCCGGGGTCGTCGTGGTGGACGCGCTGTCCTGGGGCGGAGCCGACGCGGAGCTGATCGCCCGGTGGGAAGATCTGCCGGAATGGCCGCAGATGCTGTTGCGCGCCCTGATGTTCCGTCTGGCGGTGCATGCGCTGCATCCGCGCTCGACGGCGGAGGCGCTGCCTGGCCTGGTCCGCACCGCGGACCTGATCCGGTTGATGCTCTAGCGACTCAGGTGCGGTGGGCGAGGAGTTCGGTGAGGAACCGGCGCGCCGCGGTCGCCGCGCGCTCGCTGTCGCCGTCGATGACGGCCTGCACGAGCTGGTCGTGCTCGGGTTCGTAGGAGTTCTCGGCCGCGACGGGGTGGCGGAGGATGGTCTGCTCGATGGCGGGCAGTAACGAGTCGTAGAACTCGAGGTACACCTCGTTGTGGCTGGCCGCGACGATCGCGCGATGCAGGGCGAGATCGGCGGCGACGGCGGCCGTCGTGTCGGCCGCGCCCTCGACGGGCGACCAGAGCAGGTTCCGGCGCGCGAGCAGATCGCGCAGGGTTGCGATGTCGGTGTCGTCGCGGCGCCGCGCGGCGAGGGCGGCCGCGGTGACGTCCAGGGCCTGACGCAACTCGAGGATGTCCCGCTCGTGCGCGGCCGCGAAGTACTTGCCGAGCGTCCCGCCGAGGTCGCTGGTGGTGATCACGTAGGTGCCCGAACCCTGGCGTCGTTCGAGCATGCCCGCGTGCACGAGCGCCTGGACCGCTTCGCGGACCGTGTTGCGCCCGGTCCCCGTCAGCTCGGCGAGTTCCGGCTCGGTCGGAATCCGAGAGCCGGTCGGCCAGCGGCCGGCCACGATCTCCGCGCGCAGCTGGTCGGTGACCTGCGCGATGAGGCTTGTTCGTCGTACGGGTTGCACGCGGTCCCTCTCTGGTAAGACGTCTGCGCATCATACTCAGTTGCATCGGATCATCCATTCATCCTATGATTTTGCGATCATTTGTTGAGGGAACGAGGTGTGCGGTGTCCGTGCAAGCAACCGAACGGCATCGGCACCCGATCGACCGCCGCGCACTGGTCACCGGCCGGCTGATGGTGCTGGTCGCGATCGTGCTCTCCGCGCTCACGCTCCGCACCGCCGTCACCTCCCTGACCCCGCTGCTCGACGAGATCAGCAGGGACGTCGGGTTCGGGTCCACCATCGTCGGTGTCTTCGGGATGCTGCCCACGGCGATGTTCGCCGTCTTCGGGCTGCTCACGCCCCGGCTGGCCCTGACGTTCGGCCTGGAGCGGGTGGCGCTCGGGGCGATGCTGATGACCGGCATCGGGATCGCGACCCGCTCGATGGTGTCCGACACCGCGGCCCTGCTCGCGCTCTCCGCGTTGGCCCTCGGTGGCATGGGGATCGGCAACGTGGTGATCCCGCCGCTGGTCAAGCGCTATTTCTCCGACCGCGTCGCGATGATGAGCACGATCTACATCACCTGTGTGCAGGTCGGCACCTTCCTTCCCGCGCTCGTCGCGGTGCCGGTCGCGGACGCCTACGGGTGGCGCGTCTCGCTCGGGCTGTGGTCCTTGCTGGCCTTCGCTGCGGCCCTGCCCTGGGTCGGCATCGTGATCAGCAGGCGCGGCCGAGACCGTGTCGACACCTCCGCGGAACCGCACACGGAGCACGGCGAGCGCGGTCGTGCGTGGCGCTCGCCCGTGGCCTGGGGGATGGCCGGGATGTTCGGTATGACCTCGCTGATCACGTACTCGATGTTCACCTGGGTGCCGAAGATCCTGACCGAGGCCGGCGCGAGCGCGGCATTCGGCGGTGCCATGGTCGCGCTGTTCTCCGCGGTCGGATTCATCGCGGCGATCGGGGCGCCAACGCTGTGCGCGCGGATTGCCAACCCGTACCCCGTCGTGGTCGCCTGTGCCGTGTTCTACCTGGCCGGATTCGCCGGTCTGCTGTTCGCGCCCATGGCGGCCCCGGTGCTGTGGATCCTGCTGGTCGGCCTCGGCCCGAGCACGTTCCCCATGTCGTTGACGCTGATCAACCTGCGTACCCGCACCGCGGCCGGCTCGGCCGCGCTCTCCGGCTTCACCCAGGGGCTCGGGTATGCGGTGGCCTGCATCGGCCCGCTGCTGTTCGGCATCCTGCACGACCTGACCGGCGGCTGGACCTGGCCGTTCGCCCTGTTGCTCGGCGCGGTCGCGGTGATCCTGGTCGCGGGCTACGTGGCGTGCAAACCGAGGTTCCTCGAGGACAGCTGGTTGTGACACCTGTCACATCTTGACCCTGCTGTGAGCGGTCGTCACACGCCGTAACACGGCGTTTACCTGCGGAAACGTCCTCACCAACCGGCCTCCGCGTTCGTGAGCGCAAGTTCATTCCGGAGTCATTGCCGGCAGCACCTCGGCAACATCCGACTCGTACCTTTAGGTCTCCCACGCATAGAGGAGACCCGGTGACCACACGTTCGGACGAAGCCACGGCAACAGCCGGCGCGCTCGAGGACAAGTTCTCGAATCGCAAGCACTACATCGCGGAATGGGATGCCGAGGACGTCGAGGCCTGGGAGGCCGGCGGCAAGGACATCGCCAAGCGCAATCTCGTCTGGTCGGTCATCGCGGAGCATGTCGGCTTCTCGGTGTGGTCCATCTGGTCGGTGATGATCCTGTTCATGCCGACCGATGTCTACGGCATCGACCCTGCGGGCAAGTTCTTCCTGGTGGCGGTCCCGACCCTGGTCGGCTCCATCCTCCGCATCCCCTACACCGTCGCGACCGCGCGGTTCGGCGGGCGCAACTGGACCGTGTTCAGCGCGCTGGTCCTGTTCATCCCCCTGGTGCTGACCCTGGTGCTGATGCTGAACCCAGGCGCCTCCTACACCACGTTCCTGCTGGTGGCGGCCCTCGCCGGAGTCGGCGGTGGCAACTTCGCGTCCTCGATGACGAACATCAACGCCTTCTACCCGCAGCGCCTCAAGGGCTGGGCCCTCGGCCTGAACGCGGGCGGCGGCAACATCGGCGTGCCGCTGATCCAGCTCATCGGTCTGCTCGTGATCGCCACCGTCGGTAACACCGAGCCCTGGATCGTCTGCTCGATCTACCTGGTCTTCGTCGGCATCGCCGCGATCGGCGCCGCGCTGTTCATGGACAACCTCGGCAACCAGAAGGCCGACCTGCGGGCGATGGGCAAGGCGCTCAAGTTCCGCGATTCCTGGGTCATCAGCTTCCTGTACATCGGCACCTTCGGTTCCTTCATCGGCTACAGCTTCGCCTTCGGCCAGGTCATGCAGATCAACTTCCTGGCAGGCGGCGACACCCCCGCCCAGGCCGCGCTGCACGCCGCACAGATCGCGTTCATCGGACCGCTGCTCGGCTCGATCGCCCGGCCGATCGGTGGCAAGCTCGCGGACCGCGTCGGCGGCGGCAAGATCACGCTGTACACCTTCTCGGCGATGGCGCTGGCCGCGGCGGTCGTGGTCGGCGCGAGCACCCTCGACGACCGTGCGGCGGGCCCCGCGACCACCGGCACGCTGGCCATCCTGGTCCTGGGCTTCATCGCGCTGTTCATCCTGTCCGGCGTCGGCAACGGCTCGGTGTACAAGATCATCCCGTCCATCTTCGAGGCCAAGGCCCAGGGCATGGACGAGCTCAGCAAGGTCGAGAAGGCCTCCTGGTCCCGCAGCATGTCAGGCGCGCTGATCGGGTTCGCGGGCGCGATCGGTGGACTCGGCGGCGTCGGCATCAACCTGGTGCTCCGGGCCTCGTACCTGAGCCCGGCCAAGTCCGCGACCATGGCGTTCTGGGTCTTCTTCGGCTTCTACCTGGCCTGCATCGTCGTCACCTATGTGGTGTTCCTGCGCCGCCCGGCGGCCAGGGACGTCACCGAGACCGAGGAGTCGGTGCTGGTATGACCATCGCAGTTCCGTCACTGGTCTCCACCCCCACCCACTGCCCGTACTGCGGACTCCAGTGCGCGATGAACATCGCGCGGGACTCCTCGGCAACGGATCAGGCCCTGACCGCGACGGTCACGGGTCGGAGCTTCCCCACCAACCGGGGCGGGCTGTGCCAGAAGGGCTGGACCAGTGCGGAACTGCTGCGGAACCCGAACCGGCTCACCGCACCGCTGGTGCGCCGGGACGGGGAACTGACCCCCGCGAGCTGGGACACCGCGCTCGACATCGTGGCCGACGGCTTCGCGGCGGCGCAGGCAAAGGGCGGGCGCGACGCCGTTGCCATCTTCGGCGGCGGCGGGCTCACCAACGAGAAGGCGTACCAGCTGGGCAAGTTCGCCCGGGTGGCGCTGCGCACCTCGAACATCGATTACAACGGCCGGTTCTGCATGTCCTCGGCGGCGGCAGCGGGTGGCAAGGCCTTCGGGCTCGACCGCGGTCTGCCCTTCCCCGTGGCCGATCTCGGTGCGGCGCGGGCGATCCTGATCCTGGGCGGCAACGTCGCCGAGACCATGCCGCCGTTCGTCGGTCACCTCGCGACCGCGGCGGACGCGGGCGGACTCATCGTCGCGGACCCCCGGCGCACGGCCACCGTGGAACGCGCGCTCGCAGGCGGCGGGGTGCACCTGCAACTGAGCCCGGGCACCGACCTGCCGCTGGCACTCGGCCTGCTGCACCTGGCCGTGCTCGACGGCCGGATCGACCACAACTTCGTCGGCGCCCGCACCGAGGGATTCGACGATGCCTGGCTGGCCGCCGCGCAGTGGTGGCCCGAGCGCACCGAGCGGGTCACCGGGGTGCCGGTGAGCGCGCTGCGCCGCACGGTGGAGATCCTGTGGCGCGCACAGCAGTCCGACGCTGGTGCCTACATCCTGACGGCCAGGGGAGCCGAGCAGCACGCGACCGGGACCGACACCGTCTCGGCCGTGATCAACCTGGCCCTTGCCCTCGGGCTGCCCGGCCGCCGGGGCAGCGGTTACGGCGCCATCACCGGGCAGGGCAACGGGCAGGGCGGTCGCGAGCACGGGCAGAAGGCGGATCAGCTGCCCGGCTACCGCAAGATCACAGATCCCGCCGCGCGGGTGCATGTCGCGCAGGTGTGGGGCATCGACCCCGCCGAGCTGCCCGGCCCGGGCAAGAGCGCGTACGAGCTGCTCGAGTCGATCGGCACGCCCGGCGGGCCGAGCGCGCTGATGGTGCACGGGGCGAACCTCGCGGTGTCGGCTCCCCGAGCCGGCCATGTCGTGGACCGACTGTCCGCGCTGGACCTGTTGGTCGTCAACGACTTCCTGCTCTCGGAGACCGCCGCCATGGCGGACGTCGTCCTGCCGGTCCTGCAGTGGGCAGAGGAAGAGGGCACCATGACCAGCCTCGAGGGCAGGGTGCTGCGCCGCAAGGCCGCCGTGCCCGCCCCCGAGGGACCGCGTTCCGAGCTCGAGGTGCTGGCTGGGCTCGCGCGCCGTCTCGGTCAGCCCGCGGGTCGGTTCGGAACCGATCCCGAGGCCGTCTTCGAAGAGCTCCGGTTGGCCTCCGCGGGCGGGGTCGCGGACTACTCGGGGATCAGCTACGCCCGGCTGGACGAGGGCGCCGCGCTGCACTGGCCGTGCCCGGCCACCCCAGCGGGCGAGCCCGAGCACCCCGGGACACCGCGTTTGTTTCTTGATCGATTCGAGACCCCGAACGGCCGTGCGCGTTTCGTCGCGGTGGAGCACCGTGGGCCGAGCGAGGGGACGGACGCCGAGTTCCCGTTGGTGGCCACGACGGGACGGGTCCTCGCGCACTACCAGTCCGGGGCGCAGACCCGCCGGATCGACGAACTGGTCCGCGCTGCGGGCGGGATGTTCGTGCAGGTGCACCCCGACACCGCGCACCGGGTGGGCCTCGTCGAGGGTCAGCAGGCCGCCGTGGTGAGCAGGCGGGGCCGGACCGAGGCGACTGTGCGCTGCGACGACAGCATGCGGCTCGACACCGTGTTCCTGCCGTTCCATTTCGCCGGCTCCGGTCGGGCGAACCTGTTGACCAACCCGGCTCTCGACCCGACGAGCGGGATGCCGGAGTTCAAGGCATGTGCGGTGAGGCTGGAGACGATACGTCAGTCGACATCAGACACGGAGGCGATGGCATGACCAGGACCCGAATCGTGGTGGTGGGCAACGGCATGGCCGGCTCGCGACTGGCGGAGGAACTGCGGCGACGCGACCCGGACGGAGCGCGGCTCGACATCGTGGTGATCGGTGCCGAGGCGCACCCCGCCTACAACCGCATCCTGCTCTCGAACGTGTTGGCGGGCAGCATCACCGGCCGCGACACCCGGCTCAAGCCGGACGGCTGGTGGGAGCGTCAGGGCATCGACGTCCGCTCCGGTGTCCGGGTGACCGGCATCGACACGGCCGCACGGACCGTGCGCTGCGACGACGGCACCGGGGCCGGTCACGAGGAGATGGGCTACGACGAGTTGGTGCTGGCGACCGGTAGCCGATCGTTCATCCCGCCGATCGCGGGCGCGGTGGACGAGTCGGGCACGCTGGTCGACGGCGTCGCCGCGTTCCGCACGATCGGCGACTGCGACCAGATCATCGCCGCGGCCGCCGGCGGTTCCAGTGCCGTCGTGCTGGGCGGCGGCCTGCTCGGACTGGAGGCGGCCCGCGGACTGCTGATGCGTGGCATGGACGTCACGGTGGTGCACCCCAAGGACTTTCCGATGGAGCGCCAGCTCGACCCCGCGGGCGGCGCGGTGCTGACCCGGGTGCTCACCGAGCTCGGCATGCGGATGGTGCTCGGTCGCAGGGCGGTCGCCCGCGACGCAGAGAACCGGACCGTGGTGCTCGACGACGGGACCGAGTTGCCCGCCGATCTGCTGGTGCTGTCCGCGGGGATCCGGCCGGAGGTGTCGCTGGCCGAGTCCGCGGGCATCGCGATCGATCAGGCCATCGTGGTCGACGACCTGCTGCGGACCAGCGCCCCGCGCGTCTCTGCCATCGGGGAGTGCGCGCAGCACCGTGGCGAGGTCTACGGACTGGTGCAGCCGGGTTGGGAGCAGGCCGCGGTGGTGGCCGAGCGGCTCGCGGGCGAGAACCGATTCGCCACCTACCACGGGACCGCGAACGTGACGCGGCTCAAGGCGCACGACATCGACCTCGCCTCGATGGGCGACATCAGCGCCGAGATGCACTGCAGCCACAGCGAGGTGCTGACCCTGGCCGACCCGACCCGAGGGCGCTACGCGAAGGTCGTGGTGCGGGAGGACCGGGTGGTCGGGGCGGTGCTGCTGGGAAACCCCGACGTGGTCGGCACCCTGACCCAGCTGTTCGACGCGCAGCTGCCGGTCCCGGTGGATCGGATGTCGCTTCTCATCGGCCGCGGATCGGGCGCGGGCGTCGAGGTGGCGAGCCCGGCCACCATGCCGGGGTCGGCTGTGGTCTGCAGGTGCAACTCGGTGACCAAGTCGCAGCTGACCACGGCGTGGAAGGCGGGCTCGCGCAGCGTGGCGGCCATGGCCACGGAAACCAGGGCGACCACCGGCTGCGGCGGTTGCAGCTCCGTCGTCCATGGCATCTGCGAATGGCTACGTAACTCGGATCCGGAACCAAGAGACCAACCAGCACACGAAACACCATCGATCGAAGAAGAGGGCGCAGCATGAACAACAAGTCGGTAGTGGTGATCGGGCACGGAATGGTCGGCCATCGATTCGTCGAGGCGCTGCGCGCGCGGGACGAAGACGCCCAGTGGCGAGTGACCGTTCTGTGTGAGGAGGCGCTGCCCGCCTACGACCGGGTCGGCCTGTCCTCGTACGTCGGGTCCTGGGACGCAAAGGAACTGGCGCTCGCGGGCAACGACTACGCCGGTGACCCGCTGGTCGACCTGCGGACCGGCGAGCGGGCTGTCGCGATCGACCGCACCGCACGCACCGTCACCACCGGCGCCGGCGACACCCTCGGCTACGACGCCCTCGTCATGGCCACCGGCTCGTACCCGTTCGTGCCGCCGATTCCCGGCCACGACCGACCCGAGTGCTTCGTGTACCGCACCCTCGACGATCTCGACGGTATCCGCGCCACCGCGGAGAAGGCGGGTCCGGGGGCGGTCGGCGTCGTCGTCGGTGGCGGCCTGCTGGGCCTGGAGGCGGCCAATGCGCTCCGGCTGATGGGCATGACCCCGCATGTGGTCGAGTTCGCCCCGCGGCTGATGCCGCTGCAGGTCGACGAGGGCGGCGGCGCGCTGCTGGCGCGGCTGGTCACCGACCTCGGCGTGACCGTGCACGCGGGCGTCGGCACCGCCGCCATCACCGAGGGGCCCGACGGCGTGAGCGTCGAGCTCTCGGACGGATCGGTGATCGAGGCGGCGCTGCTGGTGTTCTCCGCGGGCATCCGGCCGCAGGATCAGCTGGCCCGTGCGGCCGGACTCGAGGTCGGTGAACGCGGCGGCATCCTCACCGATCTCGGCTGCCGGACCTCCGACGAGGCCGTCTACGCCGTCGGCGAGTGCGCGGCCGTCGAGGGCGTCGCGTACGGCCTGGTGGCGCCCGGCTACACCACCGCCGAGATCGTGGCCGATCGGCTGCTCGGCGGCGCGGCCGAGTTCCCTGGCGCGGACCTGTCCACCAAGCTCAAGCTGATGGGGGTGGACGTCGCCAGTTTCGGTGACGCGCACGCGCAGACGCCCGGTGCGCTCGAGGTGGTCCTCAGCGACGCGGCCAAGGGCACCTACACCAAGCTCGTGGTGTCCGACGACGCCAAGATCCTGCTCGGCGGCATCCTCGTCGGCGACGCGTCCGCGTACGCGTCGCTGCGGCCCCTGGTGGGACGCGAGCTCCCCGGCGACCCGGCGTCGCTGATCTCGCCTGCGGGCGAGAAGCCCGGCGCCGGATCGCTGCCCGACGATGCCGAGGTGTGCTCCTGCAACGGCGTCACGAAGGGCGCCATCTGCGGTGCGATCGCCGAGGGCGCCTGCGACATCGCGTCCGTCAAGAGCTGCACCAACGCGGGAACCACCTGCGGGGGGTGCCTGCCCACGATCAAGCAGCTACTGGCCTCGTCCGGCGTGGTGATGTCGAAGGCTCTCTGTGAGCATTTCGAGCAGTCGCGCGCGGAGCTGTTCGAGATCGTGATGGCGACCGGTACCCGCACCTTCTCCGCGCTGATCACCAAGTTCGGCACCGGAAGCGGATGCGACATCTGCAAGCCTGTGGTCGCCTCGATCCTGGCCTCGACCGATTCGGATCACATCCTGCACAGGAACCAGGCCTCGCTGCAGGACACCAACGACCACTTCCTGGCCAACATCCAGAAGAACGGCACCTACTCGGTGGTGCCGCGGATGCCCGGTGGCGAGTGCACACCCGAGCAGCTGATCGTGATCGGTGAGGTGGCACGGGATTTCGGTCTGTACACCAAGGTCACCGGTGGCCAGCGCATCGATCTGTTCGGTGCCCGCGTCGAGCAGCTGCCCGCGATCTGGAAGCGACTGGTCGACGCCGGCATGGAGTCCGGTCAGGCCTACGGCAAGTCGCTGCGCACGGTGAAGAGCTGTGTCGGATCCACCTGGTGCCGGTACGGCGTCCAGGACTCCGTTGGCATGGCCGTCGGACTCGAGAACCGTTACCGCGGTTTGCGTTCCCCGCACAAGATCAAGTTCGGTGTCTCCGGGTGCGCGCGTGAGTGTGCGGAGGCCCGCGGCAAGGACGTCGGCGTCATCGCCACCGAGAACGGCTGGAACCTCTACGTCGGCGGCAACGGCGGTCAGTCGCCCAAGCACGCGCAGCTGCTGGCCGGTGGTCTAGACGACGAGACGCTGATCCGCTACATCGACCGGTACCTGATGTTCTACGTCCGCACCGCCGACCGGTTGCAGCGCACCGCGCCGTGGGTGGAGGCTATGGAGGGCGGCCTCGATCACCTCAAAGCTGTGGTCTGCGAGGACAGCCTTGGTATCGCCGAGGAGCTCGAGGCGGCCATGGCCAAGCACGTCGAGGGCTACCAGGACGAGTGGGCTGGCGTGCTCGACGATCCGGAGAAGCTCTCGCGCTTCGTGTCCTTCGTCAACGCACCGGAGGAGGCCGACCCGACCGTGGTGTTCGACGAGTCCGGCGATCGCAAGATCCCGGTCCTGATGGGGATTCCGCCGATGCCAGCCACGATCTCCCAGTAGCGGATGAGGACCGCTCAGAACCTGCTTACCCCGAGGGAATCACGGCTTAACGCCCAGGTAACACCGGAAAAGTAGAAAGTAAGCCTGCATTACAGGAGGACCACGATGATGACCGTTATCGAGATGAAGGCGCACAACGTGACCGGACCCGGACGCGAGAGCGTCAACGACGGACGACTCGAATGGACCTCGGCCTGCCCGCTCAGCCACCTCATCCCGGGGCTCGGTGTCGCGGTGTTGATTCGGGGGGGCGAGCAGGCAGCCCTGTTCCTCATGGAGGACGGCTCGCTCTACGCAGTGGGGAACATCGACCCCTTCGGGCGCGCGGCGGTGATGTCGCGCGGCCTGGTCGGGGACAGGGCAGGCGAGCCCATCGTGGTCTCGCCCCTGCTCAAGCAGGTGTTCTCGCTCGTCGACGGGCGCTGCCTCGACGACGAGTCCGTCCGGCTGCCGGTGTACGACGTGCGGGTCTGGGCGGGCATGGTCCAGGTCCACAGCACCTCGTCTGCCGTGGCGGACAGCGCATGAGCGAGGGCAAGGCGGTGCCGCAGGTCGGTGAGCCTCTGTCCGGTTTCACCGTGGGGGTGACCGCGGCCAGGCGATCGGAGGAGTTCACCACCCTGCTGACCCGTCGCGGTGCCACCGTCGTGCACGCGGCCGCGATCCGGATCATCCCGCTCGTCGACGATGCCGAGCTGGAAAGGGTGACCAGGGAACTGATCGACAACCCGCCCGAGATCGCGGTCGCGACCACCGGAATCGGGTTCCGCGGCTGGATGGAGGCCGCCGATGGCTGGGGCCTCGCCGAGCAGTTGGGCGGCGCGCTGTCGACCGCCCGGCTGCTGGCCCGCGGTCCGAAGGCAAAGGGCGCGATCCGCGCCGCAGACCTGCGCGAGGAGTGGTCCCCGGTTTCCGAGTCGTCGGCCGAGGTGATCGATCACCTGCTGGCCGAGGGTGTCGAGGGCAAGCGGATCGCCGTGCAGTTGCACGGCGCCACCACCGAGTGGGAGCCGCTGCCCGATTTCTGCGAGGTGCTGCGGGTGGCCGGGGCCGAGGTCGTCCCGGTTCCGGTGTACCGGTGGACCCAGCCCGACGACCCCACCGCGATGGACCGGCTCATCGAGCTGACTGTCGGAGGGGGTCTGGACGCGCTGAGCTTCACCAGCGCGCCCGCGGTGGCGTCGATGCTGATCCGGGCCAAGGAGATCGGTCTCATCGATCCGTTGCTGAACTCGTTGCGCACCCGGGTGCTCGCGGTCTGCGTCGGCCCGGTGACCGCGGCGCCGCTCGAGGCGCTCGGTGTCCCGAGCACCATGCCGGGGCGGGCGAGGCTCGGGTCGCTGGCCCGGCACATCGCCGAGGAGCTGCCGCGCCGCTCGATGCGCCTGCGCGCGGCGGGTCACGACGTGAGCGTGCGGGGCGGATGTGTCGTCGTGGACGGCGAGGTTCGTCAACTCGCTCCTGCCGCAATGGCTTTGATGCGAACACTGGCGCACCGGCCCGGACGGGTCGTCTCGCGGGAGGAGTTGCTCTCCGTGCTCCCCGGCGGCGGCGAGGACACCCACGCGGTGGAGACCGCCATCGCGCGGCTGCGGACCTGTCTCGGCGCCCCGAAGATCGTGCAGACGGTGGTCAAGCGCGGCTACCGTCTCGCGCTCGACCCGGTCGATTGCGGGGACGACTAGTGGCCGGGCCGGCGCTGGTGCTCGTCGCGCACGGCACCAGGAGCCCGCGCGGCGTCGACATGGTCGCCGCGCTCGCCGATGCCGTGGCGGACGAGGTGGGCACCACCCGCGTCGCCTTCGTCGACGTCCTCGGTCCGTCGCCCTCGGAGGTGCTCCGCGACCTCGGCGGGCCCGCCGTCGTGGTGCCCGCCTTTCTCGCCTCGGGGTATCACGTGCACACGGACGTCCCGCGCGAGGTCGTCGATTCCGGGCACCCCGATGTGACCGTCACCAGGGCACTCGGGCCGGACCCGGTGCTGGCCACCGTGCTGTTCGAGCGCCTGCGCGAGGCGGGCTGGCGGCTGGGCGACGCGGTGGTGCTCGCGGCGGCCGGATCGTCGGATCCGCGCGCGCTGGCCGACGTGCGCCGCGGCGCCATGATGCTCGCGGAACTGGTCCGGAGCACGGTGCACATCGGCTACGTCGCGACCGCGGAGCCGCGGGTGCCCGAGGTGGTCGAGGGGCTGCGGTCGGCGGGTCACCGCCGGGTGTTCATCGCCTCGTATCTGTTGGCGCACGGCCTGTTCCACCGGAGGCTGGTCGATGCCGGATCGGACGGGGTGGCCGAGCCGCTCGGGGTGCACCCGGCTCTGGTTCGGCTGTTGGCCGACCGCTATCGCGCCGGCTGCGCGGACATCGCGTCCGTCAACGAGGCAACGGCAGCAGTTCCGCGGAGCCACCGTCAGGCGTTGCCGGTTCGATGATCGCGAGGGCGTCGGCCCCGATCAGCGCGGCGAGGTGAGCCGTCCCCACCGGCGCGGTCGCGTACCAGTGACCGTCTGACCGTCGGGTGGCCGTGACGACCCGAGGGGCGTCGGAGGCGAGTTCCGCGGCGTTCTCGATCGGCGCGCGCGGCCGGGTAGGGGCCGGGGCGCCGGTGAGCGCGGCGACCACGGCAGGCGCCGTCATGAGCATCGTGGCGACCGCCGCGAAGGGGTTGCCGGGCAACCCCAGCACGATGCGGCCGTCCGGCAGCACCGCGACCACCTGCGAACCGCCCGGCCGGCATCGCACCCGCCCGACCACCAGGCGGGCGCCGCAGCGGGTGAGCGCCATCCGCAGGTGATCGGCGGCGCCGCCCCCGGTCGCGCCGACGATGACGATCAGGTCGGGTTGCGCTCCCGTGTCCGAAACCGGCTGCGCCAGTAGCTCATCGAAGCCCCCGACGGTGTCGCGCAGGTGCGATTCGGCGGCCGTGCGAATCCCGCACCAGGACAAGAAATGCGGCATCACGGGTCCGAGGCTGTCCCGGGTCTGGCCGGTGCGCAACGGGCCGTCTCGGCGGATCTCGTCCCCGGTCACCACGATGTGGGCCGTGACGGGCCCACGGACCAGTAGTTCGGTGACCTCGCCGCTGAGCGCCACCGAGACGACGGCGGGGGTGACCGGTTCGCCCGCCTCCGCGAGCGGTGCACCCGGCTGCCAGTTCTCACCGCGCCTGCGGGTGTCGTCGCGGACCGGTGCGTCCGGGCGCCTGCTCAGCGTGGTGTCCGCGAGTTCGACGTGCTCATCGCGCACGACGGAGGTGGCCCCGGACGGCACATGGGCACCGGTGGCGATGCGCACCGCGTGCCCGGGTTCGAGCTCGACCTCGTCCTCCGAGCCGGCATAGCGGATGGCCGTGTCGAGTTGCCAGGGGCCGTCGCCGGATACGGCGTAGCCGTCCATCGCCGAGATGTCGATCCGGGGCAGCGCGTCGGCGGCGAGCATCGGTCGCGCCAGCACCCCCCCGATCGCGGCGAGCGGGGCGGCCGAGCGAGCGGGCAGCATGGCGACGGCCTCGCGGACGGCCCGCCTGGCCTCATCGAGACCGACGGCGGGGGAGGCGCTGCGCGCCCGGGCGGCTGCGACATCGGCCTCGGTGTCGCAGTCGGAGATCCCGGCCATGGGAACGGTGACGTACCCGGCCGGGATCAGTGTCTTCATCGGCCTGTTGGCCAGATCGGTGCGCCCGAGCTCGTCGAGCCCCGCGGACAGCGCATCCCGGTGCCACACACCGAGGAGGAACTGCACCCGACCGGATTCGTCGAGCGCAAAGGCCGCGGGTGCACTCGGCTCGCGGTCTAGCGCCGCGACCAGGCTCTCGATCGATGCCGCGGACAGGAACGGTAGGTCGGCGGCGATCACCACCACCGGGGTGGTGCCGCCGCCCAACTCGAGCAGGCCCGCGTCCATCGCGAGGACCGGGCCGCCGCCGACAGGCGATTCCTGAGTCTGTGCGATCGAGGCGGCGAGGTCGTCGCGGTGCGGTCCGACGACGACCACCCGCTCCGCCCCGGCGACGGCGTCGAGCGCGGCGCGCAGCATCGAACGGCCGGCGATGACGATCGCGGGCTTGTCGACGCCACCCATCCGGGTGGCGGATCCGCCGGCGAGAATGACTGCATCATATGCCGAGGGAGCGCCGGTGGTCATCGATAGATGATCCCATTGATCTGCAGGTGATTCGAATTGAGGACGCCGGTTGTCCTCGATCCTCCCTAGCGTCGGAGGCATGGAAAAGACGACGCAATCCACCCAGGTCCGGCCAGTCCCCGAGGGCTACGCCACCGTCACGCCCTGGATCATCTCCCAGGACACCGCGCGGCTGCTCGACTTCGTGCGGGACGCGTTCGACGCCGAGGAACTGGCCCGCGTCGAGTACGGGGGCGCGATCGGACACGCGGAGGTGCGGATCGGGGACTCGGTGGTGATGATGTTCGACGGTCGCCCGGATTGGCCGGACACGCCCGGCTTCCTGCGGCTGTACGTCGAGGACGCCGATGCCACCTTCCTGCAGGCACTTGAGGCGGGGGCAACGCCGGTCACGGAGGTGACCGAACTCTTCTTCGGGGATCGCGTCGGTCGCGTCCGCGATCCGCTGGGCAACCTGTGGTGGATTCAGACCCGCGTGGTGGATCTGACGCCAGAAGAACTCGAGATCCGTTCGCAGCAGCCGGAATTCGTGGCCGCGATGGAGTACGTCGCGGGCGCCCCACTGGTGCAACCGTCGACGTAACCCCGAGTCAGGCCTTCTTGACCACGCTCGACTTGAGCTGCATCGGACCGATGCCGTCGACCTTGCAGTCGATGTCATGGTCGCCGACGCCCTTGACCAGACGGATGTTGCGCACCTTGGTGCCCGACTTGATGCCGGTCGGGCTGCCCTTGACCTTGAGCGTCTTGATCACCGTGACGGTGTCGCCGTCGGCGAGCACGTTGCCGACGGCGTCGCGGATCACGTCGGTGCCCTCGTCATCGCCCGCGCCCGCCGCCCACTCGTGTGCGCATTCCGGGCAGACAAGGAGTGAGCCCATCTCGTAGGTGAACTCGCAGGAGCACTGGGGGCACGGGGGCAGGGTCTGATCCATCTGTCCATCGTATTCGCGAGGAGGATCGTCACCGGACCGCTCGCCTGGCGCGCGCCGCGCGGGCCAGCATTCGTGGAGAGAGCATCACGAAGGGCGAGCGGTTGCGGGTGCCGTACGCGAAGAACCGGTCCGCCACCCACGGATCGCGGGCGGCGCCTGCGAACAGCAGGCGTTGCAGCGGATTGAGTCGAGGACGCTGGCTGAATTCGATCGCGAAGAACTGGTGCGGCCACAGTCGCATCCGGTGATGACGCTGGTAGCGACGTGCCGCCCGGTCTATCTCTCGGTCGGTGCCGGTCACGAGCGGTTTCGCGACGGAGTCGCTCAGCCACTCGGCGGTCTGCAGCGCCCAGCCGCACCCGGCGCCCCAGACAGGGTCGAGTACCAGGGCGGCGTCCCCGACGAGCGCGACGCCGGGAGCGGCGATGCGGAGCCGGGTGACGCTCGGGTAGTCGCGGGTGCCGACGACATCGGACACTCGCTCCGCATCGGTCAGGTCCGGGGCGTCCGGCAGACCCTCGAACATGCGCACCAGCGCTGCCTCCTTGTCGTCGTCGAACTCCGGCAGTCGGCTCTTGTCGGGCACGGCGGTGAGGACGGTGACCCCGGCATCGTTGCCGAACGCGTATGCCGCGTCGGGCTCGAGCAGCCACAGCTGGACCGATTGCCCATGGGGGATGGTGACGTTCACGAAGGAGGCGAAGTAGGCGAAGCGGTCGTTCCGGGACTCCCGGCCGGGTAGGCCGGCGAGCCGGGCCACCTTCGAGGACAGACCGTCCGCGCCGACGACCAGTCGGCAGGAGAGCCGTCCCACGCGGTCGGCGACCACACCGTCGACGCGCCCATCGGGACCTCGAGTCAGCTCACGCAGCTTCGCGCCCAACATCAGATCGACACCCGGCGCCTTGGCGGCGGTTCGCCGCATCAGCGGATCGAGGATCTCGCGTCGGAGGTTGTAGCCGTGCGATGGTCGGTTTGTCGGTTCCGGTTCCTCGACCCAGCCGAATCGACTCCAGGCGTTGCCGTGGTTGCGGATCGCCCCGGCGGCCTCGAGTTCGGAGGCGAGTCCGAGCCGCTGGAGGGTGGGGAGCGCGCACGACTGGATGTAGTGCGTGCACATTCGCTTGTACGCCGCCGGATTCCGATTCGCCTCCAGCAGCGCCACCCGCAGGCCTCGGCGTCCGAGCAGGATGGCGGCCGTGCACCCGGCCAGGCTCGATCCGACAATTGCGACGTCGTACTCGCCGTCCATGATCGCTCACCGCGATTCGGTCGTAGAAATACGCCGCCTTTTAGTGTCGCAGTTGCCCGGTGCGGATGTAAACACAACGATTCGGCCACGGCCGCGGACGATATCCGCAGGTCGGCGGACAATCACACGCATGACGCTGGGCGGTGAACCGAACTTCCGGGAGCTCGAGCCTGGCATCGTCACGGACTTCAGCGCCAGAATGAGCTACGGCTCCTACCTCGACCTGGGCACGCTGCTCAGCGCGCAGAACCCGGTCAGCGAGCCGCAGCACCACGACGAGATGCTCTTCATCATCGCGCACCAGACCACCGAGCTCTGGCTCAAGCTCGTCCTGCACGAGATCCGCGCGGCCCGCGCCGCGTTCGCCGAGGACGCCATCGGGGTGGCGCTCAAGTGCATCGCCCGCGTCAAGCACATCCAGAAGTCGATGACCGAGCAGTGGTCGATCCTGGCGACGCTGACGCCGACCGAGTACGCCGAGTTCCGAGGTTTCCTCGGCAGCGCATCCGGATTCCAGTCGTACCAGTACCGGGCCGTCGAGTTCATCCTCGGGAACAAGAACGCGGACCTGCTCGGGGTGTTCGAGGCGGATCCGCCGTCCCATGCCGTCCTCGACGATCTCCTGGGCGAGCCGACCCTGTACGACGAGTTCTGGCGCTGCCTCGCCCGTGCGGGCTACGACGTGCCCGGCTCCGCGCTGGACCGCGAGGTCACCGCGGCCTATGTGCTGAACCCAGAGCTGATGCCGCTGGTCAAGCACGTCTACGAGCATCCGGGGGACTGCTGGCCCGCGTACGAGTCCTTCGAGGAGTTCGTCGACCTGGAGGAGAGCTTCCAGCTCTGGCGGTTTCGGCACCTACGGACCGTGCTGCGGGTGATCGGGATGAAGACCGGCACCGGCGGGTCCTCTGGCGGCGCGGGGTACCTACAGCGCGCGCTCGAACTCAGCTTCTTTCCCGAGCTGTTCGCGGTACGCACCGAGCTGGGGAACTGACGGGCCGGGGCATGAACGTCGACGTCGCGAACCTGTGGAGCGGGGCGTGGTTGGGACGCTGCCGACTGACGGTTGGCGGCGATCTGCTGGTCTCGGCTCGGCGGCGGAACGCCATGGACGGGCGCGCCGATCTCGAGATTCCCGGCGTGGTGTTCGCGGGCCTGCGCGACGCGCACGTGCACCTCGGGCTGGTCGATGCCGGCGCCCTCTTCGCGGGTGGGCTGGCGGTGGTGCATGACCTCGGCTCGCCGCCGTCGGTTCTCGCCCCGTTCGCCGACGCGGCGGTGCACACCGGACTACCCGAGGTGAGCTTTGCGGGTCAGTTCCTCACCGCCCCTGGCGGATACCCCACCGACCGGTCCTGGGCGGCGGCCGAGTCGGTGCGCGTGGTCGACGGACCGCAGGCGGCGGCGAGCGCCGTCGACACCCAGGTCAGGGCGGGCGCGTCCTTCGTGAAGATCATGCTGAACAGCGCGGCGGGGCCGGTGTTCGACGACGCGACGCTCGACGCACTGGTCGGAGCCGCGCACGCGGACGGAGTTCCCGTCGTCGCGCACGCGGAGGGACGGGGCCAGGCCGCGCGCGCCTTCGAGGCCGGAGTAGAACGACTCGCGCACACCCCGTGGACCGAGCGCCTGCCCGAGGAACTGCTCACGGCGATGGCGGCGTCGATGCGGTGGATCAGCACGCTCGATATCCACGGCCGCGGAGGCGAATTCGATGTCGCCACCGACAACCTTCGCCGGTTCCGTGCGTGTGGCGGGGTCGTGAAGTACGGAACCGACCAGGGCAACGGTCCGCAGCCGGTCGGACTCAACCCGCGTGAACTCGACGCCCTGCTCGACGCAGGCCTCGATCGGGTGGCGGTGCTGGAGTCGATCACCATCCCGTGGCCGCCGGGCACCTCGACCCGGCTCGCGTGGGCGCCGGGTGCGCCGCCCAGCGATGAGAGGCACTGGGCCTCCTGGCTCGCCTCGACCCGCAACCTCGAGTCGGCGCAGATCAAGGAGCAGTTCGGATGAGTCTCTCGAGTCCTGTCCCACAACACTTCTCGGTGCGCGCCGTCGAACTCGACGATACCGATCCGCTGTGCTCGTACCGGGACCTGTTCGTCGACGCCCCGTCCGTCGTCTCCTACCTGGACGGGAACTCGCTGGGGCGGCCGACCAAGGCGGGTGCCGAGCAGGTCGCCCGCTTCGTCGCCGAGTCCTGGGGCGGCAGGCTGATCCGTGGCTGGGACGAGGAGTGGTTCGACCTGCCCCTGACCATCGGCGATGATCTCGGGCGGGTGGTGCTCGGCGCGGCCGCGGGCCAGACCGCGGTGGGCGACTCCACCAGCGTGCTGCTCTACAAGCTGGCCAGGGGCGCCGTCGCGCTGCGGCCGGGGCGCGACGAGATCGTGGTGGACACAGACAATTTCCCCACCGACCGCTACGTCCTCGAGGCGGTCGCGTCCGAGCTCGGGATGACTCTGAGGTGGATCGAGTCGGACCCGCGGAGCGGGGTGCGCGCGGACGAGGTCGCCGCGGTGGTCGGGGACCGGACCGCGCTGGTGGTGCTCAGCCACGTCGCCTATCGGTCGGGTTATCTGGCCGACGCCGCCTCGATCACCCGGGTCACGCATGCTGCGGGCGCGCTCATGTTGTGGGACCTGTGCCACTCGGTCGGCTCGGTCCCGATCGAACTCGACGAGTGGGGAGTCGATCTCGCCGTCGGCTGTACCTACAAATACCTGAACGGCGGGCCCGGATCGCCCGCGTTCGCCTATGTCCGCGCCGGGCTGCTGGAGGAGTTCGTGCAGCCGATCTGGGGGTGGATGGGCCGCGAGGACGTTTTCGAGATGGCGGCGGGCTACCGGCCCGCGCGCGGCATCCGGCGGATCCTCAGCGGCACGCCGGCGATCCTGGGGATGATCGCGATGCGCGACACCGTCGAGCTCATCGACGGGGCGGGGATCGGTGAGATCAGGGCGAAATCGGTGCGGCTCACCGAGTTCACGCTCGAGCTCGTAGCCGAGTCGCTCGTTCCGCTGGGGGTGACGATCGCGTCGCCGGTCGACCCGAGTCTGCGCGGCGGCCACGTCACCATCGACCACCCGCGCTTCCGGGCCGCGACCCCCGCGCTGTGGGAGCGCGGGGTGATTCCCGACTTCCGGGCGCCCGAGGGACTTCGGCTGGGGCTGAGCCCGCTGAGCACCAGCTTCAGTGAGGTGGTCGCCGGCGTGGAGGCGATACGCGCCGAGCTGGCGGTCGGGGACTGAGCAGCCGATCGGTCAAGCCCGGCGGCCCCGAGCCTCGGCGGCCAGCGCGTTCAGCTCGTCGATCGCACGCGACGCATCGTCGACGGGCACCAGCAGGTGGTCGTGGTGGTATCCGGCGATGACGTTGCAGCTGATGCCGGCCTCGGCCAGCCGCGAGCTCACCGCCGCGGTGAGCCCGACGGCGTCCAGCGCGGAGTGCACCCGCAGCGTCAGCCAGGCCGCTTCGAAGTCGTAGCCCCAGCCGCGGGCGTCGGCCTCCGCCTTGGCGACCACCAGGGTGACGCCCTCCTCCTCCGTGATCGTTGCCGCAGCCGGGATCCCGGCGGCCGCTGCAGCGGGCACCGAGACGAATACGAACGTCCCCGGATGTCGGACCGGGTTCATCGATGAGATCAGGACCTCGAGGTCGCGTTCGCCGCTCATCGCTCGACGATCTCAGAACTCGTGTCGCGCGGCGGCGAGGTCGACCCGTCCGTCACGGATCGGCACACCTTCGAGCGCCAGCTTCGAGATCTGACGGTGCGCGAGATGGGCGGCAGGCCTGCCGCTCGCACCGAGCACCCGGTGCCACGGCAGGTCGGCCGAGTCGGTGCGCATGATCCAGCCGACGGTCCTGGGGCTCGACAGCCCGGCGGCCGCCGCGATGTCGCCGTAGGTCGCCACCTTGCCGGGCGGGATCGCCGCGACCAGCTCGCGGACCCGCTCGATCTGCGCCTCCGTGGTGGCGGCCACCTACAGCAGCTTCCCGATCAGTTCCGCGACGTCTACCGGCCTGGCCTGCCCGACCATATGATCTACGTCCATCTCGACCACGGTGAGGCGATCGCCGAGGTGTGCCGCGAGGGCGGTCCGGAATGCCGCGGTGACATATGGCGGTTGCACCCGCATCGCCTGCACCAGGATCGTGGGCAGGTCCGCGGGCGGCAGCACGAACGGCCGGGCCAGTTCGCCCCAGGACGCCACGATCGCCGGGATCGACATCCGCCAGCCGACCCGGCCGCCCTCGCGGTCGATCAGGTGCTCGGTGAGCTCGGCGTCGAGCACGTCGTCCGCCACGTCCGCCCACGCCCCATGCACCTTCTCCGAACGCGCCTCCGCGGTGTCGGTGTAGTCCGGGAACCGGACGGTCAGGTCGGCGATCTCCGCCATGAACGCCGGATCCATTCCGATCGCGGGGTCGAGGAGCACCAGGGCGCGCACCCGCTCCGGTACCCGGCGGGCCAGGTGCACGGCGATGGCGCCGCCGTACGAGTGGCCCACCAGCACGACCGGCTCGGTGGCCTCGGTCTCCAGGACCCCGACGAGGTCGTCGACCTGGTCGGCGATGCCCCAGGGCGGCGACCACGTCGAGCGGCCGTGGCCCCGCAGGTCGGGCGCGATCACCCTGGCCTCGGGCAGGTGCCCCTCCGCGAGGTGCTGCCAGCGCTGACCGTGGCCGGTGAGGCCGTGCAGCGCCAGGACCTGCCTGCCGGCCGGGGGCCCGAAGCGGTGGATGTGGATCTCGCCCATGCCGGACATCTTGCCGGATCCCACGGATCACGGAGGACGTGGCGGACGCGCGGCGGTGGTTGTCTGCCTCCCGTGATGGAATGCCACCCATGTCGGTCGATCGGGAACAGTCGCGGCGGCCCACCGCCACGTTGGTCCGTCGGTCGACGGAGGCAGGCCCGCGCCGGGCGTGGGGCCCCGAAGCGCAGCGGCTGATGGATGTGCCGCGCGGAAGCAGGGGTCGACGGCCGTGGCAGGTGCTCGGCGGCCCGGGCACGGGCAAGACCTCGCTGCTGGTCGACCTCGCGGTCTCGCGGATCGCCGACGGCGGGTGCGACCCGGAATCGATTCTCGTGCTGACCCATTCACGCCGCGCCGCCACCGTGGTCAGGGAGGCGATCACCGCGGGTCTGCTCGGGTCCGCCGGCCCCGACGCGCTGCGGGCCACCCGTGAGCCGCTGGTCAGGACGGTGCACTCGTACGCGTTCGCGGTGCTCCGCCTGCAGGCCGCCGCGCATTCCAACCCGCCGCCGCGGCTGATCACCGGGGCCGAGCAGGACGCGGTGCTGCGCGAGATGCTGCGAGGTGACGTCGCGGACGGTGCCCTGCACTGGCCGGAGCGGCTGCGGCCCGCGCTGTCGTTGACCGGCTTCGCGGTCGAGCTGCGTGATCTGATGCTGCGGGCAGGCGAGCGCGGCCTCGGGCCCGAGGACCTCGTCGCCCTCGGCCGGACACACTCACGGCCGGAGTGGGTGGCGGCCGGACGCTTCGCCGCCCACTACGAGCACGTGATGCTCTTGCGCGGCGCCGTCGGGGTGGAGGCCCCCGAGGCCACGGCACCCGCGCTCGACGCGGCCGAACTCGTCGGCGCGGCGCTGACCGCGTTCGCCACCGACCCGGAGCTGCTGCAGCAGGAGCGCTCACGGATCCGGTACCTGCTCGTCGACGATGCCCAGCACCTGGACCCGCAGGCGGCCGAGCTGGTCCGGCTGCTCGGCGCGGGCACCGATCTGGCCGTGGTGGCGGGCGATCCGGACCAGGCGGTCTTCGGATTCCGGGGG
The DNA here is from genome assembly GCF_003050885.1 of Rhodococcus sp. OK611. Classification (NCBI taxonomy): domain Bacteria; kingdom Bacillati; phylum Actinomycetota; class Actinomycetes; order Mycobacteriales; family Nocardiaceae; genus Rhodococcus; species Rhodococcus sp. OK611. The sequence continues at coordinate 339,004 of NZ_QAOZ01000004.1, forward strand.
GCCGACCCGCGGTTCCTGATGGACGTCGCCGACACCGGCTCGCAGAACCGGCTGATCCTCGACACCGATCATCGTTGCGCGGAACGGATCTCGGCGGTCACGGCAGCGATCGCCGGCCGCCTTCCCGGCCGGCCGCCGCATCGGGGTGCGGCGGCCGCGACCGACGAACCGGGCCGGGCCCAGGTGCAGGTGCTCGGCACCCAGGGCAAGGAGGCCGCGCTGATCGCCGACACCCTGCGCCGCGCACACCTGCACGACGGTGTGCCCTGGTCGCGGATGGCGGTCGTGGTCAGGTCGGTGCCGCGGGTGCTGCCCCCGCTGCGCCGCGCCCTGCTGGCGGCGGGCGTCCCGGTCACCACGTCGGCCTCGGAACTCCCACTCGCCCGTCAGCATTCGGTCGGCGGCCTGCTGCTGGTGCTGCGCGCGGTCGCGGGCGTCGAGTTCACCGGCGAGGACGCGCTGGCGCTGGTGTCAGGACCGGTCGGGGGATCCGATCCGGTAACGCTGCGGCGGCTCCGCCGCGGCCTGCGCAGGGTGGAGCTCGCCGCGGGTGGTCAGCGCGACTCCGCGGACCTCCTGCGGTCGTTGATCGTCGACGGCGAGGACGAGCACCGCGGCCTGATCGCCAAGCTCAGCGACGGCGAGTCCGCCGCCCTGCGCCGGGTCCTGTCGATCCTCGGCCAGGCCAGGGCCGCCCACCGGAAGGGGCGCGGCGTCGAGGGCGTGCTCTGGGCGAGCTGGCAGGCGACCGGCCTGGAGAAGCGGTGGGCCGCCGCCTCGCTGCGCGGCGGGCCGATCGGCGCGCAGGCGGACCGGGACCTCGACGCGGTGGTCGCGCTCTTCGACGCCGCCGCCGGCTATGTCGACCGGTTGCCAAGGGCGACTCTCGCCGGTTTCGTGGAATACCTTTCCGAACAACAGATCTCGACCGACTCGAGGACCGTCGCGGTCCCCGGAGAAGCGGTCACGGTGCTCAGCGCGCACTCCGCGGCCGGCCGGGAATGGGACGTGGTGGCCGTCGCAGGGGTCCAGGAGGGGCTGTGGCCGGGCCTGCGGGCCCGCGGCACCCTGCTGGGCACCGAGGTGCTGGTCGATCTCACCGCCGGCGTCGGCGACGCCTCCCCGGCGAGCGAGTCGCAGCTGTCGCGGACCGCCCCGCTGCTGGCCGAGGAGCGGCGACTGTTCCTGCTCGCCTGCAGTCGGGCCCGCCGGTCCCTGCTGATCACCGCCGTCGAGTCGGCGACAGGGGATGCGGACCTGGTGCCCTCGCGGTTCGTGGACGAGCTCATCGGCCGCGTCGAGGGCGACGACGGTCCCGCGGAGGCGGTCGTGGAGCAGCCGGTGCCCGCGGGGCGGGTGCTGTCGCTGCCGTCGCTGGTCGCGGAACTCCGGCGGGCCGTGTGCGATCCGGACCTCGCCCGCAGCGATCCGCAGCGTCAGGCCCGGGCGGCTCGGCAACTCGCCCGGCTGGCAAGGGACGGTGTGCGCGGCGCGCATCCGCAGAACTGGTGGGGTGTGGGCGGGATGAGCACCGACGCCCCGCTGTGGGAACCCGACGACGGGCCGGTCCCGCTGTCGCCGTCGACGATCGAGCAGCTGAGCACGTGCCCGTTGCGGTGGGCGCTCGAACGCAACGGCGGCACCGACGGCGAGAACACCCACGCGGTGACCGGGACCCTGGTGCACACCCTGGTCCAGGCCGTGGCGGGCAAGCTGCCGCCCGACCAGGTGCGCAAGGCGCTCGCCACCGCCTGGGACGCGGTCGATCTCGGCTCGCAGTGGTACTCGAGACGGGAGATGGACCGTACCGGTCAGATGCTCGACAGCTTCTCCGAGTGGCTGCGGCTCTCGCGCGGCGAGCTCACGGAGGTCGGCGTCGAGGTCGCCGTCGACGGCGTCCTTGAACCACGCGAGGAGGGCGGACCCGAGATCCGGCTGCGCGGCCGGATCGACCGCCTCGAGCGCGACACCGAGGGCAGGCCGGTGATCGTGGACGTGAAGACCGCGCGCAGCCCGGTCAGCAAGGAGGCCGCGCAGCAGCACGCGCAGCTGGCGACCTATCAGGTGGCGGCGCTGGCAGGCGCGATCGAGGGCGAGCCGCCCTCGGAGCCGGGCGGGGCGCGCCTGGTGTTCGTGGCGAAGCCGAACAAGAAGGAGGGCGCCACCCAGCGCCTGCAGACCCCGCTCGGCGAGGACGGCGAACAGGAGTGGCTCACCGTGGTGCACGACGCGGCCGCGGCCACCAAGGGCCCAGGGTTCCGGGCGCAGCCGAACGACGGGTGCAGGCACTGCCCCGCCCGGTCGAGCTGCCCGGCACAGGAGACCGGACGGCAGGTGACCGAGGGATGATGCGGGACACCGAGACATGGAGGAGTCGGGTCCGGGTGAGCCCGGCCGACCTGGCGGTCGCGCTCGGCCAGCATCCGCCGACCGCCGAACAGGCAGCCGTCATCGCGGCGCCGCTCGGGCCGACCCTGGTGGTCGCGGGCGCGGGAGCGGGCAAGACCGAGACGATGGCGGCCAGGGTGGTCTGGCTGGTGGCCAACGGCCTGGTCGACCCCGAGCAGGTCCTCGGGCTCACCTTCACCCGCAAGGCCGCCCAGCAGCTCACCAGCCGGATCCGGCAACGTCTTGCGCGCCTTGCCGGTTCGGCCCTGTTGCGCAAGCTCGATCCGACCGGTGACCTGCGCGGGCGGATCCTCGGCGGTGAGCCGGAGGTGAGCACCTACCACTCCTACGCCGGCCGGTTGCTGTCCGAGCACGGGCTGCTGCTGCCGATCGAGCCGTCCGCCGAGCTGCTGTCGGAGACCGAGCTGTGGCAGCTCGCGCACCAGGTGGTCAGCTCATGGGACGGCGACCTGGAGACCGACCGCACCCCGACCTCGCTCACCGAGGCGGTGCTCGCGCTGTCCGGGCAGCTGGCCGAGCATCTGGTCGAGCCGGACGACCTGCGCGAGGCACACACCGAGCTGGACAAGCTGATCCACACGCTGCCCGCGGGCCCCAAGCAGCGCGGCGGGCCGAAGAAGGAACTGCTCGACGTCCTCGAGACCCAGCACGAGCGGGTCGCCCTGCTGCCGCTGGTGCAGCGGGTCTCCGAGACTCTCAGGCGGGAGGGCGCGCTCGACTTCGGCAGCCAGATGTCGCTGGCCGCCCGGGTCGCCTCGGAGCATCCCGAGGTGGGGCGTTCGGAGCGGAAGCGCTTCCGGGTGGTGCTGCTCGACGAGTACCAGGACACCGGGCACGCCCAGCGGGTGCTGCTCTCCTCGCTGTTCGGCGGCGGCGAGGACGGCGACCTCGCGCTGACCGCAGTCGGCGACCCGATGCAGTCCATCTACGGCTGGCGGGGCGCGTCGGCGGCCAACCTGCCCAGGTTCGCCACCGACTTCCCGCTGCCGGGCGGCGATCCCGCGCCGCGCCTCGAGCTCCTCACCAGTTGGCGGAACCCGCCCGAGGCGCTGACCCTCGCGAACGCGGCCTCGGAATCGCTGCGCGAGCGTGGCGTTCCCGTGCAGCAGCTGCGGCCGCGGCCCGGCGCGGTCGCAGGTGACGTCCGGCTCGCGGTCACCGAGGACGTCGAGCGCGAGCGGGACTGGCTCGCCGCCCGGATCGCCGAGGAGTACGCCGCCGCGGCCGCCTCCGGCCAGGCCCCGCCCACCGCGGCCGTCCTGATCCGCCGCAACGCCGACGCCGCGCCGATCGCGGCCGCGCTGCGCCGCCACGGCCTGCCGGTCGAGGTGGTCGGGCTCGGCGGGTTGCTGCACACACCCGAGGTGGCGGACGTCATCGCCATGCTGCGGATGGTCGCCGATCCGCTCGCTGGCAGCGCGGCGATGCGGATCCTGACCGGGGCGAGGTGGCAGATCGGGGCCGCCGACCTGGCCGCGCTGTGGCGCAGGGCGCGCGAGCTGGCGATCGGGTCGACACACGGCACCGGGGGAGCGGTCACCGATGCGGCGAGCCTCGACCAGGCTCTCGAGGCCGCGCTCCCCGGCGAGCACGCCGAGCTCGCCGGTCTGGCCGACGCGATCTCGGACCCCGGTGGGCCGCAGCGTTATTCGCCCCTCGGCTACGCCCGGATCGGGGCGTTGGCGGCTGAACTGGTCTCGCTGCGCGAGCGCATCGGTCAGCCGCTCACGGAGCTGGTGGCCGAGGTGGAGCGGGTGCTGGGGATCGGCATCGAGGCGCAGGCCCGGCTGCGCTTCACAGGTGACGGTGGTGCGGGCCGCGAGCATCTGGACGCCTTCGCGGACGCGGTCGCCGGGTACTCCCGCAATTCCACGGCGACGCTGACCGGACTGCTGGCCTTCCTGTCGGCCGCCGAAACGATCGAGAAGGGCCTGGCCCCCGGCGAGGTCGAGGTCGCGCCGGATCGGGTGCAGGTCCTGACGGTGCACTCGGCGAAGGGGCTCGAGTGGGAGGTCGTCGCGGTGCCCCACCTGGTGGAGGGCGTGTTCCCGTCGAAGACCGCCTCCGGCAGCTGGCTGGGAGCGGTCGGTGAACTGCCGCCCGCGCTGCGCGGCGACCGGGCCCGAGACGGCGATGGCGCGGAAGGTGTCCCGGTGCTCGATCTCGAGGAACTGTTCAACCGCAAGGACCTCGAGGACGCCCTCGCCGACCACAAGGCCGCGCTGGGTCGGCGCAGGCTCGACGAGGACAGGCGCCTGTTCTACGTGGCGCTCACCCGTACCGAGCGGGCGCTGTATCTGTCCGGCCATCACTGGTCGGAGTCGGGCAGCGCGCCACGGGGTCCGTCGGAGTTCCTGCTGGAGATGCGCGAGCTCGTCGACAGTGCCGACCCGACCGAACCGATCGGGACGGTGGAGCTGTGGGCGCAGGCCCCGGACGAGGACGCGGAGAATCCGCTCACCGCGGAGCCGGTGACCGCGCAGTGGCCGAGCGATCCGCTGGGGAGCAGGCGTGATCCGGTGGAACACGGCGCGGAACTGGTGCTGGCCGAACTGATCGCGCTCGGCCCCGAAGACGAAGACGAAGACGAAGACGAAGACGAGGCCGAAGACGACGATGCGGACCCGGAGGGCTGGGCCGCCGACGTGGACGTGCTGCTGGCCGAGCGCAGGCAGCGGGCGCTGACCCGCGCCGAGGTCGCGCTGCCCGCACAGCTGTCGGTGAGCCAGTTGGTGGAACTGGCCGCCGCGCCCGATGCGCTCGCGGCCCGGCTGCGTCGGCCGTTGCCGTATCCGCCGAATCCGCTGGCCCGCAGGGGAACCGCGTTTCACGCCTGGATCGAGCGCAGGTTCGGTGCCACCAGGCTGCTGGATCTGGACGAGCTGCCGGGCGCCGCCGACACAGGGGCCGTCGGAGACACCGACCTGGAAGGGCTGCAGGAGGCCTTCCTGCGCTCGGATTGGGCGAACCGCAGCCCGGTCGAGGTGGAGGTCCCGTTCGAGACATCGATCGCGGGCACGGTGATCAGGGGTCGCATCGACGCGGTCTTCGCCGACCCGGACGGCGGGTGGACCGTGATCGACTGGAAGACCGGTGCCGAGCCGTCGGCTGCAAACGAGCGGGCGGTGGTGATGCAGCTCGCGGCCTACCGGCTGGCGTGGTCGGAGCTGATGTCGGCGCGGTCCGCCGCCAGGGGCGGTCCGCCGGTGCCGTTGGGTAAGGTCCGTGCGGCGTTCCACTATGTGCGCAGCGGACGGACCATCGCGCCGACCGAGCTGCCCGACGGCGACGCGCTCGCCCGCCTGATCGACTCGGCGGGGGCGAGCACCGAGCCCAGTTAGGGTTTTGCAGCTCGACCGGATCCTGGCACTGGGTGAACGGTCAGGAGTCGACGTCGCCCTTGCGAACCTTCATGGCCGCGAGGATCAGCGGAATCTGCAGTGGCAGGCGAGCGACCGCAATCGCCTTGAGCGGCAGCGGCGTCGAGTTGCGGCCGAGCCAGTCCGCGGCCATCTGCACGTTCGCGGGGAAGACCGCGACGAACAGCGCCGCGGCCAGCGCACCGCCGAGCCGCCTCGTCCGCGGCACCGCGATGGCCGCCCCGATCGCGAGTTCGGCCGCACCTGAGAGGTGGGTGTAGGTGCGGGCACTGCCCGGCAACGCGCGCGGGACGATGCTGTCGAACGGCTTGGGGCTGACGAAATGCAGCGTGCCCGTTCCCAGCAGGAGAGCGGCGAGTCCGGTGGCAGGCGAGATCTTCATGCCGCCAGCCTGCCCCACCGGAACCGGGCGCGCCAGACGCGCCGCGCGTGGTTGTCCGGCCCAGGCGCCGGATCGGGGGTTAGGCTGCCAGCCGATGTCAGCGAACTGGAGAACACGTCATGGCCGGTAAATTGCGTGCGCGGCTACGCAACCAGGAGGCGGCTCTGACCGATCGGCCGGACTTCGCGTTGGTCGGGGTGCTGCGGATCCCCGAGGTGCTGCGCAGTCCCGCGAGCGCGATCTACCGGCGGGTCCTGATGGCCGTCGTGGTGCTGATGGCCGCCGTCGTTGTCGTCTATCTCGATCGTGATGGGTACCGGGACGCCCAGGAGAACGAGCTGTCCTTCCTGGACTGCCTCTACTACGCGACGGTCTCGCTCTCGACCACCGGCTACGGTGATATCACCCCGATCACCCCGAGCGCTCGATTCATCAACGTCGTGGTCATCACGCCGCTGCGGGTGCTCTTCCTCATCATCCTGGTCGGCACCACGCTCTCGGTACTGACGGAGCGTTCCCGCCAGGCATTCAAGATCCAGCGTTGGAGGCATGCCGTGCGCAATCACACCGTCGTCGTCGGATACGGGACCAAGGGCCGCACCGCGGTCGAAGCGATGCTCGGGGACGGCGTCGCGGCCTCCGACATCGTGGTGGTCGACACCGACGCCACGGTGCTGGAGTCCGCCGCGAGCCTCGGGTTGGTGACCGTGCACGGGTCGGCCACGAAGTCGGACGTGTTGCGGCTGGCAGGCGCACAGCACGCGGCGGCGATCATCGTCGCGACCAATCGCGACGACACCGCGGTCCTGGTCACCCTGACCGCCCGAGAGCTCGCCCCGAAGGCGAAGATCGTCGCCTCGATCCGGGAGACGGACAACGCGCACCTGCTGCGTCAGTCCGGCGCCGACTCGGTGGTCGTCTCCTCGGAGACCGCCGGACGACTGCTCGGCATCGCCAGGACCACCCCGACCGTCGTCGAGATGGTCGAGGACCTGCTCACCCCCGAGGCCGGGTTCGCGATCGCCGAGCGCGAGGTGGAACGCGACGAGATCGGCGGCTCGCCGCGGCACCTGTCCGACATCGTGCTCGGTGTGGTGCGTGAGGGCCGCCTGGTCCGGGTCGGCAGCCCCGAGGTCGACGCCGTCGAGGAGAACGACCGCCTGCTCTACATCCGCCGCGTGAGCAATTAGGCGCGACACCTAGGGTTGGGGTCGTGGCCAACTTCGAAATGACCGACGTGCCGATCCTGTCGCGGTCGGCGCTGGACCGAGCCGAGGAATTGCGCTCGGACAGTGAGGCTTTGCGGTCTGGTTGGGCCGACGCGCTGGTGCTCCGGGTGAACCACCGTGGTCAGGTCCGGCTCGACGGTTCCGAGTTGGTCCTCGACCCCGCGGCCGAACTCGGGCCCGAACCGGTCTCCGGTGCGGTCTTTCTCGGCCGCCGCGACGGCAGGCACCTGTGGGCGATCCGGGTGGCGGCCGCGCTGACCGGCGAACTGGGTGACCTCAGGTTCGTCGGGGACCGGTTGGCCGACACCAGCGCCGGCCTGCTGACGACGGCCATCGCCATCCTGAACTGGCACGACAGCGCCGGGTTCAGCCCCGTCGACGGGGCCGCGACGACGCCGACGATCTCCGGCTGGTCGCGACACAGCACCAGCACCGGTCACGAGGAGTTCCCGCGCACCGATCCCGCGGTGATCTGCCTGGTCCACGACGGCGCCGACCGGGTGCTGCTGGCGCGGAACGGGAACTGGCCCGAGCGGCGCTTCTCGGTCCTCGCCGGGTTCGTGGAGGCGGGCGAGTCGCTGGAGGCCTGCGTGATGAGGGAGATCGCCGAAGAGGTCGGGCTCGTGGTCAGCGACGTCCGGTACCTGGGCAGTCAGCCGTGGCCGTTCCCCCGGTCGGTCATGATCGGGTTCTCCGCGGTGGGCGATCCCGACGCGCCGATCATCTTCGCCGACGGTGAGATCGCCGAGGCGCACTGGTTCGGCCGGGACGAGGTCAAGGCCGCACTCGAGGCGGGGGACTGGTCCGCGGACACGGACGCCCGGCTGTTGGTGCCGGGGTCCGTGTCGATCGCCCGCGGGATGCTCGAGGCGTGGGCGAAGGCCTAGCTAGCGGCCCGCACGTCAGCGACCGAGCGCCTGCTTGACCTGGACCAGCGTCGGATTGGTTGCCGTGCTGCCGTCGGCGTATTTCACGGTCGGGACCACGTGGTTGCCGCCGTTGACGCTGCCGACGAAGTCGGCGGACGCCGGATCGTCCTCGATGTCGATCTCGACATAGCTGATGCCGGACTCGTCGAGCTGCTTCTTGAGGCGTCGGCAGTACCCGCACCAAGTGGTGGAGTAGATGGTCAGGTCGGTGGCGGTCTCTGTAGCGGTCACGGCGGATATAACACCACGGCCGTCGGCTCTGTTCCACGCCGGTTGTGATCCCGACGACTCGATGCGGAGCTGTCGGTGCGCCCTGCCATGATGGACGCCATGTCAGCGGACGATACGGGCCTGGACCCCCAGCAGTCGGCCGCGGTGCTCGCGCCACGAGGACCGGTATGCGTGCTGGCAGGCGCGGGTACGGGCAAGACCAGGACGATCACCCGCCGGATCGCGCACCTCGTCGCGGGCGGGCACGTCTCCGCCGGACAGGTGCTCGCGGTCACGTTCACGGCGCGCGCCGCGGGCGAGATGCGGGCGCGGCTGCGCACCCTTGGCATCGGCGACGGTGCCAACCAGGTGCAGGCCAGGACCTTCCACGCCGCCGCGCTCCGTCAGCTCCGCTACTTCTGGCCCCAGGTCGTCGGCGACACCCAGTGGGACCTGCTCGACCGCAAGTTCGCGATCGTCGCGCAGGCGGCCAACCGGGTCGGCCTGTCCACCAGCACCGAATCCGTCCGCGATCTGGCGGGCGAGATCGAGTGGTCGAAGGCATCGCTGATCGCGCCCGAGGACTATCCGGCCGCGGCAGCGCGGACGCGACGGGAACCGCCCGCGGACGCGGTGAAGGTATCCGACGTCTACGCCGCCTACGAGGCGCTCAAGGTCCGCGACGGCGCGATGCTCCTCGACTTCGACGATCTCCTTCTGCACACCGCGGCCGCCCTGGAGGAGCACTCCACGGTCGCCGAGGAGTTCCGCGACCGGTACCGCTGCTTCGTGGTGGACGAGTACCAGGACGTGACGCCGCTGCAGCAGCGGGTGCTCGACGCCTGGCTGGGCGAGCGCGACGACCTCACCGTCGTCGGCGATGCGAACCAGACCATCTACTCGTTCACCGGTGCCACGCCGCGGTACCTGCTGGACTTCTCCCGGCGCTTCCCCGACGCCGCGGTGGTCCGCCTCGAGCGTGACTACCGCTCGACGCCGGAGGTCGTATCGCTGGCGAATCAGGTCATCGGCGCCGCGCGCGGCCGGATCGCGGGCACCCGGCTCAAGCTGATCGGGCAGCGCCCCCCGGGTCCGGCGCCGGAGTTCGTCGAGTTCGACGACGAGCCCGCCGAGGCCGCGGGAGTCGCGAAGGCGATCCAGAAGCTCATCGCGGGCGGCACCCCGGCCGCGGAGATCGCGGTGCTCTACCGCATCAACGCGCAGTCCGAGGCACACGAGCAGGCGCTGACCGAGCTGGACATACCGTTCCAGGTGCGCGGGGGCGAGGGCTTCTTCACCAGGCCAGAGGTGCGCCAGGCCGTGTCCGCGCTCCGGCAGGCCGCCGGCCGCGACGACCTGCCGCCCGAGGCCGGGAGCGGCAAGGAACTGATCACGCTTGTCCGCGCGATCCTGGTACCGCTGGGACTGACGGACTCCGAACCGGTGGGCGCCCAGGCCCGAGAGCGCTGGGCCTCGCTCGGTGCGCTCGTCGCGCTCACCGAGGACCTACTGGTGCACGAGCCGGACCTCGACCTCGACGGACTGCTCAAGGATCTGGCCGCCCGTGCCGAGGCCCGGCACCCACCGACGGTGCAGGGTGTCACGCTCGCCTCGCTGCACGCGGCGAAGGGGCTCGAATGGGACGCGGTGTTCCTGGTCGGGCTCGCGGACGGCACCCTGCCGATCGCCCACGCGCTCGGTGACAGCAAGTCACCCGACGACGAGGCGGCCGTCGAGGAGGAACGCCGGCTGCTCTACGTCGGGGTCACCCGGGCGCGCGAGCACCTGCAGCTGTCCTGGGCCCTGGCCCGCAACGCGGGCGGCCGAAAGTCCAGGCGTCGCTCGCGGTTCCTGCACGGTCTCATCCCCGAGGACTCGCCCGCGTCCCGGATCGCGGAGCCCGCGCCGCAGAAGAAGCGCCCGCGGTGCCGAGTGTGCGGCAAGCAACTCCTCGGGACCAACGCGACGATGCTCGGCCGGTGCGAGACCTGCCCGTCGAATCTGGACCTCGCGCTGTTCGACGCGCTCAAGGCGTGGCGGTCCGCGAAGTCGAGGGAGCTCAAGGTGCCCGCCTACGTGGTGTTCAGCGACAACACGCTGACCGCGATCGCGGAACAGCAGCCGCAGGACGACCGTGGACTGGTGTCGATCCCGGGCATCGGCGCGAAGAAGCTCGAGCGCTTCGGTGCCGACGTGCTCGCGGTGGTGCGGGGTGAAGTGCCCGTGAGCGCAGACGAATCGGGATAACCCCAGGTCAAAAATAGGTTGTGCGGTTCCGAGGTGACCGCATACCCTGGTCTCCGACGCAGTGAGCTCCGGCTTGCCGTCGCGACAAGCCCGCAGGTGCCCCGGTACCGGCGGGACGGCACGAACGAAAAGGGAGGTGAACGGCAATGATCGATTGGAACCGCAGCGCGAACGCGTACGCGGCGACCACTCGTGTCGCAGGCGCCGCTCACCTGCCCGCAGCTACGTGGGCGGTGGCGCCGAAGCGCGTCGTCCGCCATCGCGCACACGCAGCAGCGCTTTTGTCCGTGCCCCGGAGTAGAAGCCGAATCACCATTCGGTAGGTACTCCTTCCTCTTGGCCACGGACGCACCAGCGGACCGTGGCCTTTGTTTTTGAGCTCGTTGCTCCAAAGCCCGGCTTTCGGTTCGCACCACGACCTGAATCCATCGCAGAGCTTTAAGGAGAACGACGTGTCTACCGCGACATGCCGAGACGATTTCCGGACCGTGACCGCCATCAGCGAGCCGACCGTGATCGCACCCGCGCGACGCGAACTGCCTTGTCGAGCCGACAATCCCGATCTCTGGTTCGGTGAGACCCCCGCCGAGCTCGAGCAGGCGAAGACATTGTGCGCACAGTGCCCGGTCCGTGCCCGCTGCCTCAGCGCGGCTCTGGACCGCGCCGAACCGTGGGGCGTGTGGGGTGGCGAGATCCTCGATCAGGGTGTCGTCATCGCGCGCAAGCGTCCCCGCGGTCGCCCGAGGAAGGTGGCCGTCTGCGCCTGACCGGTCGGCAGGGCGGACTCAGAGTTCGTAGTCGACGACGACCGGGGCGTGATCGCTCATCCGGAGGTCCGCGGCGGGTTCACGGTCGGTGCCCGCCGCGACGGCCGCCCGGGCGAGCCGGGGGGTCGCGAGGTGGTAGTCGATGCGCCAACCGGTGTCGTCGGCGAACGACTGCCCCAGCCACGACCACCAGGAGTAGGGCCCGTCGGTGTCCGGGCACCGATCTCGGACGACATCGACGAGGGTGCGGGGGGACAGGATCGAGCCGAACCACTCGCGTTCCTCGGGGAGGTAGCCCTCGACCTGGTTGCTGCGCCGCCAGTTCCGCACATCGTGTCGGGTGTGCGCGATGTTGAGATCGCCCATGAGCAGCAGTTCGCGTCCGCGTGCCCTGGCGTCGCGGCGTGAGCGCGTCAGCTGTCGCGCGAACCCGTCCAAGAAACGCATCTTGCGCTCGTAACGGGCGCCGCCGTCCGGGGCTTCCCGCATTCGCCCGGGCTTCTGCAGATGGGCGGGGAGACCGCCCTTCGGCAGGTACAGCGACGCGACGGTGATCGGAGCGTCGGCGAGGTCGACCTCGATGTACCGCCCCTGGTCGGCGAACTCGCGCAGGCCCCGCGCCAGCGGAGCCGGGTCGAGTTCAACTGTGTGGGTGTGGGTTTCGCCGGGTGCACGCAGCATGGCGGTGCCGCTCCACGTCCGCACCGCTGCGGGCGCGTGCCGGGTCAGGACCGCGACGCCGTTGCGGCCTGCCAGCACGCCCTCGTCGTAGGCGAGGTGATAGGGGCCGAACACCCCCGGCGGGATGGTGGCCGTGCGGGACCGCATCTCCTGCACGGCCACCACATCGGGGTCGCGCTCGCGCAGCCACTGCTCGAAACCACGCCGCTGCGCGGCCCGGATACCGTTGACGTTGAAGGTCGCGATCCGCACGAGCGCCCAGTGTAGGCAGTCGGCCCACGCCGTCGCCCGGGAGACCCGATGTTTCGGCAACCCACCCTGCGACGCGACAACAACGATGTCCGGCCCGTTCCCGATGTAGAGCAACGGGGTGCGGCAAACGGTGCCGGACTTGCGGCCCTGATGCTCGAGCAGGAGCGTCGGGACGGGCCTGTGTCGTCCGACAGTGGGTCGTCTCAGTCGAGCGCCACGCCGAGTTCGGCAGCGAAGGTCTTGATCATGTGCTGGACGCCGATCTCGTTGCGACCGATGATCATGTGGTCGTGCTGGCTCCGGCGCACCCCCTCGCCGCACTGTGGCAGCATTGCGAAGTCCTCGTCGCGGACGGCGCCGTGAACCTGCGCGAAGACGGTGTCGTACAGGTCTCGCTGTTCATCGGTGGTGGCGGGGATGCGCGCCATCCAGCTGTGGCGGACTGCGCATCGTGTCGGGGACCCGGCCGGGAGCATCTCGAGTACCTCGACACCGACCGGGCTGTTCGCGAGAATCAGGTTGGGATAGATCCAATAGACCACGCCCAAGTTCATTGCCGGGTCCCACATTCCCTGCGGGTTGGTGTCCAGGTCGCGGATCCAGTTGAACGGGAAGCCCATTCGATGGTGGCGGCCGAACGCATCGTGGATCGAGGTGTTCGCGACTGTGTTCTGGCCGATCACGCTCTCGGAGTGGACGAACGGGAAGTGGTAGCTCTCGGCGAAGGCCTCGAGCGCACCCTTCCAGCTCACGTCCGACTCGAACTCCCGCTCGTCGTGGTAGCCGTAGGAGGCGTAGTCGAACTGTGCCAGTTCCGGGCCCAAGTCGCCGAGATGTGCGTCCACGTCGATGGATTCGTCTGCCGTCAGTACCGCCCAGATGAATCCGTGGCGCTCCTGGTTCGGCAGTTCCACCAGTCCGTAGTCGGCACGGTCCATGCCGGTAAAGCCCTCCTTGCCCGGCATGCCGACCAGATTTCCGGTGTTCTTGTACGTCCACGCGTGATAGGGGCAGGTGAAGCGAGCGGCATTGCCGGAGCCGCAGGCCGGCATCGCGCCGCGGTGTCGGCAGTAGTTGAGGAACACGTGCGCGGTTCCGCCGCTGTCACGGGTGACCAGGAGTGAGTCGCCGAGGACGCTCCGCACTACGTAGTCGTTGGGCCGTCCCACCTGGGCGCTGGGCACGATCGCGAGCGGGGTGCGTCGCAGGAGCTGTGCCTCTTCGAACTCGGTGGTCTTCGGGTCTCGGTAGTAGTGCATCGGTACGCGCAGTGGTGACACGGCCATGTCGGTCGTGCCGTCGAGGACGTGCCGCAGTGCGCGGCGGGTGAGGTCGGCCGTGAGTCCCGGTCGAAGGCTTTCGGGCTGCATGGTCATCGTCTGGTCCTTTTCCGGGTCGAGGACGGCCTCCAGTCGGGTCGGCCGCGTCTTGACCATACAATGACGTCCACTTGTACGGTCTAATTTTGCCTCGGATTGGTATGCGGGTGCTCGGGCCGGCTCCTGGCACCCGCGCGCGGGTAGGGTTCGACCGACAATCGCGAGCGGGAGGAAGAAGGGCCGATGCGGACACACGGCTGGTCGGGCGCGGCACCGGCCGACGACGACGAGGCGATCGCCCGCATTCTCGCTGCCGCCCGCAAGGCACTCGACCGGTCTGGCGGCGACGTCAGCATCACCGAAGTCGCCCGCGAACTCGGGGTCACCCGACAGACTGTCTACCGGTACTTCCCGACTGCCGAGGCACTGCTCGGCGCCACCGCGATCGCCCAGGCCGGTCCTTTCCTGGACTTCCTCGCCGCACACCTCGGCGGGATCCGTGACCCCGCGGATGCCGTCGTCGAGAGCATTGCCTACACGCTGGAACAGATACCGGAGGAGAAGTACCTGAACATGGTGCTCGCGCCCGGGCGAGCCAGCGCCCTGTCGGCGGGAGTCACATCCGACGCAGCGCTGACGTTCGGCCGGTCGATCCTCGACCGGTTCGCCGTCGACTGGGCGGAGGCAGGTCTGACCGGCGCCGATCTCGACGAACTGGTCGAGCACATGCTCCGCATCGCGCAGTCGTTCGTCATCGACCCCGGCCGGCCGCCCCGCAGCGGTGCCGAATTGCGGAGCTACCTGCGCACGTGGGTCGCGCCGGCGGTGGATCGGATGAGGACGCGGGCCGGTGCAGGGTGACAGCGACCGGCCGTCGGGCGGCTACTCCGTTTCCGGCACGTCCTCGGTGAAGCCGGGCAGCCATTTCGTGAGGATCTCCATGTACGGCGCGTAGGCGTCGAGCTGCGCGCAGATGCCGACCGAGCCGAGCAGCACCCGGAAGATCATCACGTACTCGGCGGGCATGTTCAGTGCCCGTGCGGTCCGGAACTGTGCGGACGAGAAGTCCGTCGCGGTCCCGGCCGCCTTCTGCAGCCAGGCCCTGGTGAAGTGGAAGGACTCGGTGTGGATGGGGTCGGTGAAGGGACGGAGGTAGTCGGCGATCTCCTGATCTGTGACCTTGCGGCCGGGCAGCACGAATCCGTTGGCGCGCAGCAGTTCCGTCAGTTCGTCGAACCGTTCCTCGAGCGCGAGCCGCACCATCCTCCCGAGCACCGGGGGCAACCCGCCTGGCATCGGCGCGCAGGCGCCGTAGTCGATGACGCCGAGCCTGCCGTCCTCGAGCATCATGAAATTGCCGGGGTGGGGATCGCTGTGCAGCAGTCCAACCCTGGCGGGCGAGGCGAAGTGGAACTCGGCGAGCAGGGCGCCCGCGCTGTTGCGCTGATCGGCGGTGCCGCCTGCGATGATCGTCGACAGCGGTGTCGCCGACATCCATTCGGTGATCACCACTTTCGGCGAACTCGCGACCACCTTCGGGATCGCGAACTTGGGGTCGCCCGCGAACTCGGCGGCAAAGGCTCGCTGATTGTTCGCCTCGATGCGGTAGTCCAGCTCGTCCTCGGTGCGGGCGGTGAGCTCCTCGAGGACCGGCTTGACGTCCGCACCCGGGATCACCGAGCTGAACATCCCGGCGAAGCGGGACAGCGTGCGCAGGTCGGCGCGCAGGGCCTCGTCCGCACCGGGGTACTGCACCTTCACCGCGACGTCGCGGCCGTCGGACCACACGGCGCGGTGCACCTGCCCGATGCTCGCCGACGCCGTCGGAACGTCGTCGAAGGAGGCGAACCGGTCGCGCCACTTGCTGCCGAGCTGCTCGCCGAGCACCCGGTGCACCTTCTTGGCGGGCAACGGTGGCGCCTCCGCCTGCAACTTCGTCAGAGCCTCCCGGTATGGCTCCGCGAATTCCTCCGGGACGGCGGCCTCCATCACGCTCAGCGCCTGCCCGAGCTTCATCGCGCCGCCCTTGAGCTCGCCGAGCACGGTGAACAACTGTTCGGCGGCCTGCTGGGTCAGCTTGGCGTCGATCTCCTCGCGGTCGCCGCCGACCAGCTTGCGGCCGAACCCGACCGCAGCGCGTCCCGCGATCCCGAGCGGAATGCTCGCCAGTTTGGCGGTGCGGGCGGAACTGCTGCGGGGGATGTCTGACACGCCCACCATCATGGCTGACGATTCGCCGGTTCGCCCACATGTCCGGCGCGGCGGCGGCATCCGCAGTCGGGATGCCGCGGCCACGTCCTCCTGACCAGTCGATACGTCGTCAGGTTCAGTTCCAGGGTGGTGTCGAGGCAGGTGGGTGAGCGCGCGGGTTGCGCGGCGATCAGCACGTTCAGCTCCGCGAGCGCGAGCGCGGTGGTGGCCAAGATCGCCGCCGGGTCCGCATGCCCGACCGCGCCGAGCAACTGCGCGGCCAGGTGCGGCCACTCGTGGTCGCGCGAGGTCCTGGTGAGGTCGGCGCACCGCAGGCAGCTGGTGTGGCCGGGCAGCACCAGCGGTCCGACGATGCCGGACCCATCGCGGAGCCGGACCTGCAGGTGTGGCGTCCGCGCCTCGACGAGCCCGGCCACCAATCCCGGATCGGGAACCAACTCGTCGGCCAGGACCACGAGGGCCGACCGGTCGATGCGCGGGACCCCGCTGCCTCCGAACGGCACCGATCTGGTCAGCCGCACCCTGCCATCCCCGAGCGAGCCCGCGAGGCCGTCGGAGAGCGGCCCACGGCCGTGCACGTGCACGGCCGTGACGCAGCGGGGTGCAGGCGTCGCGGGCATCAACAGCGCTGCTCCGGCCAACTCGGCCAGCAGGGCCTCGATGTCGGCGGCGGTCAGCCCGATCTCCCGTGCCCGCCTGAGGATCTCGTCGTGACTGTGCTGGCCGTCGAGCAGTCGCAGCAGCGCGGCCACCGCAGGAGGGGCGACCCCGGTCGGCACGGTGAGCAGCAGGGCGCGCTCGGGGTCCCAGCCCAATTGGACGGTACCGCTGGGCCGAACCAGGATCGGGATCCGCGGATCGAGCCGCGGACCCGCGCTCAGTGCCGAGGCCGGTGTCATGTCCCGACCCTTGCAGGTGCGGCGGCGCAGACGAGCGCTGCGCACCCGGTTATCCACAGGGGCGCGGCGCCGATGGCCTGGGGTTTTCGTTCCGGCCGCTACTCCGTCGGTCGGTCGGTGTCCCCACCCTGCTCACGCTCGCGGGCCTCGGTCGCCTCGAGTTGCGCGATCGGGTCGTCGAAGGCGCTGGTGCCGCCGCCGACCACACGGTCGACGAATCCGGCGGGGCTGTCCAGATCGGAGGAGTCCGGCAGTAGATCGGGGTGCGCCCACACCCCGTCCCGGCCCTCGATCCCGGCGCTCTCGGTGAGCAGGTGCCACAGGCGCGACGCCTCGCGGACCTTGCGGGGGCGTAGTTCCAGGCCGACGAGGGTGGCGAACGTCTGCTCCGCGGGACCGCCGGTGGCGCGGCGACGGCGGAGCGTCTCGGACAGGGCGGCCACCCCGGGCAGCCGGTCGCCGAGCGCCTCGGACACCACGGTCTCCACCCAGCCCTCGATGAGGGCGAGCATGGTCTCGAGGCGTTCGAGGGCCTGCTTCTGCTCGGGCGTCGTCTGCGGTTCGAAGGCGCCCTGCTGGAGGATCTCCTCGATCTTCGACGGATCGGTCAGCGCGCTCGGGTCGATGCCCTGGGCGGCCTCCTCGATCGCGGAGAAGTCCATCCGGATGCCGCGCGCGTACTCCTCGACGGTGGCCAGCAGTCGCTGTCGGAGCCACGGCACGTGAACATACAGGCGGTGATGAGCGGCCTCGCGTGCGGCGAGGAACACCAGGATCTCGCGATCGGGCTGCTCGAGACCCTCGCTGAACTTCTCGATCGCCGTCGGCAGCAGCGCCGACACCCCACTGGGGCCGAGCGGGAGCCCGACGTCGGTGGAGGTCAGCACCTCGGAGGAGAGCTGGCCGAGGGCCTGGCCCAGCTGAGAGCCGAAGGCCAACCCGCCCATCTGTCCGAGCATGCCCATCATCGGGCCCGCCATCTGCTTGGCCTCCTCGGGGAGGCCGCTCGCCCACATGCCCGAGATCTGTTCGGCCACCGGGTCGCACAGGCGCTTCCAAGTGTCGAGGGTGTTCTCGAGCCAGTCGGCTGCCGTCCAGGCGACCGCCTTGGACGCGCCGGCGGGCAGGGTGGTGGCGCCGTCCAGCCACACCTCCGCGAGGTGGGCGGCGTCGGCGACCGCGGTGCCGGTTCCGCTCGAGATCGGGGCCACGGAGCCGAGCTGCTGGAGGGCGAGCTTCTTGGCGAGGTCGTAATTGACAGGGCCGCTACCGCCGGTGCCCATCGCGCCACCCATGCCGCTGAGCATCTGCCCGAACTGGGTGAGCATCTGGCCGAGCTGCGTGGGGTCGAAGCCCTCGGGGGTGAAGCCGAACGGGATCCCGCCCGGACCGGGCGAACCCTCGCCGTCCCGACCCTTGTCACGGTCGGGATCGTCGTCGGAACTCGAGAAACCAAACGGCGGATTGCTCATGGCTCAACGGTACAAGGCATCGTGGGGGTTGGTGGCGGCGGAGATGACGCTCAGCGCGAACACGCCAGGCCGCCCTCTACGCTGGGCCGGGTGAATCGACGGATGGTGACCCTGGCCGCTGCGCTGGTGCCGGTGGTGGCGCTCTTCACTCTCGGGACCGCGGTGACCGTGCCGTTCGTGGCCCTCGGACCGGGACCCACCTTCAACACCCTCGGCGAGGCCGACGGCAAGCCCGTGGTCGAGATCGAGGGGACCGAGATCGATCCGACGTCGGGCAACCTGAACATGACCACCGTCTCGGTCCGTGACGGACTCAACATCTTCGAGGCCTTCGGGAACTGGATCAGTGGGCGCTACGGCCTGGTACCGCGCTCCGAGGTGTACCCGCCGGACAAGAGCAAGGACGAGGTCAAGCAGGAGAACGAGGCGGACTTCGCGCAGTCGGAGGATTCCGCGGAGCTCGCCGCGCTGCACTACTTGAACCTGCCCGTCGCGCTCGAGGTGGTCGACGTAGCCGAGGACGGACCGGCCAAGGACGCGCTGCGGCCGGGCGACCAGCTGCTCGCCATCAAGGGCACGCAGGTCAAGACTGTCGGTGAGGTGCAGCGGGCGGTTGCCGAACTCGAACCCGGCAGCGAGGTCAGCGTGCTGCTGCGTCGCGACGGCCAGGAGATGACCGTGCCGGTGACGCTCGGCGCGCGGCCGGGAGCCACGGACCACGGCTACCTGGGGATCACGCCGCAGGAGAAGCCCGAGGTCCCGTTCACCGTGGAGTTCAACCTGGCCGAGGTGGGCGGCCCCTCGGCCGGACTGATGTTCACCCTCGCGGTGATCGACAAGCTCTCGCCCGGCGAACTCAGCGGTGGCGGGTTCGTGGCCGGCACCGGGACCATCGACTCCGAGGGAGAGGTCGGCCCGATCGGCGGCATCCCGTACAAGTTGCTCGCCGCCCGCGAAGCCGGGGCGACCACCTTCCTGGTGCCGTCGAAGAACTGCGACGAGGCCCGTCAGCGGGTACCCGAGGGTCTGCGGCTGGTGAAGGTGGACAACCTCGACGGCGCGGTGTCGGCGCTCGACTCGCTGAATTCCGGCGGCGACGCGCCCGCCTGCTAGGGCCGGTTTTCGGCCCCGCGGGTCAGTCGTCGGGCGCGTCGAACGTCGCGTACAGCGCGTTCACCAGGTTCGGCGCGAGGTCCTCGTAGGTGAGCAGCTCGGGTTCGGCATCGAGGTCGTCTTCCTCCGGCTTGAGCTGGAGCACGCAGACGGACGGGCCGTCCCGCAGCACCGCGGCGATGAGCCGGGCCTCGCGGCGTTCGGGGTGGGCGTTCGCGGTGGCGCGGGCGATCTCGTCGGCGGCGTGCTCGTCGGTCACCACCGGTGCCACCGCGCTGTCGAGATCGGACTCGGCCGTCGGCGGCAACACCACGATCTCCTGCACCAGGGCGCAGCCGACGACCTCCGCGGGCCAGCTGGTGGTGGACAGGAACTCGTCGAGCGCGGGGGTGCCGCCACCGATGTCCTCCGGGAACGGCTCCTGCTCGACCGGCGTCAGCTCGGTGCCGTCCTCGAGCTGATCGATGAGGTCGGGCTCCGCGGCGGCCAGGACGGCGGTGGGGACGAGGGCGAACATCACCGGCGGTTGACCCCATCCGCCCGCGTCGACGAAGTCCGACACCTCGCGTATGCACCGGGGGAGTGCGTCGACGGAGAAGTCGGCCGGGTGGCCGTAGTACACGCCATTGCTATCGCTCACGGTCCCATCCTCCCACCCACACGTAGAGTGGTCACAACCACCGCGGCGCCTGTGCGCCGCCCGAATCACTGGAGAGTGGCACGTGGGCATGCGGCCCCCCACCGGCTTACCGTCGTTGTCCCGTCGAAGTCGAGTGCTGCTGGTATTGGCGCTCGTAGCCGCGGCACTGTTGCTGATCGGTCCCCGGCTGATCGACACCTATACCAATTGGTTGTGGTTCGGCGAGGTCGGATTCCGGACCGTCTTCACCACGGTGCTGGTCACCAGGCTCCTGCTGTTCCTGGCGGTGGCGTTGCTGGTCGGTGGGGCGGTGTTCCTGGCGTTGCTGCTGGCCTACCGCTCCCGTCCGGTGTTCGTGCCGGTCGCCGGGCCCAACGACCCGATCGCCCGGTACCGGACCACGGTGATGGGTCGGCTGAAGGCGTTCGGCATCGGCATCCCGGTCGCGATGGGTCTTCTCGCCGGACTGGTCGCGCAGTCGAACTGGGTGACGGTGCAGCTGTTCCTGCACGGTGAGTCGTTCGGTATCAAGGACCCCCAGTTCGGCCTCGACATCGGCTTCTACTCCTTCGACCTGCCGTTCTTCCGGCTCGTGCTGAACTGGCTGTTCGTTGCCGTCCTCATCGCCTTCTTCGCGAACCTGTTGACGCACTACGTCTTCGGCGGGCTCCGGCTCAGCGGCAGGGACGGCGCGCTGACCAAGGCGGCGACCGTCCAGCTCGCGTTGCTGGCGGGCACCTTCGTGTTGCTCAAGGCCGTCGGCTACTGGCTGGACAGGTACTCGTTGCTCTCGAGCAGCCGCAAGGAGCCCACCTTCACCGGCGGCAGCTACACCGACATCAATGCGGTGCTGCCTGCCAAGCTGATCCTGATGGCCATCGCGGTGATCTGCGCCCTCGCGTTCTTCGCCGCGATCTTCCTGCGCGACATCCGGATCCCCGCTATGGCCACCGCGCTGCTGGTGCTCTCCTCGATCCTGATCGGCGCCGTCTACCCGCTGGTGGTCGAGCAGTTCTCGGTGAAGCCGAACGCCGCGCAGAAGGAGAGCCCGTATATCGAGCGCAACATCCAGGCGACGAGGCAGGCGTATGGGATCACCGACGACACCGTCGAATACGTCGACTACACGGGTGTCGCGACGAAGCAGCCGCAGGATGTGCCCGCGGACGTGACGACGATCGCCAACACGCGGTTGCTCGACCCGAACATCCTGTCGCCGACGTTCACCGCGCAGCAGCAGTTGAAGAACTTCTATGCCTTCCCGAAGGCGCTCAACATCGACCGGTACGAGATGAACGGTCAGCTGCGCGACTTCGTGGTGGCGGCGCGCGAGCTCTCGCCCGCCAGCCTGAGCGGGAACCAGACCGACTGGATCAACAAGCACACCGTGTACACGCACGGCAACGGATTCGTCGCCGCGCCCGCCAATCAGGTGACCAAGGTCTCGGGGGACAGCCAGAACAACACCGGCGGTTACCCGATCTACAGCGTCAGCGACCTCAAGACGCAGCCGTCGGATCCGGCTCTGCGGGTGGACAATCCGCGGATCTACTACGGCGAGGTGATCGCCAAGTCGGACGCCGACTACGCGATCGTCGGCGCTGCGGGCGGCGAGCCCCGCGAGTACGACACGGACGACTCGAAGTACACCTACACCGGCGCCGGTGGTGTCGGGATCGGCAACTGGGTGAACCGGATGGCGTTCGCGGCCAAGTACACCGAGCGCAACATCCTCTTCTCCGGTGCGATCGGCGACGATTCGAAGATCATCTACAACCGCGACCCCCGGGACCGGGTGAACCAGGTCGCGCCGTGGCTGACCACCGACGGCACCATCTACCCCGCGGTGGTCGCGGGCCGGATGCAGTGGATCGTCGATGCCTACACAACACTCGACAACTATCCGTACGCGCAGCGCTCCTCGCTCGACGGCCTGGTCGAGGACAGCGTCGACCAGGCCACCGGACGGCTGCTGCCGAAGAAAGAGGTCTCGTACATCCGGAACTCGGTCAAGGCCACCGTCGACGCCTACGACGGAACGGTGACCCTGTACCAGGTGGACGAGCAGGACCCGGTTCTCAAGGCCTGGATGGGCGTCTTCCCCGGCACGGTTCAGCCCAACAGCGCGGTCACCGACGACCTGCGGGCGCATTTCCGATACCCCGAGGACCTGTTCAAGGTGCAGCGGGAGATGCTCGCCAAGTACCACGTGGACGACCCGAACGAGTTCTTCACGAACAACAACTTCTGGTCGGTCCCCAGCGACCCCACGGTGGAGACGGATAAGAACCAGCCGCCCTATTACGTGTTGCTCGGCAACGAGGAGACGGCAAAGCCCGAGTTCAAGCTGACCAGCCCGATGGAGGGATACAACCGGGAGTTGCTGGCCGCGTACATCTCGGTCGCGTCGGATCCGAAGGACTACGGCAAGTTCACCGTGCTGCAGTTGCCGACGGAGACGCAGACTCAGGGCCCGCAGCAGGCACAGACCGCGATGACGTCGAATCAGACGGTGGCCAGCGCGCTGTCGCTGATCAAGCAGTCGAACAAGATCCAGTACGGCAATCTGTTGACGCTGCCGATCGCCGAGGGCGGCATCCTGTACGTCGAACCGTTGTACACCCAACGGAATTCGACGAATGCCTTCCCGCAGCTCACCGCGGTGCTGGTGAGCTTCACCGACACGAAGGGCATCCGCGTCGGCTATGCGCCGACGCTGGCGGAGGCGCTGGATCAGGTGTTCGGTTCGGGGGCAGCCTCTGTGGCGACCGCGCCGGGCGGGGCGGCGCCTGCGACGGATGGGGAGCAGCAGGCGCAGCCGCCGGGCGGACCGACCGCGGTCCCGCCGCCGGCACCGAGCGGTAACGTCGACGCCGCGCTGACCGAGGTCGACGCAGCGCTCGGGGCGGTCAAGACGGCGCAGCAGAGCGGCGACTTCGCGGCGTACGGTGCGGCGCTCGACCGGCTGCAGAAGGCGGTCGACGCCTACCAGGGGCTACCCAAGTAACAGCGCACGACAGCAAAGGGGCCCTGCCATCCGGTCGGATGGCAGGGCCCCTTTGCTGTCGTGCGCTGGATCAGCGGGTCAGGCTCGCGAGGGCCACACCGTTGTTGGCGATCAGCTGCTGGATCTGATCTCCGAAGCCGTGCTGGTTCGCCAGGGCGACGGCGGCGTCGGACGCCTTCTTGACCTGGTCGGCGGCGGGCGCCGGGATGGTCTCGAGGGCAGGCAGGGCCGGGGCGATGACCGCGGGGATGGCCGGGATCTCGACCGGAGCGGGCGCGGGGGCGGGCGCGGGGGCCGGCTCCGGGGCAACGTCCTCGGTCGCGGTGCTCAGGTACTGACCGCACACCGGCCAGGCGCCGGGGCCCTGGCTGGCGAGGGTGTTCTCCGCGACGCGGATCTGCTCGGCCTTGGATGCGCCGTGCGGCGAGCCGCTGCCGCCGTTGGCGGTCCAGGTGCTCTGGGAGAACTGCAGGCCGCCGTAGTAGCCGTTGCCGGTGTTGGTGCCCCAGTTGCCGCCGCTCTCGCACTGTGCGACGCCGTCCCAGTTGTGGGAGGCGGCGCTGGCGGTGCCGGTGGCGAGGCCGAAGGGAACTGCGACGAGTGCGCCGGTGGCGGCAACCCATCCGAGGGCACGCGTGGTCATCTTGCGAGTCGTCATGCGGGGTGAATCCTCTCCGCGCTTGCGAACGGGCCGGCCTGGGGCGGAGTGAGTTCCTCTCGCCCGGCACACAAACACTGGCGCCGCGTCCCTGCCCCTCGAAGGTTTCGGGGTTCCGATCCCGCGGGGCAGAGTGAGCAGCGGCGGGTCGGCTTAAGCCCGGTTGTTTCGGGCCGGTGGCGACCGTACGCAACATTTTCGACACGGTCATCCCGCCGTCCGGACGTCCCCTGCACCCGAAAATCCGTGCCGGATCGAGCATTTCCGCAGGTGAGTGCGCGCCGTTGTCAACAGGATGCGTGTTCGTTATGCGTCCGTTATGTGGCTGGGATCACGGCCCATTTGTGCCTTGGGTCACCTGTTTCCGTGCTTTCCGGGGGGCGGTTTCCGGCCCCGCCGCACGCGATTTGTGTTCTGTTCCGCCGCTCGTGTAACTTCGTAAATGCATCGCGGGGTGGAGCAGCTCGGTAGCTCGCTGGGCTCATAACCCAGAGGTCGCAGGTTCAAATCCTGTCCCCGCTACCAAAGAACGAAAGCCCGGTCCTCGGACCGGGCTTTCGTCGTTTCCGGGGTTCCCGATGCGGAAACAGGTATGTACCTGGGTAGTACTCCCGTCGTCATCGGGGCCGGTAGGCGGCAGGCTGTGAACGTCTCGCCAGCCACGCCAGGGAAGGTGCTCACCCCATGAAGACCGAACAGTTGGTTCATGGTGACTACGTCGCCGCGATGTTCTCTCACGATTTCGTCGAGGGCGGCTTCGATCGGGGTGCTGTCGAACGGATCCGATGTGGTGTGTTCGAGGAGTGGATCTCCGCGGTTGCTCGATCGGGTGTGTTCTCCGACAAGGAGGTCGCGGGGGTCGTGGCGGCGTGGCGACGCGATCCGAAGTCGCTCTTGGATGCCCTTCTGCAGGACGCGGACGAGGTGACGCGCAGGCGCTACGAGTCGACCTGGGAGTCGCTGGATCGGGTTGCCGATCCGCTGGATCCGGCTGTGGTCGGGAGTGCCCCAATTCTCGTGTAGAGTTATCAGTGCAGCGCGGGGTGGAGCAGCTCGGTAGCTCGCTGGGCTCATAACCCAGAGGTCGCAGGTTCAAATCCTGTCCCCGCTACCAATGAACGAAAGCCCGGTCTTCGGACCGGGCTTTCGTCGTTTCTCGGTGATGTCGCTGTTGTGCCAGTCTTGGCCGGTGACTCAAACCTGGTGGATCATCAAGCATGTCGCCTTCGAGGGGCCGGCCCTGATCGGGACCGTGCTCAGCGCACGGGGGATCGGTTACTCGGTCTGCGAGCCCTTCGACGGAGACAGCCTCCCGGAGGCGTCCGAGTGCGCCGGACTGGTGGTCATGGGTGGTCCGATGAATGCGCTCGACGACGCCGGCCACCCCCACCTGGCGGCCGAACGCGCGCTGATCCGTGACTGCCTCGATCTCGGCGTCCCGGTGATCGGGGTGTGCCTCGGTGCCCAGCTCCTCGCGGCGGCGCTCGGGGCCAACGTATTCGAGGGCCCCACAGGAGAATTCGGTGCCGGGACGGTCACCCTCACCGATGCCGCGAAGTCGGACAAGGTCTTTGGTGGTCTCGGCGGCGAAATGCCGGTGGTGCATTGGCACGGCGACACCTTCGACCTGCCGGAGGGAGCGGTGCTGCTCGCGGGCAGCGCGTCCTATCCGCACCAGGCCTTCCGGGTCGGGGACAACGCCTACGGCCTGCAGTTCCATGTCGAGCTGACGGCTGCGGAACTGCCCGTGCTGCGCGAGCACATGCCTGCGGGCACCGCGCCCGACGCGGATCAGCTGGCGGCGATCGAAGCCGTCGGCCGGACCATCATCGGCGCATTCCTCGATTAGTCCTTCGGGGTTTCCATCTCGATCAGGACCCGCCGGAGCAGTTTTCCGGTGGCATTGCGGGGCAACTCCTCGAGGAAGACCACTTCGCGAGGCACCTTGTAGCGGGCGAGGTGCTCCTTCACGTAGGCCTTGAGCACCTGATCGTCGGGTGTGGAGTCCGGTGTCGGCACCACGAATGCCTTGAGCCGGTGGCCGAACTCGGCATCGTCGACGCCGATCACCGCCACCTCCAGCACATCGGGGCGCTCGTAGAGCAGGTTCTCGACCTCGAGGGGGTAGACGTTCTCGCCGCCCGAGACGATCATGTCGTCGTCGCGGCCGTCGACGAAGAGCAGCCCGTCCTTGTCGAAGTGCCCGACGTCGCCGGTGGCGAGCAGCCCGTTGATCCGCTCCTTGTCGCGGCCGTCGGTGTATCCGCTGAAGCTCAGTCCGCTGGAGACGAAGATCCGGCCCACCGACTCGGGTTCGGTGATCCGCACCCCCGCGTCGTCGTAGAGCTCGACGTGACAGGTCACCGGCGCTCTGCCTGCGGTGCCGGGTGCAACCGCGAGGTCGGCAGGCGTGGCGACTGTCGCAACCGCGACTTCGGTTGAGCCGTACAGGTTGTGCAGAACATGGCCGAAGGCCCCGGTGGTGCGCCTGCTCAGATCGGGGGAGATGGCGGACCCCGCGGCGAAGATGATCTTGAGGTTGGTGGTGTCGTACTTCGACAGGATCTCGGGGCCGAGGTCGATGATCCGCTGCAGCATCGTCGGGACCACGACGAGGACGTCGGCCCGTTGCTCGGCGACGAGGCGGACGCTGCCCTCGGGGTCGAACTTGCGCTGCATGACGACCGTCTGGCCGAGCGCAAGCGCGATCGCGAACTGGGACATGCCGGTGCCGTGGAAGGCGGGCGCCGCCATCACCATTGTCTGGCCGGGACGCAGCGGCACCCGGTCCAGGAACTGGGCGGATGCCAGCGGCGAGGTGCGCTCGCGCGGTGCGCCCTTCGGGGTTCCGGTGGTGCCACTCGTGAGCAACACGAAGCTGCCGTGCGTGGCCGGATGGGGGACGGCGCTGGTGGGCTGACCGGAGATGAGATCGTCGAGCGTTCGGGCCCCGTGCCCGGTGTCCTTGCCCCAGGACAGGAAGAGCCGCACGTCCGAGGGTAGGGCCGCGGCGACGTCGGCGAACTCCTCGTCGTAGACGAACGACCGAACCTGTTCGCGGGCAGCGACATCCACCAGCTGCGGGGGAGCGAAGCCGGTGTTCATCAGGACCAGCTTGGCGCCCAGCTTCGCGGCGGCGAGCATTGTGAGGACCAGGCCGCGATGGTTGCGGCACATGGCGCCCATCACCGACCCCGGAGCGATGCCGTTCGCCTCCCAGGCCCGCACCAGGGCGTTGGACTGCTGCTCGAGCTGGGCGTAGGTCAGTTGCCCGTGTTCGTCGATGATCGCGACCGCGTCGAGTCCGGCCTCGGCGTGCGCGTGGATCGGCCCGGCGAAGGGGCCGTATTTGCGGACCGCGAGGATGGCCGCGATGCCCCGGTCTACCCGGGGAAACGGGACGAGACCCGCGCGTACCATCACCCGCGCCGCCCCGAGGGTATCGATCGTCTTCGTCAGAACACCCGGCATTGGAATTTGCCCCCTGAGCCCAGAATCGATCCGGTGAGTGGATGGTCCTCAGCCTAGTGCGGGGTGGGTGCCCGGTGGCAGGTTTCGAACGGCGCGAGGGAGCGTGAAAGCGGCCGCTGTAACGAAGCGCGGGCAGAAAACCGACAGATTGGTAGGTTTCTGGTTTCGATTGAGGGGGATCTGTGATGATCACGTCGAAGCATGTGTCATGGGTGCCGCGCCGCGGTCGCGATCGGTGTCGGTGTGGCGGCACCGGCGGCTGCGACAGCAGATCCGCTGGCGCCTGTCACGGCTTTCGCGGCGGGTGCCGCCGTCGGTGACATCGCCGCTCCGCAGGGATTGACGACCCAAACTCTGATCGCGGCGCGGAATGCGGGGCTCCCGATCTACGAAGCGGTCGCCCCGGACACCTTCTGGGTCGAACCCGGCTCTCTCGCCAGTCCGATCGTGGTCAACCTGCGCGAGACCTGGCAGGAGAATGTCGGCTTTCCGCTGATGCGGTGGGACCCGACGCCGCTGAAGTTCACCAACAGCCCGCTCGTGCACTTGCCGGACGGCGGCCCGAGCGTCGGCATCGCACTCATCACGTAGGTCCGGTGGAGTCGATCTCCATCAGATCGGCCCACGACTCGACGTTGGGGTGACGCTTGAGCAAAGCCCGCCGCTGACGCTCTGTCATCCCACCCCACACGCCGTATTCGATTGCGTTGTCGAGTGCCTCGATGCCGCACTGAACGATGACTGGGCACCGCCGACACAATGTGGCCGCCTCGCGCTGGGCGGCGCCACGAACGAACATCTGATCGGGGTGCTCGGTGCGGCACAGCGCGCGTTCCACCCAGGTGCACTGATCTGCGGGGAGTGGCGAGTCGAAGTCGCCGGGGACATTGATCCCCAGCGCCAGTCGGGCACTATTCGATGAACGCGTCACGTAGGCGAATCATGCCCTACTCGATTATCCGGATTCCCAGGGGTAATTTCGTGGAAATTGTTGTTAATCAAGCGCTTTGGGGATGCAAGACCGCTCAGTGCAACGAGTCCGCCCCCGCCGCCATTGGAGGCGACGGGGGCGGACGTTGCATGAAACAGCGTGCAGCGCAGACTACTTGAGCTCGGCAGACGACTTTCCGAGCACGCGCCTCGCCACGATCAGCTGCTGGATCTGCTGGGTGCCCTCGAAGATGTCGAGGATCTTCGAGTCGCGGCCCCACTTCTCCAGGAGCGTGTGCTGCGAGTATCCGAGGCTGCCTGCCAGCTCGACGGCCTTGAGCGTGACGTCGGTGCCGGTGCGTCCCGCCTTCGCCTTGGACATCGACGCCTCGAGCGAGTTCGGCTTCTTGTTGTCGGCCATCCAGGCCGCCCGCAGCGACAGCAGGTAGGACGCCTCCCAGTCCGCCTCGAGGCGGAGGAACTCGGCGGCCGCCGCGTGCTGGTTGTAGGCGGGGGTGTCGTACGAGACCTCGACACCCGCCTCGGCCAGGATGCCGCGCAGTTCCTCGAGTGCGGCCCGGCCGACGCCGACGGCCATGGCGGCCACCAGCGGGCGGGTGTTGTCGAAGGTCTGCATGACGCCCGCGAAGCCCTGCTCCACGTTCACCTCGGGGCTGCCGAGGATGTTGTCCTTGGGGATCCGGCAGTCCTGGAGCAGCAGCACGGCGGTGTCCGACGCCTTGATGCCGAGCTTGTGCTCGAGACGCGCGACGGACAGGCCAGGGGCGTCCCGCGGCACCACGAACGACTTGATCGCGGCGCGGCCCTTCGACTTGTCGACCGAGGCCCACACCACGACGTGGGTGGAGCGCTCGCCCGCGGTCACGAAGATCTTCTCGCCGTTGAGAACCCACTCGTCGCCGTCCAGGACGGCGGTGGTGGTGACGGCCGCGGAATCAGAACCGAAGCTGGGCTCGGTGATGGCCATCGAGGCCCAGACCTTGCCGAAGCGCTCGAGCTGTTCGTCGGTCGACACCGCCGCGATCGCAGCGTTGCCGAGTCCCTGGTAGGGAATCGAGAGCATCAGGCCGACATCGCCCCACGAGGTCTCGAGCGCGTTCAGCAGTGCGGCCATGTTGCCGCCGTTGGAGTTTCCGAGCAGCTCGGTGGAGGCCTCCGACCGGCCACCGGCAGCGCCACCGACGTCACCGCCCGAGTCGTTGAGGCCCTCGATCATGGCCGCCATGGTGTCGAGTTCGACGGGGTACTCGTGCTCGGCCAGATCGTACTTGCGCGAAATGGGCCGGAAGATCTCCGCTGCGACCTGGTGTGCCTGGTTCGCAGAGGCTTTGAGCTTCTTGGGAAGTTCGAGGTTGATCATCAAAGTCTCCTAGTGGACAGCAGCGGCGTCAGATGAGGACGATGCCCTCGGCAACGCCGATGGCTCGCAGGTCGCGGTACCAGCGCTCGACCGGGTGCTCCTTGGTGAAGCCGTGGCCGCCGAGCAGCTGCACACCGTCGAGGCCGATCTGCATGCCCTTCTCCGAGGCGAGCTTGCGGGCCAGCGCCGACTCGCGCGCGAAGGACAGACCCTGCTCGGCGCGGGAGGCGCCGCGGAGGGTGACCAGTCGCAGGCCGTCGAGCTCGATGGCGATGTTGGCGACCATGAAGGCCACCGCCTGGCGATGGCTGATCGGCTCGCCGAACGCCTCGCGCTCGTTGACGTAGGGGATCACGTAGTCCAGCACGGCCTGGCTGGTGCCGACCGCCATCGAGGCCCAGCCGAGGCGGGCCAGGCGGATGGCGTTGGCGTAGTCGGCCGCACGCTGGGCGGCGTCGCCGTCGCCGAGGATGGCGGATTCGGGCACCGAGACGTCGGTGAGGATCAGCCGGCCGAGGCCGGCCGCGCGCAGTCCCATGCTGGGATCCGCCTCAACGACGAGGCCCTTGGCGTCGGACTCGACGATGAAGAAGGCCTGCTTGCCGTCCAGCTCGGCCGCGACGATGAACAGCTCGGAGTCCGCGGCGGCGGGCACGAAGGACTTGACGCCGTTGAGCTTGTAGCCGCTGGGCGAGCGAACCGCCTTGGTCTGCAACGCGAACGGGTCGAACAGCGCGCGGGGCTCGTTGACCACAACTGCCGCGTTCGGCACCTTCTCGCCGGTGAAGGCCGGGAGGTAGGTCTGCTGCTGGCTGTCGGTGCCCCACTGGGTCAGGGCGACCGCGACGCCGCTGGGCGCGAGGATCGGCAGCGCCAGGCCCATGTCGCCGTGCGCGAGCGCCTCGGCGACGAGGGAGTTGGTGACCGCGCCGCGCTCGCTGGCGGCGCCGTCGAGCTCCTCGGGCACGTTGATGAGGGTGATGCCGAGCTCCGCGGCGCGCGCGACCAGGTCGGCGGGCGAGGCGGCGGCCGCGTCCGCGTCGTGCGCGGCGGGGCGCAGGATCTCGCCCGCGAAATCGCGGACCGTCTCGACGATCATCTTCTGCTCGTCGTTCGGGGTGATGTCGAAGTAGTCGGCGTTCTTGGCCTCGGCCGTGGGCAGACGCTTCGGCTGGCCGCCGCCCGAGACCTTCGTGAACGTCCTGGTCGCAGCTCCGAGCGTCTTGAAGCCGGTCTTGGTGCCCTCGTAGGTGACCCGGTCGATGGTCTGGCGGAGGTTGTACTTCTCGGCGAGCTCCGAGCCGGTGATCTTGGTGAGCACCCGCATGGCTGCTCCCATCGCGTCCCGCTTCACCGGGTTCAGGCCTACGGCGGAGGTGTCGCGGGGCTCACGCTTGGCGCCGTTTGCTCTCACAACGCTGTCTTGCTTACTCATGATCACCAGTTTCTCGGTGTTCGGTCGTGGACACCCGTTATCTTACTCCGGAGTAAGATAGGAAGTCGAGAATTTCATAAGAGTGATCACGGTCACCAGCCCGGTCTCCCATTCCGCGGTGACCGCGCTTGATCGTCGATACCGCCCGCGACCAGGCTGGGGGCATGGCGGACAACCAGGCCATCGCGATCGTGGACCCGCATGTGCATCACTGGCTGCCGTCGAGACGGCCGTGGTACCCGCTGATGCAGCAGCGGGGCGACGCGAGGCCCTCCACGCTCGGTGACCTGCGCCGATTGGCACACGACTACACCGCGGCCGACTACCTCGTCGACACCGCCGGCTATGAGGTCCGCGCGATCGTACATGTCTCGGCCGTCAGCCGAACCGGAACACATCTCGACGAACTGGAGTGGATCGGGGAGCTCGCACGCGCGGACGGTTGGCCCGCTGCGGCGATCGGCACCGTCGACCCCGCCGCCGGCTGGCCCTCGATCCGGGCCGACCTCGACACGCAGCGACGCAACCCGCTCTTCCGTGGGATCCGGGTGCTGCGTGGGCTCCGCCCTGATTCCGAGGTGACCGTGCCGCTGCTCGACTACCTGCGGCGGCACTCGCTGGTGTTCGACCTCGTCGCGCATCCCCGCTCCATGCCGGGCTGGTCCGAGGTCCTGCGCGGCCACGAGAACCTGGCCGTGGTGCTCGAGCACGCCGGATGGCCCATCGCCGCAGCGGATTTCGATGAGTGGTCGGCCGCGCTCGGTGTGCTCGGTGAGCGCGCGAACGTGCAGTGCAAGATCTCGGGGCTGGGCATGGCGCTGCACACCCTGGACGGGGCGGCCCAGCGGCCGTGGGTGCTTCGGTGCCTGGAGGTCTTCGGTCCGCGGCGGGCGATGTTTGCGAGCAACTTCCCGGTGGACCGCATGTACGGGCGAGTTCGACCGGCTGTACGACGGATACCGGGCAGCGGCGGCGCAATTCGATGCCGACGCTCGGTCCGCGCTGTTCGAGACGAACGCGCGGCGCGTCTACGGCCTCCTCCCCAGGTAGGAGGTTTCCGACCATCGGCTCACCTACCGTTGAGTCGTGATCGAGATCCGACCGCGTCGCGACCTGCGCCCGCTGGTGCGCTGTGCGCCCCTGGTCCTGGTGCCGCTGATGCTGCTCGCGAGCGACTTCCCTGGCGAGTACCAGGTGCCTGCCGGTTACTGGCTGCTGTCCGTGGCCGCGGCCGCGGTCTTCGTCGTGGGCGACCGGTGGCCGCTACCCGTCTCTGTCGTGCTGTCCGCGCTGGCGGTTCCGCTGTTCGCCGCGGACGCGTGGGGGCTGTCCGAGCTGGTCCCGTATCTGGGGGCGGTGTCGCTGGCCGAGGTCGCGATGCGCACACATCGGACCTGGCAGGTGGTCACGGCGACCGCGTGCTGGACCGGTGCGGTGCTAGCCGGGATCTGGGTCGACAGCCACACGGACTTCTGGCGCCCCGCGACCGCGGTCTCGACGGTGGCGTATGTGGGCCTACCCCTGCTGCTCGGGCTGTACCTGCGTGCGCAACGGGACCTCGCGGTGACCTACCGGGCGCAGGCAGCGTCGGCCGAATCACGCAGGGCCGAAGCCGAACTCCACGCGAGGACCGCCGAACGCAGTGCGCTGGCGAGGGAACTGCACGACCTCGTCGCGCACCACATGGCATCGATCGTGCTGCGGATCGGGGTCGCGCGGCACGTGCTCGCAGATGCGGACCCGCGGGTACACGAGGTGCTCGACGACGTGCACGCGACGGCCTCCGATGCGCTCTCCGACATCCGCAGGCTGCTGGTGGCGTTGCGGGATCCGGCGCTGGGCGAGGTCGCGCTGGTCGAGTCCGACGCGGTGCCGACGGAGATCGAGGCCGCGATCGAGCGCACCCGGGCGGCGGGGTTCACGGTTTCCTCGGAGGTGGACCAGGACCTCCGCGGGCTGGACGCGATCGGCAGGCTCACGTTGCTGCGGGTGGTGCAGGAATCGCTGACCAATGTCATGAAGCACGTGGACCCTGGCGGGGCGGTCGCGGTGACGGTGGCACACCGAAGTGCGGGAATCGCCGTCCGGGTCACCGACTCCGGCCATGATGCGGGCGTCCCGAATCCGGCCGGGCACGGGATCATCGGGATGGGGGAGCGCGTCGAACTCGTCGGCGGCACCCTCGACGTCGGCCCCACCGAGCGGGGGTGGGAGGTCGATGCCTGGCTCCCCGGCGCCGCCGTCACGGCAGCGGAGGGGGAGAAGTGATCCGATTGCTGATCGTCGACGACCAGCGCCTGGTCCGCGCCGGGCTGCGGATGCTGTGCGAGTCGACCGAGGACCTCGAGGTGATCGGCGAGGCGGCGAACGGGGTCGAGGCGGTCCGGCTGGCCGCCGAGCTGTCTCCGGACCTGATCCTGATGGACCTGCGGATGCCGGGACTGGACGGCATCGAGGCGACCCGCCAGATCCTGGGGTCGCGGCCGCAGGCAAAGGTGCTGGTGCTCACCACCTTCGACGACGACGATCACCTCTATCCCGCGCTGGCGGCGGGGGCGGCGGGATTCCTGGTCAAGGACACCGCGCCCACCGATCTGTTGAGCGCGATCCACCGTATCGTCGACGGCGACATGCTGTTCTCACCCGACTTGTTGCGCCGCCTGGTCGATCGCGCGCTCGAGACCGGCCCGCAGCCGTCCGGGGACGCGGGCGTCGCGCTGACGGCACGTGAGCAGGAGGTGCTGGCCCTCGTCGGTGACGGGCTGAGCAATCAGGAGATCGCCGACCGACTGCACCTCGGGGTGACGACCGTGAAGACGCACATCGCCAACCTGATGGACAAGACCGCCTGCGACAACCGCGTCCGGCTGGCGGTCTACTCGCACAAACTCGGCTGAGTCGCGGCCCACAAACCTGCACACAACCTTCACAACTCCTGCCGGGCATCCCCACACCCGGCCCATACAGTCGATGCATGACCCAGCGAAGAGTGCTCGTCGTCGACGACGAACGCACGATCTCCGAGTCGATTGCCGCGCGGTTGCGCGCGGAGGGGTACGAGGTCGAGACGGCGGCGGACGGGCCGGGCGCGGTGTCCGCGTGCGCGAGCTTCGACCCGGACGCGGTGGTGCTGGACGTCATGCTGCCTGGCTTCGACGGGCTCGAGGTGTGCAGGCGTATCCAGGCCACCCGGCCGGTTCCGGTGCTGATGCTGACCGCCCGCGCCGACGAGACGGACATGGTGATCGGGCTCGGGGTGGGCGCGGACGACTACCTGAGCAAGCCTTTCAGCATGCGGATCCTGGTCGCTCGAGTGGCCGCGCTGCTGCGCCGTTCCGAGCGTGCCGTGCCGGAGCAGCCCGAGACCCTCGCCATCGGCGAGGTGACGATCGACCTCACCGCTCGGCGGGTCCGGCTCGGATCCGAGGAGGTCCACCTGACCCGGACCGAGTTCGACCTGCTGGCGCACCTGGCCCTGCGGCCGCGCGCGGCGATCGCCCGCGAAACGCTGCTCGAACAGGTCTGGGGCTGGGGCGAGTCGGCCAGTAGTCGCACCGTCGACAGCCATGTGAAGGCGTTGCGCCGCAAGTTGGGCGGCGACATGATCCGCACCGTGCACGGGGTCGGTTACGCGCTGGAGGTGCCGAGGTGAACTGGCCGAGGCCGCTGGACCCGTTGCGTTCGTTCAAGGCCAAGACCGGCCTGCTGGTGGTCGCCTCGCTGTTCCTCGCCTCGCTGACCTTCTGGATCACCGCGCAGTGGCAGTTCCGGTTCGCGTTGCTCGCGGCCCTCCTCGCCGCGCTCGCGGTGACGCAGGTACTCGCGCACGGCATGACGTCGCCGCTGCGGGAGATGACCGCCGCGGCGCGGGCGATGGCGACCGGCGACTATTCGCGCCGGGTGCGTTCGACGTCGCGGGACGAGATCGGCCAGCTGGCGACGGCGTTCAACCAGATGGCGGAGGACCTCGAGGCCGACGACCGATACCGCCGTGAGCTGATCGGCAACGTCTCACACGAGCTGCGGACCCCCATCGCGGCCCTGCAGGCGGTGCTGGAGAACGTGGTCGACGGCGTCGAGACGGCCGATCAGCAGACGATGCGGTCGGCGCTCGCCCAGACCGAACGGCTGGGCAGCCTGGTGGCGGACCTGCTGGATCTGTCCAGGCTGGAGGGTGGCGCGGTGCCGTTGCAGCGCACCACCTTCGAGATCGAGCCGTTCCTGGACGAGGTGATCCGGCAGGCCGCAGGCCCCAGCGGTCCGTTGCCTGCCCTGGTGGAGGTGACACCGGCGGGGCTGCGCGCCGTCGCGGACACGGCCCGACTCCATCAGGTGATCACCAACCTCCTCGACAACGCGGCGCGGCACGGTTCGCCGGATGCGCCCGTGCGGGTCCGGGTCCGGATCGACCAGGACTCGGGCCAGCTGATCCTGGACGTGCACGACGACGGCCCCGGCATCCCCGTGGCCGACCGGTCCCGGGTGTTCGAGCGCTTCACCCGCGGCGGCGCGCAGGACGGCGGGACCGGCCTCGGCCTGGCGATCGCACGCTGGGCGGTCGAGCTGCACAGCGGCCGTATCGAGGTCCTCGACACGGGTCCGGGCTGCTGCATCCGGGTGTCGATTCCACAGACCTAGCGCAACCAACAAGACGAATTCCCTTGGGGGTCCGGCCTTCCCGGCCGGTCCCGTGATGACGCCTGCCCGCGTGCCGGGCGGGCGCGGATCAGGAGGACCAGATGAGCGCAGAGACGATGAACCGAGCGATGACGGCGGCGCGCCCCGAAATGGTGCGGGGCGGCCGCCCTTGGCGCTGGCCACGCGGGATGTGGCGGCAGGACCACACGTCGATGGCCCCCCGCGCGACCCTGGCCGCTGCACTGGGTGCCGGCGCCATCGCCACCCTCACATTGCAGGTGACGGTGGTGAGCATCGCCTACCTCCTGACCGGAGTGGCGGTGGCGGCGACCGCATTCGCGACCGTTCGTCCGCGTCCGACGGGGCTGCAGATCGGCGCGGCCCTCGGCGCCCTCGCCCTGCTCGCGGTGGCGGCGGTGCGCGGCGCCGAGTGGCTGATCACGCTGTGCGTCGTGGCGAGCTGGGTCGTCGGATCGGTCGCCCTTGTCGGCGGCTGGACGTGGACGGGCCTCGCGCTGGCGTCGACCGCGGTCTGGCTCACCCCCGTGCGGGTGAGCGGCTGGGTGCGGCGTGGCCGCGCCCGGCTACGGACCGGGCGGGGGGTGAAACCGGGACGGGTGCTCGCCGTGACGGCGATCAGCGTCGTGCTGATCCTGGTGTTCGGTTCGCTCTTCGTCAGCGCGGATCCGGAGTTCGCCGAGCTGTTCGGCGCCGTGGTTCCCGACGTGCAGGTGACGAATCCGGTGGGCCGCCTGATTCTCGGCTTTCTCGTCGTGGGCACCGCCCTCGCGGGGGCCTACCTGCGGCGACGGACCCCGCGATTCGATGCACTGGCGCCCCGGCCCGGTCGCCCGGTCGCGCGGTGGGAATGGGCGGTGCCGCTGGCGCTGCTGGACCTGCTGTTCGTCGTTTTCGTCGCGGTGCAGGTACGGGTGCTGTTCGGCGGGGACGACCATGTGCAGGACACGGACGATCTGACCTACGCCGATTACGCGCGGCAGGGCTTCTGGCAGCTCACCGCGGTCACCGTCCTGACCCTGGCCGTCATCGCGGTCGCCGTCCGGAAGGTGGATCGGCGGGACTCGGGGGACCGGTTGAGCGCCCGCCTGCTCCTCGGGGCGCTCTGTGTCCTCACCCTCGTGATCGTCGCGTCGGCGGTGCATCGGATGTCGCTGTACGAGAACGAGTTCGGCTTCACCCGGCTGCGCGTGGGCGTGATGGCGACTGAGCTGTGGCTGGGTGTGGTCTTCGTGTTGCTGATGGTGGCCGGGGTGCGGATGTCGGCGCGGTGGCTGCCGCGGGCGGTGCTGGCTTCGGTGGCGGTGGGGTTGCTCGGGTTCGCCGCGCTCAATCCGGATGGCTACATCGCGGAGCGGAACGCGCAGCGGTACGCCGACACGGGGCACATCGACGTCGGGTACCTGCGCGGCCTGTCCGTCGATGCGGTGCCCGCCCTCGACCGGCTGCCAGAGCCTGCACGCTCGTGCGCGCTGCTCGGGATGGACGTCGACGACGACACGGCGTGGTTCGAGTACAACAACGCGCGGTCGCGTGCGCGCGAGATCCTGCGGGCGAGGCCGGTAGGGGAGTGCACCGACCTTTTCTCGCTGGGCTAGGTGTACTGCCCAGGCAGGTTGGTTGAGGGATTGCGACGACACGCTGTGACTGGTCGTTGAACAGGGAAGGTCTCCTGTCGTGAAGTGGAAGTTGCTGAGACAACCACTGACCGACAGGAGACCTTCGTGGTTCACGCTAATGCACCCCTGACTCCGAGGGGCCGGCTACTGCTGGCCCAGCTCATCGTCGACGACGGCTGGCCGATCGTGCGGGCAGCCGAACATTTCAACGTCTCCTGGCCCACCGCGAAACGGTGGGCCGTGCGATACCTGGAGATGGGCGAGGTCGGCATGGTCGACCGCTCCAGCCGCCCACACCACAGCCCGAACCGCACACCGGAACAGGTCAAACGCAAGATCGTGGACCTGCGCTGGCGCACACGCCTATCCCCGCTAGCGATCGCCTCCCGGCTGAACATGCCGGCTTCGACAGTCCATGCGGTCCTGGTGCGGTGCCGCCTGAACCGGCTCTCGCACATCGACATCCGCACCGGCGAGGTGATCCGCCGCTACGAACACCCCCACCCGGGGTCGATGATCCACGTCGACGTCAAAAAGCTCGGCAACATCCCCGACGGCGGCGGCTGGCGGTTCGTCGGACGCGCGAAGGGCCGCAAGAACCGCCAGAGCACACCCGGAACGACCCGCAGCCGACACCACAATGAACTGCTCGGTCACGCGTTCGTGCACACCGTGATCGACGACCACTCCCGAGTCGCCTACGCCGAGATCCACGACGACGAAACCGCGACGACGGCCGTCGTCGCGGTGCTGCGCCGGGCGGTGAGCTGGTTCGCCGCCCGCGGTGTCACGGTCGAACGGGTCCTGTCCGACAACGGTGGCTGCTACCGCTCCACGCTCTGGAAGCAGACCTGCGCCGAACTGGCGGTCAAACACAAACGCACCCGCCCCTACCGGCCGCAGACCAACGGCAAGATCGAACGCTTCCACCGCACCCTGGCCGCCGAATGGGCCTTCGCCCGCCACTACAAGTCCGAACGAACCCGAAGATCAGCGCTACCGGCGTGGCTGCACACCTACAATCACCACCGGCAACACTCCGCCATCGGCAGGAACGTTCCCTTCAGCCGCTTGACCAACGTCCCTGGGCAGTACAGCTAGGTCCAGGGCGGGATGGGCCGCTTGACCCACATGATCTTCTCGTCGGCGTGCGCCGGGGTGGCCTGCGGGTGGTCGGGGTTCGCCGCGGCCCATGTCGACTTCTGGTCGAGCAGGTCGGCAACCACGGTCCAGGTCTCCCTGGTGCTCGGCGGATTCGCGCCCGCTGCCCTCGCGAGCTTGCGCAACCGGTCGTCGGGCAGGTCGAGGAGCTCGGCTCCGCTGATGGCCCGGTCCCACGCGAACCGGGCCAGTTCGGTGGCCTTCTCGCGCCGCTTCCGGTCGGCCGCGTCGGTGTGCGCGAAATCGACCTCGTCCGGTTCCATCAGGCCTCCCAACCGCTAGCCGCCGTGCCCCTGGTGTGACATGTCCATGTCCATCGCCATCGGAGCGGGCTTCTGACCCGGTTCGAGGACGAGGAACTGCCCCATCATGCCCTGATCCTCGTGCAGCAGCAGATGGCAGTGGTACATGTACGGAAAGGTCGGGTCGGAGTACTCGGTGAAGCGCAGCGCCAGCCGGAACCGGACGCCCGGCGGCGTGTAGACGGTGTCCTTCCAGCCGGCCAGTGCCGGGGGCGGCGGGCTGCCGTCGATGTCGATGATCTGGAACTGCACGTCGTGCACGTGGAAGTTGTGCGGCCAGTTGTCGACATTGCGCACCGTCCACACCTCGGTGGTGTCGACGGTGGGGGAGAAGTCGATGCGGTTCATGTCCATCTGGGCGCCGTTGATCATGAACCACTGGAGCTCGAAGCTGCGCTCGGCGGCCGCACCCGTGGGGTCGAGCCGTGCGATGGTCGCCAGCGATGCGGGTAGTGCGGGTGAGCCGGTCGGGTTCTCGCTGGGTCGCAGTTCGAGGACGTCGAAGCTCTCCTGCACGCCGAATGCGGCCGCGTCGCCGCGGTCGAGTCCGGCGTGGTCCTCGTGGGGCAGCGCGCGCAGCAGCGCGTTCGAGCCGTTCACGGCCACCACGATCTCCGCCCGCTCGCCGGGGCTGAGCCGGACCCGGGTGAGCGGCACGGGCGCCGCAAGCAGGCCGCCGTCGCTCGCGACCAGGTGGAACTCGCGATCGTCGGCGAAGCCGAGGTTGTACATCCGGCCCGAGGAGCCGTTGAGGATCCGCAGCCGAACCCTCTCGGTGCTGACCGGCAGGTGGGCGCCTGCGATCCCGTTGGTGACGATGGTGTCGCCCAGCAGTCCGATGTCGGTGGGGTCGGACTCGTCGAGGGTTCCGTCGGCGGTGAAGCGCTTGTCCTGGATGATCAGCGGGATGTCGTCCACCCCATAGGTCTTGGGCAGGTCGACGGCGTCGGTGACCTCGTCGTCGACCAGGAACAGTCCGGCCAGGCCGCGGTAGACGTGCTTCTCGGTGGAGCCGTGCGGGTGCGGGTGGTACCAGAGGGTCGCGCCCGGCTGGTTCACCGTCCATGCCGGCTCCCAGCGGGCGCCGGGCTCGATGGTCTGGTGCGGACCGCCGTCGAAGCGGGCGGGCACGTGCATCCCGTGCCAGTGCACCGTGGTCGCCTCGGGCAGGCCGTTGTCGATGGTGAACGCGACCGACTCGCCGCGGCGGGCGCGGATGGTCGGACCCAGCATCGAACCGTTGAACCCCCACGTCGCGGTCGACTTGCCTGCCACGATCTCCGAGCTGCCCGCCCCTGCGGTGAGGGTGAAATGCCGCGCACCCGCCCCGTCGGTCGTAGCGGTCGCGAGCGGAGGGATGGGCAGCGGCCGGGAAGAGGCTCCCGCCGGACTCGGCCGGCCGGCAGCGCATCCGGCGGACAGGGCGATCGGGGTGGCGGCGAGCCCCATCAGGAAGGCGCGCCTGGAGACGACGTTCATGCCCTCGAGTCTTCGGGGCGGGGGAGCGCGTGCCGCCCGCCCGGAGGCCGGGGTTTCGGCGATTCGGCTCCTCCCAGCGGGCCTTGTGCGGGCAGTCGTGCTGTGTTACCGCGCGATGCCCGTGCCGGTGTGGCATCGTTCTGTCATGCCGGTCATCGCCCAGATATTCGCTGGTCTCGCTGCTGCGCTACACGTCGTGATCTTTGCCATGGAGAGCGTGTGGTGGACGCGCCCGGAGGTCTGGAAACGCTTCGGACTGACCAGCCAGCAGGACGCGGATGTCGCCCGTCCGTTGGCCTACAACCAGGGTTTCTACAACCTCTTCCTGGCGATCGGCATCGTTGTCGGCCTGATCATCGGGGGCGCCGCCGGGCACGCCATCGTCGTCTTCTGCTGTGTGTGCATCGTCGGTGCCGCGGTGGTACTCGCATCGACGGGCGCAAAGTACCTGCGGCCGGCGGTGGTTCAGGGGATCACCCCGCTGCTCGCGCTGATCACCGCGGCCGTGTTCTAGAACGGCGGGGGTTGATGGCGGAGACGTTCGCCCAGGATCGCGAGGTGTTCGGCGTGGTGGGCGCGCAGTTGTGCGCACCGCGCGAGGTGGCCGGGGTCACTGATGGTGGCGAGTTCCGGGAGCGTCGGGGGTAGGTCGGTGGGCTGCATGTGGGTTTCCCACCAGGTCAGTTCGTAGATGCCGGGGTCGGGTGGTTCGGGCGGCGGCGGTGCGGGTGTCGGCTTCGAGGTCGGCCGCG
The DNA here is from genome assembly GCF_003050885.1 of Rhodococcus sp. OK611. Taxonomy (NCBI): domain Bacteria; kingdom Bacillati; phylum Actinomycetota; class Actinomycetes; order Mycobacteriales; family Nocardiaceae; genus Rhodococcus; species Rhodococcus sp. OK611. The sequence continues at coordinate 379,995 of NZ_QAOZ01000004.1, forward strand.
CTGCGGGTTTCTTGGTGCGGGCGCTGGGTCGTTGCTCGACCGGCAGGGGCAGGGTGACCCCGATTGCGCCGTGTTGGCCGATCCAGACGATGACGTCGCCGTCGAGGCGGACGACGCGGAAGAGTCGGTCGGTCTTGGCCTGGTGGTGCCAGATGCAGGCGGGTTCGCCGTTGCTCTCCACGGTCCAGCCGCCCGCGAGGGGGTTGTCGGGGTCGAACTCGACGATGTGGTCGAACTGGCAGTCGCGGGCCTTGACGGTGCAGCAGGGGAAGGTGCAGGTGTCGTACTTGTCGAAGACCGCGGTGCGGACGCTGTTGCTGGGCCGGTAGGTCAGGGCTCCGCGGGGTGGGTGGGCGTATCCGCCGTGCCCGTCCGGGTATTGGCCGTCGAGCAGGGCGGGGTTCGCGGTGATCGCGTCGAGAATGTCGGTGATCCGCGGCCCTCGTGGGTTCGTGTCCGGTGATGGCCTCGGTGAGTCCTGCCGCGGCGGCAGTTGCCCCGCGGTCCTGCGTCGGAGGCGGTAGCGGGTCGGGACTCCAGGTGTCGGGTTCGAGACAGAGCTATCCCCTGGGTTGGGTTCCCCTGACTCGCTGTCGGACTTCGGTTCTCGTGGCAGTTGGCCGTCGCGGCGTCCCTCAGCGGCTTTGTCGCAGGCAATCTCGCCGCCGCTGACTCCGTCGTCATTGCCGTTGGTGTCGCCACCGCAGTAGCTGTCGCCCGCGCCCCCATCGCCCACAGAGCCGTTTCGTTCGGCATCGATGCGCCTTGCATCGGTGATCACCGCCTGCCACGTCGCATCCCCGGCGAGCAACCTCGCCAACTCCGGATCGATCGGCCCGTGACCCTCCACATGCCCGGGATGATCCGCCAACCGCAGCAGACTCTCCAGATCGATATGGATATGCACCTCGGGTTTCGGCCGCTCGGT